>NZ_CWKH01000003.1:901928-1202571 GCF_001245615.1 Mycolicibacterium neworleansense
GGGCGATCGAGAACCGAGGGTCCTCACACGACTCGTAGGCGCCGTAGCCGTACAGCAGCGCCGGCGCCGGGAACTGCAGTCCGGCCCGGTGGATGATCGAAACGGGGACCCGCGTCCCATCGGAAGCGGTCGCCCAATCCCGGCGCTCCACATAGTCTTCCGGCCGGTAACCACCCAGCACCGGTTGCTCGCGCAGCAAGGTGCGCTCACCGGTGGCCAGGTCCAGGTCGTAGATCCGTGCCGGGGTGATGAACGACGTCGCGCCGATGCGCAGCTTGGGGGTGGACCAGTTCGGGTTGCCACCCATTCCCGCGGCGGTCAGCTCAGAGTCGAAGGTCAGCTCCTCGCGCCTGCCGTACCCGTCGGCGGTCAGCGGCCACAGTGCCATCTTCGGCAATGCCTCACTGCGGTAACTGATCACCAGGAAACCGTCGAACGCGTCGACCCCGTCGAGGCGCACGTCCGACCGGTGCTCGATCACGGTGCGGAAATCGCTCGGGTCGTCGACCGGGGCGTCCACCAGCATGAAGTTCTCTGCACCATCGTTGTGCAGGATCAGGAACCGGTCCTCGCCCCCGACCACCGCGTGCTCGACGGAGTACTCCACCAGGTCCCGGCGCTCCCACACCGTGGTGAGCTCGGCGGTCGGATCGTTCGCGTCGACATAGCGGACCTCGGTGGTGACGGCGCTGCCCGACGCGACGAACAGGTATTTGTCGCTGCGGCTGCGGCCGATCGCGACCCAGAACCGTTCGTCGGGTTCGTGATACACCTTCTCGGCGGGCAGGCCCGATGCCAACCGGTGCCGCCACACGGTATCGGGCCGCCAGGCCTCGTCGACCGTCGTGTAGTACAGCGTGCGACTGTCGGCCGCCCAGGTGCCGCCGGCGCCGATCCCGGTGATGGTGTCGTCGTAGAGCTCGCCGGTGCGTAAATCCTTGAACTTCAAGGTGTATCGCTCGTCGCCCAAGACATCGACGGAGTAGGCCAGGATATTGCCGTCCAGGCTCACCGTGGCCGCGCCCAGCGAGAAGTACTCGTGACCGTCGGCCTCGATGTTCTCGTCGAGCAGAACCTGCTCACCGGGAATATCGGCGTCACCGTCGAGCTCAGGCGGAGTCCAGTCGTCGGCATCGTCGATCGGGCACCGGCAGTGCACCGCGTACTGCTTGCCCTCGAAGCTGCGTGCGTAGTACCACCAGCCGGCCCGGCGCATCGGCACCGACAGATCGGTCTCCTTGGTGCGCGCCTTGATCTCGTCGAAGATCTTCTGCCGCAACGGCTCCAGGTGGGCGGTGGCGACGTCGGTGTAGGCGTTCTCGGCCTCCAGGTGCGCGATCACCTCGGGGTTGTCCTTGTCGCGCAACCATTCGTAGGGGTCGATGAACACGTCGCCGTGGTGCTCGCGGCGATGGTTGCCGCGCTTGGCGACCGGCGGCTGCACGGACTGGCTCATGCACCGATCCAATCGTCGAAGCGCAGGCCCGAAATCCGTTCGTAGGCCTCGATATACCGGTCGCGGGTGGCGGCCACGATCTCCTCGGGCAACGGCGGGGGCGGGGTATCACCCTTGCGGTCCCAGCCCGAGTCCGGCCCGGTCAGCCAGTTGCGGACGAACTGCTTGTCGAAGCTGTCCTGGACCACGCCCTGCCGGTAGGACTCGGCGCGCCAGTACCGCGACGAGTCCGGGGTGAAGACCTCATCGGCCAGCACCACGTTGCCGTGGTCGTCGACGCCGAACTCGAACTTGGTGTCGGCGATGATGATGCCCCGGGTCAACGCGTGGTCGGCACCTTGGATGTAGGTCTGCAGCGTGCGTTCCTTCAACTGGTTGGCCAGCTGGGGCCCGACCAGATCGATCACATGGGCGAACGAGATGTTCTCGTCATGCTCGCCGATGTCGGCCTTGGTGGCCGGGGTGAACAGCGGCTCGTCGAACTTGCTCGCCTCGCCCAGCCCCGGCGGCAGCGGGATACCGCACACCGAACCCGAGGCCTGGTAGTCGAGCAGGCCCGAGCCGGTCAGATAACCGCGGGCCACACATTCCACCGGCAGCATCTTCAGCTGCTTCACCACCAGCGCACGGCCCAGCACCTCGGCGGGAATGCGTTCGTCGTCCGGCGGCCCGGCCAGATGATTGGGCGCGCTGATCAGGTCGAAGAAGAACACGCTCATCGCCGTCAGGATCCGGCCCTTGTCCGGGATCTGCGAGTCGAGGACGTAGTCGTAGGCCGAGATGCGGTCGGTCGCCACGAACAGCAGGTGCTCGTCATCGATGCGGTACAACTCGCGGACTTTGCCGCTGGCCAGGTGCTGGTAGTCGGACAGAGCAGGGCGCATTGGGCCAGCCTATGTGTTGGGATCGGTTTCATGAGATCGCGGTACCTGCCCTATGCCACCAGACCCGGCCGCTTGTTGGCGCAGTTGTTCAGCGACGTGGCCGTCATCACCTGGACCGCCGTGTGGATATTGGTCGGGTTGGCCGTGCATTCCGCGGTGGCGACCATTGCCGAAGTCGGCAGGCAGGTCCAGAACGGCGCCAACGGGGTTGCTGACAACCTGGGCTCCGCTGGTGACAGCACCGACAACGTTCCCCTGATCGGCGACACGTTGAGCAAGCCGCTGCGCGCAGCCAGCGAAGCGGCCCTCGACATCGCCGGGGCGGGCGCCAACCTGGACAGCACGGCGAGCTGGCTGGCCTGGGTGCTGGCCCTGGCGGTGGCCGCCGCGCCGATCCTGTTCGTGATGATGCCGTGGCTGTATCTGCGGGTGCGGTTCTTCCGGCGCAAGTGGACCGCGATCACCCTGGCCTCCACGGCTGCCGGCGAACAACTGCTGGCGCTGCGGGCACTGGCCAACCGGCCGCTGGCCAAGCTGACCGCGGTGACCGATGACCCCGTTGGTGCGTGGCGCAGTCAAGATCAGCAGGCCATTCGCGGCCTGGCGGCCCTGGAGCTGCGTTCGGCCGGCATGCGTTGGCGCCGCATCCAGTGATTTGTGCACCCGGACACTCGGTGAGCGTGTGTGCGCGTGCACAAATCACTGGGGTGGGAACCGGTTGACGGCGCAACCGCGTCCAAACGCATGTGCTTGAGGACTTTCTGCGAGACCAGGACGGGGTGATCACCTTGGCCCAAGCCAAACAGGCAGGGCTGAGCCAGCAGGCAGTGAACCGGCGGGTCCACTCTGGACGCTGGCTGCGCTGTTCACGCGGGGTGTACTTCGCCGACGACCGCCCGTTTACCGAGGCCGCAAGGATCCGCGCCTCCGTCTGGTCACTCGGTCCGCGGGCGACTGCCAGTGGCCTGGCTGCCGCGTGGTGGCACGGCGTGACCAAGTACGCCCCCGACGATGTCGAGGTCACCGTTCCAAGGGTGAGCAACCACTCGCGGCGGCCCGGCATCCGCGCTCGCAGGCGGGACCTCGACCCACGGGACGTCATCGAACGCAGGGGCCTGCGAGTGACCGCACTACCGCTGACCGTGGTCGAGGCCGCCGCCCGCCGAGGCGGCGGCGCCAAGCTCATGGATTCTGCCCTGCAGCGCCACACCGAACTGCGTGACCTGTGGCGGGCGCATCTGCGGAACAAGGGCCGGCACGGCTCCCCCGCCGCCCGGATATTGCTCATCGCCGCCGCCGACGGCGCGCGCTCGGCGGCCGAACGGCTGCTGATCAAGCTGCTCAGAGAAGCCGGCCTCACCGGCTGGAAGGCCAATTACCGCCTCGGCCGGTATGTCATCGACGTGGCTTTTCCGGCTCACAGGCTGGCGATCGAGACCGACGGTTGGGCGTTCCACAGTGATCAGGAGGATTTCCAGAAAGACCGGGTCAAGCAGAACGAAATCGCGTTGACGGGCTGGCAGGTGCTGCGGTTCACCTGGCTGGATCTGACCGAGTATCCGCAGCGGGTGATCGCCGAGGTCCGTTTCGCTATCGAGTGCCGCTCAGGCGCCGCAGCCAGCTTCCGAACGGGTGCCGCACGGTGACCGACCCCATCCGCACGCGGCCGCGCACGATGAGGTGCAGTTGATCTGAGGGCGGGCTGCTGCGCACCTTGACCGTGGCGCTGCCTGCGACAGCGTTGACGCCGTTGACATCTGCGGTCGCCGATGCGGGCACGATCAGCTCGGTCGAGCTGCAGTAATCGTCGAGGAGGACTTCGACTACCGGCCCAGGCAGTACCGCCGAGGTGAAGTCCAGCGTGGTGCTGCACATCCGGCTTTTCACATGCAGGGCGGGGGCCACCCGCCATTGCCCGCGCCGCACGATCGACGACATCCAGCCACGCAGCTCCTCGGGCGGAAGCTGTGCCGCCGGCAGCGTCATCGGCAGGTCCGCCACGACCGCTGACAGTTCGCCACGGGTGCGCGCGGCCAGTGCCGCGTCGTAGCGCTCGCTGAATTCGTCGAGCGTGATCATGCCCTCGGCTACCGCGCGTTCGAGCAGGTGCCCCACCTTCGCGCGTTCGGCGTCTGAGACTCGGAGATGGTCATGTTGGCCTGAGTCCATGTCCCGAGGTTAGGCGAACTCGACGACCATGTGCCGGATGCCGGTGTGCCGGTTGCTGCGGGTCCATTCGACGGGCTTGACCAGCTGAGCCGACGAAAACCGGGACAGCAGTTCCTCGTACAGCACCCGCAACTCCAGCCGGGCCAGATTGGCGCCCAGGCAGTAGTGGATGCCGTAGCCGAAACCCAAGTGCGGGTTGGGCTTACGGGTGATGTCGAAGGTGTCGGCATCGGAGAACACCAGTGAGTCCCGGTTCGCCGACCCTTCCCAGACCTGGACCTTCTGGCCGGGCTCGATGTCGCAGCCGCCCAATGTCACCGCTCGGGTCGCCGTGCGGCGTTTGGACGGTGACGGCGAGGTCCAGCGCACCATCTCCTCGATCGCGGTGGGCAGTTCGGTGAGATCCTCACGCAACAACGCCATCTGTGAAGGGTTTTCGATCAGGGCCAGCAGCCCGCCCGCCACGGCGTTGCGCGTGGTCTCGGCACCGGCGCTGAACAGCAGGCTGAAGAACAGGTACAGCTCCACTTCAGAGAGGGGAAGCAGCGAGTCGTCCAGCTTTGCGTTGGCCACGACCGAGAGCATGTCGTCAGTCGGCTCGGCCCGTTTCTCCGCGATCAACTCGGACCCGTAGGTGTACATCCGCGAGCCGGCCTCCTCGGCCGACAACTGTGCCATGGCCGCCGACCGCGAGCCGCCGAAGTCGAACTGCGGCTCGATCGCCTGGAACAGCCAATGCCGTTCGGATTCAGGCACTCCCAGCAGGATGCAGATCATCTGCATCGGCAGCTCGGCGGCCACGTCGACCAGGAAATCAAACCCCACACCGGGCTCAATCCCGTCGAGCAACCGGCGGGTGCGGGCGCGCAGATCGTCTTCGACCCGCCGGATCATCCGCGGGGTGAGCCCGGAGCTGACCAGTCGACGGATCTCGGCATGTCGCGGGTCGTCCATCATGTTGAGCACCTGCCCGGCGATGGACAGGTCCTGCAGCAGGGTGCCTCCGTAGGGCCGATCTCCGCCGGTCACCGACGAATAGGTCTCCGCATCACGCAGTACCGCAAGGGTTTCGGCGTGGGTGGCCACCGACCAGAAGCCTTCGGCGTCCGGTGTGTGTTCCGTCGGCGGATGCCAGTACACCGGGGCTTCGCGGCGGTGCGCGGCGAACAACTCGTGCGGGAATCCGGCAGCGAAGTTGTCCAGATCGGTGAGGTCGGCCGCCAAACTCACAAGATGGCGCCCGAGGTGTACTTGGCGGCTTCCGGGTAGCGGCTGACGAGTTCGTCGACGGCGGCGACGACTCCGTCGACCTGCGCGCCGGCGGCGCCGGTGAATGCCTGCTTGTCGGCCAGCGCGGCTTCCAGGGCGGCCCGGTCCAGTGGCAGCCGCGGGTCGGCGGCGAGCCGGTCGAGCAGGTCGGGCTCCATCCCGCGCTCACGCATGTCCAGTGCGACGGCGACAGCGTGTTCCTTGATGACCTCGTGCGCGGTTTCCCGGCCGACCCCGGCCCGCACCGCGGCGATCAGGATGCGAGTGGTGGCCAGGAACGGCAGGTAGCGGTCCAGTTCGCGCTGGATGACGGCCGGGTAAGCGCCGAACTCGTCGAGCACGGTCAGGATGGTCTCGGTCTGCCCGTCGAGGGCGAAGAACCCGTCGGGCAGGGCGACGCGGCGCACCACCGAACAGAACACGTCGCCCTCGTTCCACTGCGCCCCGGCCAGTTCGGCGGCCATCGAGGCATAGCCGCGCAGCACCACCTGCAGGCCGTTGACCCGCTCGCAGGAACGGGTGTTCATCTTGTGCGGCATGGCCGAGGAGCCGACCTGACCGGGCGCGAAGCCCTCGGTGACCAGTTCGTGGCCGGCCATCAGCCGGATGGTGTGTGCCAGCGAGGACGGCCCGGCGCCCACCTGCACCAGTGCGGAGAGCACGTCGTGGTCCAGCGAGCGCGGGTAGACCTGCCCGACACTGGTGAAAACTTCTGTGAATCCCAGGAATTGGGCGACCCGACGCTCCAGCTCGGCGAGCTTGGCGGTGTCTCCGTCGAACAGGTCGAGCATGTCCTGGGCCGTGCCCATGGGGCCCTTGATGCCGCGCAGCGGGTAGCGGTCGATCAGCTCACGCAGCCGGGTCAGGGCCACCAGGCTTTCTTCGGCTGCCGAGGCGAACCGCTTGCCCAGCGTGGTGGCCTGGGCGGCAACGTTGTGCGACCGGCCGGCCATCACCACGTCGCGGTAGACGACGGAACGCTCGGCCAGCCGGGCCACCACCGCGACCCCGTGGGCGAACACCAGCTCGAGGGAGCGGCGGATCTGCAGCTGCTCGACGTTCTCGGTGAGGTCGCGGCTGGTCATGCCCTTGTGGATGTGCTCGTGGCCGGCCAGCGCGTTGAATTCTTCGATGCGCGCCTTGACGTCGTGGCGGGTGACGCGTTCGCGCGCGGCGATCGACGGCAGGTCCACGTTCTCCAGGACGCGCTCGTAGTCGTCGACGACGCCGTCTGGCACGGGCACGCCCAGCTCAGCCTGTGCCCGCAGCACGGCGAGCCAGAGTCGGCGTTCGGCGACGATCTTGGCCTCCGGCGACCAGATCGCGACCATTTCGTCGCTGGCGTAGCGGTTGGCCAGAACATTCGGGATCGTCACGAACACACAGCTTACGGCCCGCGCCGGGGTACCAATGAGACAGTGGACGGATGTACTTCGTCGGACTCGACCTCGCGTGGGGCGAGAAGAACCAGACGGGTGTGGCCGCGATCGACTCCGGTGGGCGGGTGCTCCACGTCGGGGTGGCGCAGGACGACGACGAAATCGCGGCGACCATAGAGCCGTACGTCAGCGGCGACTGCCTGGTCGCCATCGACGCGCCCCTCATCGTGGAGAACTCGACGGGCCACCGGCCGTGCGAGCGGGATCTCAACCGCGACTTCCAGCGGTTCGACGCCGGGGCGCGGCCGGCCTTCACCGAGCGTCCGGAGTTCAAGCATCCGCGTGGCGCGCGGATCGCGTCGGCGCTGGGCCTGGACATGGATCCGTCATCGGCGTCGAACCGGCGGGCGATCGAGGTCTACCCGCACCCGGCGAGCATCGTGCTGTTCGGCTTGGACAAGACGCTCAAGTACAAGCGCGGTACCTTCGGCGACCGGCAGCGCGAACTGCTGAAGCTGATGACGTTCATCGAGGAACTCGACACCGCTACGCCTCGGCTGCGGGCGAACCGCAATGTCAACTGGGTGGAGCTGCGTCGGCGGATCGAGGCCGCCACCCGGCCCGGGCAGCTGGACCGCGACGAGGATCCCGTCGACGCGCTGCTGTGCGCCTACATCGCGTTGTACTGGTACCACCGGCCCGAGGACGTGACGATCTACGGCGACTTCGCCTCGGGCTACATCGTGACCCCGTCGCTGCCCGCGGACCGGCTTCCCCGGCCGCGTCCCGCACCGGTGCGCCAGGCCGCACCTTCCAAGGCGGTCGCCGAGTACGCGGCCCGGCGCCCCGACCTGGTGGCCGCCACCGAGCAGTACCTCAAGCTGGTCACCGGACTGCTCGATGAGGCCGGCATCAACTACCTGAGCATCACGGCCCGCACCAAGAGCGTCGATTCGTTCGCCATGAAGGCCAATCGCCGGGCTGTCGACGGCACGCCGATGTACAGCGACCCGCTGGTGGAGATCACCGATCAGGTGGGCTTGCGGGTCATCACCTATCTGCGTGAGGACGTCGACGCGGTGGCCAACCTGCTGGCCGAGGAGATGCGGCTGCTCGACGACCAGGACATGGGTCTGCAGACCGCCCGTCAGGGCCGGTGGGGGTACGCGAGCCGGCATCTGTTGTTCGGGGTCGAGGGCGAGCAGTATCCGGCGTCCATCCAGGTGCGCACCGTCTTGCAGCACGCATGGGCCGAGTTCGAGCACGACGTGCGGTACAAGGGCTCGATACCGGCTGAGCATGTGAGCGAGCTGGACCGCCGCTTCACCTTGGCCGCCGGCCTGCTGGAATTGGCCGACCGTGAGTTCACCGAGATCCGGGAACGGTTGCGGCAGACCATGACCGACGAAGGGGAGGTAGAACCCCCGGGGTTCGCCAGGGACGCGCGCATCCCCACCCCGGTGCTGGCCACCTATCTGGGCAACCGCTTCCCCGACGCCGGCTGGTCACGCACGGACCACTACGGCTGGATCTCGGGTTTGCTGCTCGAACTCGGCATCACCTCACTGGATGCGCTGACGGGCGTGCTGGATTCGGTGGACACCGATGAGATCAACCGGCTGATGGATTACCGGTACCCGCCGGGTGCGGTGCGCCGCCTCGATGACGCGTTGCTGGCCGTGTTCGGTGACCGCTACATCGGGCTGGACGGCAATGCACACCGGATCCCGTTGCTGCAGAACCGGATCGAAAAGCTGCGTAAAGAGCTCTAGGGCGCGTCACTGAGGTGGGTGGGGTCGGTGATGCCCGCCCCGCGAATACCGAGCTGCCGGTTGATCAGCATGGTGATGCCGAACAGTACGACGCCGGTGGCGACGAGCGCCAGGGCGAGGATGTACTGCTCGGGTGGGCGGCCCGATGTCGGCAGCACCAGATACAGCGAGGCGATGAAGCCGATGACCGGCAGTGCCGTCGGAGTCTTGAAGTGCCCGCCCTCTTTTCGGACATCGCGGCGCAGCACCAGGACCGCGACGTTGACCATGGCGAACACCGCGAGCAACAGCAGTGACGTGGTGCCTCCGAGGATCGCAACCGTGTCCCCGCTCGCGAACGCCGACACGTAGAAGATCAGCCCGAAGGCGATGAGCGTGGTGAAGATGATTGCCACCCAGGGGGTGTGCCGCTTCGGATGCACCGACCCGAGCACCGGCGGCAGCACGTGCTGGCGGGCCATCCCGTAGATCAGGCGGCTGGCCATCAGCATGTTGATCAGCGCGGTGTTCGATACGGCGAACATGGAGATGACCGGGAGGATGTTCGCGAACGGCAGCCCTGGCGCTGCGGCCTGCATGACCTTCACCAGCGGGGAGGAATCGGCTTCGGCGAGTTCGCCGACCGGTACCAATGCCACGGCGATCACGGCGACGACGATGTAGACGCAGCCGGCGATACCCAGGCCCGTCAACAACACCTTGGGGAAGATCCGGACCGGATCCTTGGTCTCCTCGGCCATATTGACCGAATCTTCGAATCCGACCATCGCGAAGAAGGCCAGCGACGTCGCCGCGGTGACCGCGATGAACGCGTTCTTCTCCTCGGAGGTGTCGAATGCGACGACCCGGGAGAAGTCGACGTCGACACCGCTGACGATGGCCCACAACCCCACCACGACCACGATCACCAGACCGGTGATCTCGATGAACGTGAGGACGACGTTGAGCTTGACGCTTTCACTGACGCCGCGGAGGTTCACGGTCGCGATGAGCAGCATGAACAATAGCGCCAGCGCCACGGTTCCCAGCCGTTGCCAGCTGAAGATGTGGTCGAAGTTGATCTCGATCGCGTCGAAGAAGCTGATCGCGAAGAACCGCGAAGCCGTTGAGGCCGAGGTAATTCCGGAACACATCACGATGAACGCCACCAGGAAGGTGACGAACTGGATGCCAAATGCCTTGTGCGCGTACAGCGCAGCGCCGGCCGCCTGCGGATACTTGGTGACCAGCTCGAGGTAGCTGAACGCGGTGATGGTGGCGATCACGAACGCCGCCAGGAACGGAAGCCATGCGGCACCGCCGACTTCTTTGGCGACCTGACCGGTGAGCGCATAGACGCCCGTGCCGAGGATGTCGCCGACGACGAACAGCAGTAACAGTCCGGGTCCCATCACCCGCTTGAGCTGTGGCTCCTCCGCGGTTGCGGGTTGCGACATTCCCCCTCCTTCAGCCGGTCAGACGCGTACCCGCCCGCTCGTCGACGGGCGCCAGCACGTCGATGACGTCGATCAACGTGGCGCGGGCGCTGGCTCTGGGCCCCTCCCCTTCGTCGACCAACGATGCCACAACTGCTCCGTCCACGGCGCACACCAGTGCGGTGACCAGTTCTGCGCGCACCGAGCGGCCCGAGCGTTCCACCACCTCGACCACGGCGTCGGTGCGCTGCTGGAGGATGCGGCGCTGGATATCGCGCAACCCGGGCTGCCGGGCGCAGGCGATGTAGCGCTCGTAGCGAGAGATCAGTTCCTCGGTTCCGCGGCGTTCCCGGGATTCCCCGAGCAACAAATCGACGAGGACGTCGGCGGTCGATTCGGCGCCCCGACGCCGCCGCGAGAGCGCGGCCACGCCGGCGCTGAGTTGTTCGGCTTCCTGGGTTCCGATGTACTCGACGGCCTTCGCGATGAGGTCATCCAGTGAGGAGAAGTAGTACGTCGTGGACGCCAGCGGAAGGCCGGCACGACGCGCCACAGCACGGTGCCGGACGGCGTCGAAACCGCCTTCACAGAGCAATTCAGCGGCCGCCCTGACGAGGGCGTACCGCCGACGCTCCCCTTTAGGAGTGACCGCTGCCGTCACCTTCCACATGCTGCCAGCCGGGCCCCCTCCACATCGGGCTTTCGGCCAATCATCAGGCTTTACTCAGGTTTTGCCAACGCATCGGCAATGCGACGAGAATGCCACTGACCGATGCCATTGGCGGGCGATGGCAAGATGGCCCGCATGCCCAACTTGACCCGTCGCGCAGTCCTGCGCCTCGGCGTCGGTGCGGCTGCCGGCGCCGCCGGTGCTGTAGCCCTCGCCTCCGCCCCTGTCGTACCGGCCAGCCCGGTGGTTGCCCCGACGTTCAGCAGCGGTTCCTTCCCCTCGGCCGCGCGCGGCGGCACGAACACCAACTGGGCCATCGCGCGCCCGCCGGGCCAGACCGGCAAACTTCGTCCGGTGATCGCCCTGCACGGCAAAGGGCAGGACGCCGCCGGTGTGATGGCCGGCGGAGTGGAGCAGGGCCTGGCCGAGGCGGTGGCCGCCGGGCTGCCGCCGTTCGCGGTGGTCGCGGTCGACGGTGGTGGAAGCTACTGGCACAAGCGTGCATCCGGTGAGGATTCGGGCGCGATGGTGCTCGACGAGCTGATCCCGATGCTGGGCGAACAGGGCCTGGACACCTCACGGGTTGGGTTCCTGGGCTGGTCGATGGGCGGCTACGGCGCGCTGCTGCTGGGTTCACGCCTCGGTGCGGCGCGCACCGCGGCGATCTGTGCCGTCAGCCCGGCGCTGTGGACATCCTCGGGGGCGGCTGCGCCGGGGGCCTTCGACAGCGCGGCGGATTACGCCGCCAACAGTGTCTGGGGCCAGCCCGCGTTGGGCTCGATCCCGATCCGGATCGATTGCGGCAACAGTGATCCGTTCTATTCGGCCACCAAGCAGTTCATCGCCGAGCTGCCCAATCCGCCGGCCGGCGGCTTCTCCCCCGGCGGCCATGACGGCAGCTTCTGGAGTTCGCAGTTGCCCGCCGAGATCGCCTGGATGGCCCCACTGCTGGTCGCCTAGACGCTGATGCGCCCCTCGGCGGCGGCCAGACCGATGTCGGTGCGGAAGTGGCTGCCCGGCAAGCGGATCGACTTGGCCAGCGCGTAGGCCGCATCGCGGGCGGCGAGCAGGTCCGCGCCGGTGCCGACCACCGAGAGCACCCGGCCGCCTGAGGACACCACCTCGCCGTCCTCGCGCCGTGCCGTGCCGGCATGCAGCACACCGTCGGCTTCGGATCCGTGGATGACGTCGCCGACGCGGGGCCGGCCGGGGTAGTTCTCCGCGGCCACCACAACGGTCACCGCGTAGCCGTCGTGCCACTGCAGGTCGCCGAATGAGGCGAGCTCGCCGGTGGCCGCGGCGTTCAGCAGCTGCCCGAGCGGTGAATCAAGCAGGGCCAGAACCGATTGCGTCTCCGGATCGCCGAAGCGGCAGTTGAACTCCACGACCGCCGGGCCGTTGGAGGTGATGGCCAGGCCGGCGTAGAGCAGGCCCGAGAACGAGCTGCCGCGCGCAACCAATTCTGCCGCAACCGGTTTGACGACCTCCTCGACAATCTGAGTTTCCACCGAGTCCGGCAGCCAGGGCAACGGGGCGTAGGCGCCCATGCCGCCGGTGTTCGGTCCGGTGTCGCCGTCGCCGACGCGCTTGAAGTCCTGTGCGGGCAGCAGCGGCACCACCGTGGCGCCGTCGACCACGCAGAACAGTGACACCTCGGGACCGTCCAAAAACGATTCCAGCAGCACCGGATGCCCGGAATCGAGCAGGCCGGCGGCATGCGCCCGGGCGGCGTCGCGATCGGCGCTGACCACCACACCCTTACCGGCGGCCAGTCCGTCGTCCTTGACCACCCAGGCGGCCTGGCCGGCGGGCGGGCCGAAGCGGTCCAGTGCGGCGTCGAGGTGTGCCGGGTTGTCGACGATCTCGCTGCCGGCGGTCCGGACCCCGGCCGCGGCCATCACGTCCTTGGCGAAGGCCTTCGAACCCTCGATACGCGCGGCGTCCTTGCTCGCGCCGAAGCAGGCGATGCCGGCGGCCCGCACCGCGTCGGCCACGCCGAGCACCAGCGGAACCTCGGGGCCGATCACCACCAGGTCGCTGTTGATGCGCTGGGCCAACTTCACCACGGCCTCGCCGGAGGTGATGTCGACGTCGTACTGATCGGCGATGGATTGGGTACCGGCGTTGCCGGGTGCCACCGCCAACTCCTCCACCTGCGGGTCGCGGCGCAGGGCCAGCAGCAGGGCGTGTTCACGGGCACCGGATCCGATAACGAGGACGCGCACGGACGTAGCGTAGCGGGAAACACACGGGCATACACTTGACGCCACAGTGTATGGTCGACACCAGGAATGTGCTCGCCGTCACACGAGGAGATGATCCGGCTTGACCACCATGAATGCTTGCCCGTTCGGCGCCGGTTACGACTTCACCGATCCCGACGTCCTGCTGCGCGGGATTCCCGTCGACGAGTTCGCCCAGCTGCGCAAGACCGCGCCGGTGTGGTGGAACGAGCAGGACGAGTCGATCTTCGATGACGGCGGATACTGGGTGATCACCCGGCACGAGGACATCAAGACCATCTCCCGCGACGGCGGCACGGTCTGGTCGACGAACGCCAAGGGTGCCGTCATGCGATTGCCCGATGGCGTGACCTCAGAACAGCTCGACCTCACCAAGGCGCTGCTGATCAACCACGACGCCCCCGAGCACACCCGGCTACGGAAGCTGGTGTCGCGACTGTTCACCCCGCGTTCGGTGGCAGCGTTGGAGGAGAAGCTGGCCGTGGCGGCCCGCAACATCGTGGCCGAGGCCGCCAAGAAGGACAGCGGCAACTTTGTCGACGACATAGCGATGAGCCTGCCGCTGCAGGCCATCGCGGACCTGATCGGCGTGCCCGAGGAAGACCGGGAAAAGCTGTTCCACTGGACCAACGCCATCATGAACACCGACGATCCGGATTTCGACAGCGATCCGACCATGGCCAACGCCGAGCTGATGGGCTACGCCTACACCATGGCCGAGCAGCGGCGGCAATGCCCGGCCGACGACATCGTGACCCGGCTCGTGCAGGCCGACGTCGACGGAGACTCACTCGGCGAGGTGGAATTCGCGTTCTTCGTGATCCTGCTGGCCGTGGCCGGCAACGAGACCACCCGCAACGCCATGACCCACGGGATGAACGCGTTCCTCGAAAACCCGGACCAGTGGGAGCTTTTCAAGCGTGAACGCCCGGAGACCGCGGTCGACGAGATCATCCGCTGGGCCACCCCGGTGCACTGTTTCCAGCGCACCGCACTCGTCGACACCCAGATCGGCGATGTGACCGTGAAGGCCGGGCAACGCGCCGGCCTGTTCTACAGCTCGGCGAACTACGACGAAGAAGTCTTCGAGTCGCCCTTCACCTTCGACATCCTGCGCAGTCCCAACCCGCACCTGGCCTTCGGCGGCAACGGCGCGCATTTCTGCATCGGCGCCAACCTGGCGCGGATGGAGATCAAGCTGATGTTCAACGAGATCGCCGATCAGATTCCCGACATCACCAAACTGGGTGAGCCGCAACGCCTCCGGTCGGGTTGGATCAATGGCATCAAGGACCTGCAGGTGTCCTACCACGGTTGACCGGTGGTGTGACCGGCCCGTTGTTCTAGGATTCGCCCATGCGTACGCACGGGTGGTCCGGTTCAGCGCCGGCCAGCGACGAGGAGGCGATTGCCCGCATCCTCGTCGCCGCGGGCAACGCCATCGACGAGCGGGGTGCGGACTTCTCGATCGCCGACGTGGCACGCACCCTCGGAGTCACCCGCCAGACGGTGTACCGCTATTTCCCGAGCACCGACGCCCTGCTGGTGGCGTCCGCAGTGCATGCGGCCAGCGACTTCCTGGACCGGCTCGCCGCCCATGTCAAAGGGGTGACAGATCCGGTGGAGGCCATCACCGAGTGCATTGCCACCTCCTTGGAGTGGCTGCCCGAGGACAAACACATCGGTTTGCTCGTCGCTCCGGGTCGCCCCAACGCGCACACCGAATCGGTGACCTCGGATGTGGCCGTCGACTTTGCCCGGGAGATGTTGCGCAGGCTGGACGTCGACTGGGCTGAGGTCGGTTACACCGACGCCGAGCTGGACGAACTCGCCGAGCACGTGCTTCGGATCATCCAGTCGTTCGTCGTCGACCCGGGCCGTCCTCCGCGCACCGGAGCGGCCCTGCGCAGCTACATGACACGGTGGATGGGTTCAGCCGTCGTTGGCGGACATCTGGCGTCCGAGAGGCCCTCGGCAGGGATCTAGACCGGTCTGGTCAGCTCAGCGTCGTTCGAAATGCTGGTAGTCGACCGGGTTGTGCCAATGCCCTCCCCAATGCCAGCCCCGCTCGGCGAAAGCCCGCACCACTGCGTCGCCGTCGCGGATCATCCCCTGATCGGTGCGGGTGCGGTCCAGGTATGCCCCCGCAGTGACCGGCTGCAGGTCGCCAGAAGCCGAGATGTAGGGATTGATCAAGGGGTTGATGTCGATCGCACGACCGAAGGCGTGCAATGACCACGATCCACTCGGCAGCGGCCGGCAGTTGAACGCCGAGGTGTTGTTGTCCTGCATGGACAGCTCGTCGGCGGCGTCCGGATAGTGGTCCACCGTGCGCATCTTCTCGATCGGGAACCGCGCCGAATACAAGTTCCCGAAGATCGCGATCACATCGCTGACCGAGTCGCGGTGGACCACCAACTCACCCCGGTGCGAACGGCCGTCGAAACCGATATACGACAAAGTGATTCGGCGAAGTTCGGCCGGAGGCACCGGACACCCCGGCCGCCAGCTGGCACCCAGCCCAGTCGCGTCCAGCGGCTCCACCCGCGCGGGTTGCTCCGGCTTCGCACCAGGCTGCGGATTCTGTGGCGGGGCGGAGATGGTTTGCGGCGCCCGCACCGAATCCGGCGCACCACCGGCACACGCCGCCGTGCACCCGGTGAACAGACCCACCACCAGGGCACACACGCGGACGGTTGCGATGCCCACCCCGCGACTGTAGATCGCGGAACGGGGGCCGGGGGTCAGCCCCGGCCTGGGAAAATTGGCGCCCGAGGTGGGGTTTGCCCGGATCTAGACTTGAGACCTCGATCCAGCGGGGGTGAGCGGTGGGGGCACTCGACGCCTTCTACACGACGTGGTCGCAGGCGCGCACCACGTTCGGCGAGGGTGCCCCGACGACGGGTGACTCATTCGACGGCAGCGCACGGCTCCGCGAGATGCAATCCACCATCGAGTCCGCAGCACCCGACGACCGATGGCAAGGCACGGCGTCGCAGGCCTATGCCACCAAGAACGCTGAACATGCCGCCGTCTACGGCAAGCTCGCAGATCTCGATCAGCGCATGGCCGCCGAAGTCACCAACTCCGCGGCAGTAGTCTCCGCGGGCCGACGTAACCTCGACGAACTGCAAAAATGGGTCGAGGCTGCCGATGCCTCGATCCCCGGCGGACAGTCCGGCGAGACGATGCGAATGATCTTGGCCCGTAAGGGTCTCAGCCAGGTCGGCGACACCGTCCACCGGTCCACTGAGCAAATGAGCGCCATCGGACGCAGAGTCGACGACATCCGAGGCCAATACGACGCGATCATGGGCGAAAGCAAGAAGGCTGCGGGCTGGAAGGAGAATCCGCCGCCGGTCACTGCAGACGACAACCGCACCCACGACGAGAAGGTCGCGGAATGGTTCGTGAAGCTCAACGAGTGGAATCAGAAGGTCGCGAAACTCACGGCGACCAGGCCACCGGAGAGCGCGCCTGAGGGTGTGAAGATTGCCTGGAATGAGGAGCGGAGGGCATTGGCCAAAGAACAGGCCGACTTGGCGCAGGAGGGTGTCGAGCTCGGTATCGAAGGAGCGGGAGTTCCACCCCCCGTTGCGCAGGGTGGAGGGCCGAGTAATCAGCCGCGCCTTTCTGGTGCTGCCGGGGTTCCGACGACGCCCACGACCAACAATGTCGACATGCCGAGGACGAGGCGGCTGTGATTCGTTTCTGTACAGCAGCTTTCTGCTGTTTCACCGTCGCGATGACAGCATGCGGAACTGACGCACCCATGCCGTCAGCGACGGTGCAGAGCACGAATGCACTTGCAGGCGTGGTCCTTCCCGTCGAAGAGGTGCGAACCATATCCGGGGTTGCTGGATTTCACGACATACCGGAGTTGAACGCCACCGCACCCGCCGCGATCCCGGACATCCCCGAACCATGTCGCGCGGTGTTCGACCCGCCCACCGTTTTCGGATCCGACTGGAAGCAGTTCGATGCCGCAGGCTACGGTGCCGATCTGGACGCTCCGGTGCTTCCCATCATGGCCGATGTCCGGCAGGCAATTGCCGTCTACCCGGACGCGGCGACCGCACAGGCAACGTTCGACCGGCTCGCAGCGGCGGTACCCGGCTGCATCAGCACGGGTACCGGATACTACCGCCGCACGGCGGAGAGCCCCGACCCAAACACCCTGCTACTCAACAGTGAACAGGCCGACGGGGGCCACAGCGCGTATCGGCTCACCGGTACTGCGCTGATCAGCTCAAGCGCGCTCGGACTCCCAGACAGCCAGCGGGTCGCTCTGGCGATACTCGACGGTCTCGAAAGAGCGGAGCACTAGTGGGCACGCCCCGAGTGAATATCGTCAGGACCACAACGATCTCGCTCATCGTTGCGCTTCTCTGTCCCTCCCTGACCGGCTGCGACCTGGTCCGGCAGGTGCTGAGGCCGTCGATGGATATCGATTACAACGACCAGAAGCTGAACGACGGCCTGGAAATCCTTCTGCACGAGAAGAAGACAGGCCGACTCAACGAGTTCACCAGCTGGGATTGGGACGAGGTGCATCTGTTCCACGAATACACCAGCCGCGAGTCGATCGAAGAGACCGTCGGTTCACCGGTCATCAAGAGCAGCTCCTACGACTCGCAAGCAAGCCTGCTGGTCTTCGAGAACAACGGGAAACCGATCAAAGCCGCTGGGGTCAGCGGCGATTACCTGCGTAGCGAGGATCACCGCGCCACTTTCCCAGCCGACGTGATTGTGCAGCCTTGGGGCGACGGGTATCTGATGCTGACTGTTCCTGCCGACTAGAGACCCGTTCACCCGGAGCGGCGACCCGCTCACACCACAGTCAGCGGCAACGACTTTCGCGGCTCGAACACGAACGACGCACCGCCGCTGAACTTCGTCACCGCAACCTCATCGAGTTCCTTTGCCGCGGTCTCCGTTTCGATCACCCGGGCGGTCCACTCGGTATCCGCACCGATGACCTCGACGGACAGGTGTGGATCGACGGCCGCGACGATGGCCCGCAACGGCCGGGTCTCGGCCGGGCCGGTCAGCGCCACCCAGGAACCGTCCTCGTGGGCCGGGGAACGCCGCACCGACACTGTGTCGGGGCCGAACTCGGCGTCGACGTAGGCCGCGGGGTTGAACAGAGGGTGCAGTTCCAGCACGCGCACGGCCCCCTCGACGCCACCCGGCAGTCCGAGGGCGCGGTGGATGCGCTCAGCCCCGATGCCGGCCACACCGATCAGCTGCTTCGTGCAGATATCGGTGGCCAGTTCGGTATTCGCGCCGGCCCGTGCCCCCACCGCGAGAATGAACGACAGGTTCAGCAGATGCATCTGCAGGCACACCTCGTCGGCGATCCGGACCAGCGCGGAATGGGAGAACGCCGCGAAGTCGAAGTCCGACAGCAGCGGCCCCGAGTAGTCGGAGGCACCCTCGTCGGAGGGGTCGATCGGGTCCAGAACCGTTTGGGCAGCGCGGGTCCGGCCGATCACCTCGAGTGCGGGGATGTCATCGACCTCGGGGTAGGACTCGTCGATGATCACGGTCCACGCGCAGTGCGGCTGCCGGTCGGCGGGTGTCCGGGGCGGCCGGTGAATGGGACGCACCTGGCACTTCCGGTTGGTGGCCAGGGCAGTCGCATCGAAGGTCGGGTCCTCGATGTCGTGGCACATGCCGCGCACGTAGTCCTCGCCCATCGGCTCGACGTCGAGCAATGCCCCGCAGTGATCGAGGTGGAATTCGCCGTGCCAGCGATCGTGGACGGTGTAGCGGAAGTCCATGAATTGCGGCGGAGCACCGATGTCGAGCTGCAGCCCCTTGAAGATCGTGATGATGTCGACGCCTTCGTACTTGAGCGCCTTCTGCATCCGCCTGGTGTAGATCGGGCTCGACGCCGCCCACTCCTCTATCGCGATCTGCAGCATCTCCGGACGGCCGAAATTGCTGATGCACCAGGCCATCCCGGAGCGGTCGATCATCTGCCCCATGAGCAGCAGCTCGGGCACGAGTGTGACCAGCTGCTCGTGGCTCAGCGAGGCGTACCTACTTGTCATCGAGCTCGCTCCCGGTGTTCATCTTGACCGCTGCGTTGACGTTCGCCTTACGATCTTCGGCCAGCCCCTTCTCGGCGGCCTTGCGGCGCTTGGCCACAACCTTGGACACGGTGCCGTTCAGGCCGGACCCCAGCGGGAAGCCGAGGTACTGGGTGAGGAAGATGGCGATGTCCTTGAGTTCCTCTTCGGTGAACTCACCGTTGAGCAGCGCGGCATTGACCTGGATTTCAGCGAGGTCCTGCGATCCGACGGCAGTGACCGCCGACAACGTCATCAGCCGCTTCTCCCGCATCGACAACCCGGGCTTGGACCAGATGGTGCCGAACAGGTGATCGACAGTGAGATCGAAGTACGGATCCCCCTCGATGTTCGGCATCTCCCAGCCATAGACCTCGTTCATCTTGGCCAGGCCCTTGGCGCGCAACTCGTCCATCGAAAGCTCTCCTAGTCGTTCTCGTGCGGTACGCCGAGGCCCTCAGCGAGCCGCTGCAAGGCCACCTGGGCCAACGGAAGGTCAACTCCCACAACATCGCCCAGGCCGATGGCCAGGCTCAGATCCTTCTCCCCCAACCCGCGGGTGTGGGTGAACGCGTCGTAGAGCCAGTGATCCGGGGTCAGCTCGGCCATGTTCTCGCGCACGATGATCGCACCCGGCCCGCTGGTCAGCGCATCGGTATGACGCACCACCCGGCCCAGGGCACCCAGGTCCAGGCCGGCCGCCTCGGCCAGCTTCATCGCCTCGCACGCCGCGGCGTACGAGGTGAAGGTCAGCATGTTGCGGGCCAGCTTCATCCGGGTGCCGGCACCGGGCTCCCCGGCGTGGATCACCATCGAGCCGAACTGCTTGAGCGCCGGCTTGATCCGCTCGTACACGGGCCGCTCGGCGCCGACCATGATGGCCAGCTCACCCTTCTCGGCGGCCGCGCCGCCACCACTGACCGGGGCATCGACGATGTGGATCCCCTGCGGCTTGTACTGCTCGGCGAGCTCGGCCGCGGTGGTGTCGCTGATCGTCGAGTGGATCACGATCACGGTGTCGGGCTTGACCTTCGGCGCCAGGTCCGCGATCACCGACCTCACCTGCTCGTCATTGAGCACCGTGATGCTGATGATGTCCGCATCAGCAACACCGGTGACGTCATCCGCCAACGTGGCGCCGAGCTCCCCGAACGGCTCCATGGATTCGGCGCGCACATCGAACACCGTGAACCCGCCCGGCCATTCGGCCAGCCGCTTGGCCATCGGGGCACCCATGTTGCCCAGGCCGATGTATCCGTACTTCGGATCGCTCATGAGCCGTGCCCGTTGCTCTTCGCGCAAGCGCTCATCGGATGATCTGTCCGCCGTCGACATTGAAGATCTGGCCGGTGATCCACTTGGCCTGATCGCTCAGCAGGAACAGGCACATGCCGACCAGGTCCTCGGGCTGGCCCATGCGGGACAACGGGATTCCCTTGACGATGTCGGCCACCATCTCCGCCGGCGTGGTGGTGCGGTTGGCTTCGGTGTCGATCGGGCCGGGCGCGATGGCGTTGATGCGGATGTTCTGCCCGCCGAGCTCACGGGAGAGCTGCTGGGTCAGGCCGTTGATGCCGACCTTGGCCAGGCCGTAGTAGTTGGCGTACAGCCAGGCCGCGGTCGAGGACTGGTTGACGATTGCGCCGCCGCCGCGCTTGGCCATCTTGCGGTACACCGCGCGGGTGCACACCAGCGCGCCGTCGAGGTTCACGCTCATGAACTTCTTGTAGTAGTCCCAGTCGACGGTGAGCAGGAAGTCCAGCTTCATCCCGCCGAAGATCGCGGCGTTGTTCACCAGGTAGTCGATGCCGCCGAACTCCGAAAGCGTCTGCGCGGCCATGTCCTTGGCCGAGTCGATGTCGGAGACGTCGACCCGCACGGCCAGCGCGTTGCCGCCCTCGCCTTTGATGCCGTCGGCAACCTTCTGCGCGCCTTCGGTGTTGATGTCGGCCACCACGACCGCTGCGCCTTCACGTGCCAGCGCCTCGGCGTAGGCCTGGCCGATGCCGCCACCTGCCCCGGTGACGATGGCCACCTTGTTGTCGAACTGTCCCATCAAAATCTCCTTAGTTGGCCAGAGTGGCGATGCATTTGATTTCGGTGTATTCCTCGAAGCCGGCCACGCCCATCTCGCGGCCGACTCCGGACTGCTTGTAGCCGCCGAACGGGGCGTCGGCCGAGTACCAGATGCCGCCGTTGACGTTGACGGTGCCAACCCGCATGCGCGCGGCCACGGCCTGCGCACGGGCGTCGTCGCCGGAGAACACCGTGCCGGACAGGCCGTAGGGCGAGTCGTTGGCGATCCGCACCGCGTCGTCGTCGCCGTCGTGGGCGATCACGGTCAGCACCGGGCCGAAGATTTCCTCACGGGACACCCGGGCGTTGTTGTCGAGACCGGCGATCACCGTCGGCTCGATGAAGAACCCGGTGTCGAGATCGGCGGGACGTCCACCGCCGCAGGCAAATCGGCCGCCCTCCTGCAGCGCCAGGTCCAGGTAGGACTGCACCCGGTCACGCTGGCGCGCCGAGATCAACGGCCCGCACACGGTGCGCTTGCTGTTGGGATCCCCCGGCTTGATCGAGCCGAGAGTCGCGGCCGCGGCCTCGACGGCCTCGTCGTAGCGGGCCCTGGGCACCACCAGGCGCGTGGTGATCGCGCAGCCCTGGCCGGCGTGCATGGCAACCGTGAAGGCCGCCATCGAGCAGGCCCCGGCCAGGTCGGCGTCATCGAGCACCAGGAACGCCGACTTGCCGCCGAGCTCCAGGAACACCTTCTTCAGCGTCAGCGCCGCGTCGGTCATCACGGCGCGTCCGGTGTTGGTCGACCCGGTGAACGAAACCATGTCCACTCGAGGATCTTTGGACAGCAGCGCGCCCACCGAGTGGTCGCTGGAGGTGACGATGTTGATCACGCCGGCCGGGAATTCGGTGTGCTCGGCGATGATCTGGCCGATGGCCGCGGCCGCCCACGGGGTGTCCGGGGCCGGCTTGAGGATCAGGGTGTTACCCGCGGCCAGGGCGGGCCCGACCTTGGCCAGGTTGATCTGGTGCGGGAAGTTCCACGGGGTGATGGCGCCGACGACGCCGACGGCTTCGCGCGCGACCACGCGATTGGTCGGAATCCCTTGCGGGGTGGCATGTCCCAGGTCGGTGCGCCACTCGTAGTTCTCGGCGGTGTCGGCCGAGAAGGCCAGGTCGTCGATCGGGCCTTCCAGCTGGGCGCCTGCGGTGAGCATGCGCGGGGCGCCCACCTCGGCGATCGTCAGTTCCCGTAGTTCCTCGACGTTTTCACGCAACGCATCGCGCAGCTGACGCAGGCAACGCACCCGCAGCGCGGTGTTCGTCGACCAATCGGTGTCGTCGAAGGCGCGGCGGGCCGCCTCGATGGCATTGCCCATGTCCTCGGCGTTCGCGTCGGCAGCGACACCGAGCACTTCCTCGGTCGCGGGGTTGACGGTCTCGAATGCTCCGCCACCCCCGGCCACGAGCTTGCCGTCGATAAGCAGTTGACTCTGGCGATCGGCCAGTACCGGCATCGGTGAACTCCACTTCACGAATTCTGGACAACTGTCCGGCTGTCTCGTCTCGAACGATAGCCGCAGACAATGTCGAGCCGCAAGGGCGTACCCCACCAGTGCTGATCTGACGCCAAAATCCGCTGCTCATCCCGCCGAATCTCGATCCGCACTTGCCCAATCTCAACATCGTCGGATAACTTGGACATGTGTCCAGCGATGCGGTGTCCGCAGTCACAGAAGCAGCTCCAGAGCCAGGCAAGGAGGCCCCGCGCAACCGCCGGCAGGAAGAGACCTTCCGTAAGGTCCTGACCGCCGGCACCGAGATGTTGCGCGAGTCGTCCTATGCCGATCTGACGGTGCGCGCGGTCGCCGCACGCGCCGGGGTCGCACCGGCCACGGCCTACACATACTTCTCGTCGAAGAATCACCTGATCGCCGAGATGTACCTCGACCTGGTCAGCCAGTGTCCGTACTTCACCGACGTGAACGACTCCATGACCACCCGGGTCGACAAGGCGTTGCGGGCGCTGACCCTGGTTGTCGCCGACGAACCCGAGGTGGCGGCGGCCTGCACCACAGCCCTGCTGGGCGGCGGCACCGACCCCGCGGTGCGCAAGGTGCGTGACCGCATCGGCGCCGAGATCCACAAACGCATCCGTTCGGCCGTCGGGCCGGACGCCGATTCCCGGATCGTCTCCGCCCTGGAGATGACGTTCTTCGGCGCGCTGGTCAATGCCGGCAGCGGCGCTTTCACCTACCACCAGATCGCCGACCGATTGACCTATGTGGTCGGACTCGTCCTCGGAGAGGACAAATGAGCCTGAGTTTGGGAGAAGACAAATGAGTGTGAACGCTGTCGAGCTGATCCTCGACCCGTACGACTACGACTTCCACGAAGATCCGTATCCGTACTACCGCCGCCTGCGTGACGAGGCCCCGCTGTACCGCAACGACGAACTCAAGTTCTGGGCGTTGTCCCGGCACAAGGACGTCGTCGCCGGATTCCGCAACAGCGTTGCGCTGTCCAACAAGCACGGGGTCGCACTGGATCCGATCTCACGCAACGACGAAGCCCACCGGGTGATGTCCTTCCTGGCCCTCGACGACCCGGCCCATCTGCGTCTGCGCACCCTGGTGTCCAAGGGCTTCACGCCGCGGCGCATCCGCGAACTGGAGGGCCGGGTCACCGAGATCGCCGTGCAGCACCTGGATGAGGCGTTGCAGAACAACAGCTTCGATTACGTCGACGACTTCGCGGGCAAGCTTCCGATGGACGTCATCTCGGAGCTGATGGGCGTGCCCGAGGAAGACCGGGTGCGCATCCGCGCCCTGGCCGACGGGGTCATGCACCGCGAGGACGGTATCGCCGACGTGCCCGAATCGGCCATCGCGGCCTCGGGTGAGCTGCTTGTCTACTACGCCGACATGGTCAAACAGCGACGCAAGGCGCTCACCGACGACCTGACCTCGGCGCTCGTCGAAGCCGAGATCGACGGAGACAAGCTCACCGACGACGAGATCATGGCCTTCCTGTTCCTGATGGTGGTCGCCGGGAATGAGACCACCACGAAACTGCTTGCCAATGCCGCATATTGGGGTTTCAAGAACCCCGACCAGCTGGCCCCGGTGTTCGACAACCATGATCTGATCCCGCCGTGGATCGAGGAGACGTTGCGGTACGACACCTCCAGCCAGATCCTGGCCCGCGCCGTCGTCGAGGACATGACGTTCTACGACACCACGATCCCGGCCGGCGACGTTCTGGTGCTGTTGGCCGGCTCGGCCAACCGTGACGAGCGCGTCTTCGAAAACCCCGACGAGTACCGGATCGGCCGTGACATCGGTTCGAAGCTGGTGAGTTTCGGCAGCGGCGCCCACTTCTGCCTGGGCGCGCACCTGGCCCGTATGGAGGCCCGGGTGGCGCTGACCGAGTTGTTCAAGCGAATCCGCGGATACGAGGTCGACGAGGCCAACGCCGTCCGCGTCCACTCCAGCAGTGTCCGTGGATTCGCTCATCTTCCAATGACGGTGGAGGCACGCTAAATGGCCCGTTTCGAACCCCATCCCGACCGCAGACCGGCCATCGTGGCCGGCGCGTCGTCCGGCATCGGCGCCGCCACGGCGACCGAACTGGCCGCGCACGGCTTCCCGGTCGCCCTCGGCGCGCGGCGTGTCGAGAAATGCCAGGAGCTCGTCGACCAGATCACGGCTGCCGGCGGGGAGGCGATCGCATTGCCGCTCGACGTCACCGACGCCGAGTCGGTCAAGTCGTTCGTGCACGGTGCCACCGAGGCACTCGGGGACATCGAACTGCTGGTGGCCGGCGCCGGTGACACCTTCTTCGGTCAGCTCCACGAGATCAGCACCGACGAATTCGAGAATCAGGTCCAGATTCACCTGATCGGTGCCAATCGTCTTGCCACAGCAGTGCTTCCGGGCATGGTCGAGCGCCGGCGCGGCGACATCATCTTCGTCGGCTCCGATGTGTCGCTGCGGCCGCGGCCGTACATGGGCGGCTATGGCGCCGCCAAAGCCGGCCTGCTGGGCATGGCCAAGACCCTGCAGATGGAACTGGAGGGCACCGGTGTGCGCGCCTCCGTCGTCCACCCCGGACCCACCAAGACCGCCATGGGCTGGAGCGCGCCGATGGACAAGGTCGGCGAGATGCTGGAGGACTGGGCCAAGTGGGGCCAGGCCCGGCACGATTACTTCCTGCGCGCCGCCGATCTCGCGCGGGCCATCACCTTCGTCGCGGAAACCCCCCGCGGCGGCTTCATCGCCGAACTGGAGATTCAGCCTGAGGCGCCGCTGGCCGACGTCAAGGATCGCCAGAAGCTGAGAGTTGAAGGCTGAGAGGGACTTAGAAGATCATGACGAGCTCAGAACTCAAGGAAGTACAGCGCGTCTCCGGTGGCGAAGAAGAACACGGCCACCTCGAGGAGTTCCGCACCGACCCGATCGGGCTGATGAAGCGCATCCGCGAGGAGTGCGGTGACGTCGGCTGGTTCCAGCTCGCCGACAAGCAGGTGCTGCTGCTGAGCGGCGCGGAGGCCAACGAATTCTTCTTCCGCTCCAGCGACAGCGATCTCAACCAGGCCGAGGCCTACCCGTTCATGACCCCGATCTTCGGTGAGGGCGTGGTGTTCGACGCCGATCCCGAGCGCCGGGCCGAGATGCTGCACAACACCGCCCTGCGCGGCGAGCAGATGAAGGGCCACGCCGCCACGATCGAGCGGCAGGTCCGCGGGATGATCGAGAACTGGGGCGATTCCGGCGAGATCGACCTGCTGGACTTCTTCGCCGAGCTGACCATCTACACCTCGACGGCCTGCCTGATCGGCGAGAAGTTCCGCAACCAGCTCGACTCGCGGTTCGCCAACTACTACCACCTGCTGGAGCGCGGCACCGACCCGCTCTGCTACGTCGACCCCTACCTGCCGATCGAGAGCTTCCGCATCCGCGACGAGGCCCGCGCCAACCTGGTGGAGCTGGTCCAGGAGGTCATGAACGGCCGCATCGCCAATCCGCCGACGGACAAGAGCGACCGTGACCTGCTCGACGTGCTGGTGTCCATCAAGGACGAGGAGGGCAATCCCCGGTTCTCGGCCAACGAGGTCACCGGCATGTTCATCTCGCTGATGTTCGCCGGGCACCACACCAGCTCGGGCACGTCGTCCTGGACGCTGATCGAACTGCTGCGCCATCCGGACTTCTACGCCAAGGTCCAGCAGGAGCTCGACGATCTCTACGCCGACGGCCAGGAGGTGAGTTTCCATGCGCTGCGCCAGATTCCGAACTTGGACAATGCCCTCAAGGAGACCCTACGGCTGCATCCCCCGCTGATCATCCTGATGCGGGTGGCCCAGGACGAGTTCGAGGTGGCCGGCCACCCGATCCACAAGGGGCAGATGGTCGCGGCCTCGCCGGCGATCTCCAACCGGATCCCCGAGGACTTCCCCGACCCCGACGCGTTCGACCCGAACCGCTACGAGAAGCCGCGCCAGGAAGACCTGATCAACCGGTGGACCTGGATCCCGTTCGGGGCCGGCAAGCACCGGTGCGTCGGAGCCGCGTTCGCCCAGATGCAGATCAAGGCGATCTTCTCGGTCCTGTTGCGCGAGTACGAGTTCGAGATGGCGCAGCCGGCCGAGAGCTATCAGAACGACCATTCGAAGATGGTGGTGCAATTGGCCCGCCCGGCCAAGGTGCGCTACCGGAAGCGAGTCTAGGAGAGCACTCATGGGCTGCTACCGCGTGGAGGTCGACGAAGACCTGTGCCAGGGCCACGCCATGTGCGAGCTGGAAGCACCCGACGTGTTCCGGGTGCCCAAGCGCGGCGTCGTCGAGATCCTCGACCGTGAACCACCCGACGAGCTCCGTGCAGCCGTCGAGATGGCCGTCGAAATGTGTCCTACCCAAGCACTATCCATCAAGGAGAAAACGGAACAATGACCACATCTTCCAAACGCGAAGCGCTAGAAGCCTGGTCGGATCGCTGGCTGAAGGCCAACCAGGAGGCCGAGAAAGCCGGTGACTGGAAGCCGCTGGCCGACTTCTACACCGAGGATGCCACCTACGGCTGGAACATCGGGCCCAAGGAAGACGTGATGTGCGTCGGGCGGGATGAGATTCGCGACGTGGCACTGGGTCTGGAGATGGAAGGCCTGGAGAACTGGGTCTACGAGTACCAGCGGGTGCTGATCGACGAGAAGCAGAACGAGATCGTGGGCTTCTGGAAGCAGATCGCGAACAAGAGCGACGGCAGCAAGGACGAGATCTACGGCATCGGCGGTAGCTGGTTCCGGCTCAACGATCAGTTGCTCATCGAGTGGCAGCGGGACTTCTTCGACTTCGGCCATGTGCAGAAGGCGTTCCTCAAGCTCATCGAGTCCGGCGACCTGACCCCCACCATGCAGAAGCGCATCGAGCGTTCGCTGGCCGGAGAGAAGCTGCCCGGCTACTACCCGCTCGGCGAGGCCCCGGTCAAGATCTGGTAATTCCCGGCCAAGCAGTTGCTTGGGGGTGGGTGTGACCCACGCAACTAATGGCTCTAGTCTGTGGTCAACGGCTCTAGTGGAAGGCACACGCGATGAAGACCAAAGGCGCTCTCATCTGGGAGTTCAACCAACCGTGGACGATCGAGGAGATCGAGATCGGTGACCCCGTCAAGGACGAGGTCAAGATTCAGATGGAAGCCTCGGGCATGTGCCATTCGGACCACCACCTGGTGACCGGCGACATCCCGATGGCAGGTTTCCCGGTGCTCGGCGGCCACGAGGGCGCCGGCATCGTGACCGAGGTCGGCCCCGGCGTCGACCACATCCAGCCGGGCGACCACGTCGTGCTGTCGTTCATCCCGTCGTGCGGGGAGTGTCCGGCCTGCCAGGAGGGGCTGCGCAACCTGTGCGATCTGGGCGCGGGACTGCTGGCCGGCACCGCCGTCTCCGACGGCACCCATCGCATCCACGCCGTCAAGAACGGGCAGCCCGTCATCCCGATGACCCTGCTCGGCACGTTCAGCCCCTACATGGTGGTGCACAAGAGCTCGGTCGTGAAGATCGATCCGTCGATCCCGTTCGAGGTGGCCTGCCTCGTGGGTTGCGGTGTCACCACCGGCTACGGCTCGGCCGTGCGCAGCGGTGACGTCCGCCCCGGTGACGACGTCGTCATCGTCGGTGTCGGCGGTGTCGGCACGGGTGCGCTGCAGGGCGCGCTGGCCGCCGGTGCACGCAACGTCTTCGCGGTGGATCCGGTTGAGTTCAAGCGGGAGAATGCGTTGAAGTTCGGCGCCACCCACGCCTACCCGGACATCTTCTCCGCGATGGCCGGCGTCGCCGAGGTCACCCAGGGCCGGATGGCGCACAAGACGATCGTCACCGTCGGTGAGCTCAAGGGCGAGGACATCGACCACTACATGAACATCACCGCCAAGGGCGGCACCGTGGTGGCCACCGCCGTCGCCAACATGGCCAGCAACGACGTGAAGCTCAACCTGTCGATGCTGACGCTGCTGCAGAAGCGCCTGCAGGGCACCATCTTCGGCGGCGGTAACCCGCACCACGACATCCCGCAGCTGCTGAGCATGTACAAGGCAGGCCGGCTGAATCTCGATGACATGGTCACCCGGCAGTACAAGCTCGAGCAGATCAACGACGGCTACGCCGACATGCTCGAAGGTCGCAACATCCGCGGCGTCATCCGCTACACGGACGCCGACCGGTAATCAACTGCCTCGCGAAACGGTATTCCAGCAGGAAAAGGTCGAGTAACTACCTGCTGGAATACCGTTTCGGCATATCTAGGAAAGGAAACTCGTGACCGAAACAACCACCGAGACACCCGTTGTCGTCGCCTCACGGTCGTCGTGGCGGTGTGTGCAGTCCGGTGACCGCGAGGGCTGGCTGGCGCTCATGGCTGATGACGTGGTGGTCGAGGACCCGATCGGTGAGGCCGTCACCAACCCCGACGGCACCGGCGTACGCGGCAAAGAGGCCCTCGGCGCTTTCTACGACACCAACATCGGGCCCAACGAGCTGACCGTCACCTGCGAGGAGACGTTCCCGTCGAGCTCGCCCAACGAGATCGCCTACATCCTGGTGCTGCGCACCAAGTTCCCCAACGGGTTCACCGCCACCGTGCGTGGTGTCTTCACCTACAAGGTCAACGTCGAAGGGCTGATCACCAACCTGCGCGGCTACTGGAATCTGGAAGCCATGCAGTTCGCGCAGGAAGAGAACTGAGCGGCGGAACGCTCGCCGGCCGCGGCGCGATCGTGGTCGGCGGCACCCGCGGTATCGGCCTGGCGGTTGCCGAGCTGCTGGCCGCCCAGGGCGCCGGTGTGGTGGTGAACGGCCGTGACGCCGACGCGACGCATGCTGCCGCGCAGCGGATTTCGGGTGTCGCCCTTGCCGGTTCACCTGCCGATCCCCACGTGGCCGACGCGCTGATCGACACCTGCGTGGGCGAGTTCGGCCACGTCGACATCCTGGTCAACTGCGCCGGTACCGCCGAACCGGCGGGTTCCTCCATCCTGAACGTGAGCAGCGCCCAGTTCCGCGACCTGCTCGATGCGCACCTGGGCACGGTGTTCGAAACCTGCCGCGCGGCAGCGCCGAAGATGGTGGCCCAGGGCGGCGGCGCCATCGTCAACACCAGTTCCTTCGCCTTCCTCGGCGATTACGGCGGCAGCGGCTACCCAGCCGGCAAGGGCGCCGTCAACGGGTTGACCCTGGCCATCGCCGCCGAACTCAAGGAGCACGGCGTGCGGGCCAACGTGGTGTGCCCGGGCGCGCGCACCCGGCTGTCCACCGGATCGGACTACGAGCAGCACATCGCCGATCTCAACCGGCGCGGGCTGCTCGACGACGTCAGCATGCAGGGCGCGCTGGACGCCGCCCCACCGCAATACGTCGCCCCGACATACGCCTACCTGGTCAGCGATCAGGCCAAAGACGTGACCGGCCGCATCTTCATCGCCGCGGGCGGGTTCATCGGCGAATTCGCCCGCCCCTCACCGGGTTTCATCGGATATCGCGACCACCACAGTGCGCCACCGTGGACGGCCGAGGAACTGCACGAGGCGATCTCCGGGACGTGACCGGAGTTCAGGACGCCTGACGCTCTAGCTTGGCGGCTTCACGGGCGAGCATGCGGTCCCGCTGCTCCTCGAACTTCACCACCTTCGCCTGCAGGTCCTCCAGGAACGCCGCCAACTGATCGCGGCGCGCCTCGCCGACGGCACTGAAATCGTTGCGCTCGAAGATCCGCCACTTGCGCAGATTCGGCATGACGACCTCTTCGAGGTGCTGACGCAGGTCGTAGATGCCGTGCTTGGCCATGAGCACACCGTTGCGCCGGAAGTCCGGCATCCCCTGCCCCGGCATCCGGAAGTTCTCGACGACCGCACCGACGGCATCCAGGGCCTGGTCGGGCGAGAGTTCCAGCGCGGCCTCGCACATGTTCCGGTAGAAGATCATGTGCAGGTTCTCGTCCGCGGCGATCCGCTGCAACAGCCGGTCGGCGATCGGATCGTCACAGACCTTGCCGGTGTTGCGGTGGCTGACCCGGGTGGCCAGCTCCTGGAAGGTCACATAGGCGACCGACATCAGGAATTCGGAGTTGTGCATCGCCCGCTCTTCGTCTGTCGACGTGAAGCCGGTGGTCACATGCTGCATGCGGGCCTGCTCCAGGGCGACGAGGTCGACACCGCGGGTGACCACCAGATAGTCGCGGATGGCGATGCCGTGCCGGTTCTCCTCGGCGGTCCACCGATTCACCCAAGCGCCCCAGGGCCCGTCCTGGGAGAAGCTCCCGGCGGCCTCGCGGTGATATGACGGCAGGTTGTCCTCGGTGAGCAGGTTGGTGATCATCGCCGCCCGGGCCACGTCGCTCAGCTGTGACTGCTCGGGGTCCCAGTCCCGACCCCCGGCGGCGGCGAAGTTGCTCCCCGACTCCCACGGGATGTAATCGTGCGGGTACCAGTCCTTGGTGGTGGCCAGGTGCCGGTTGAGGTTTTGCTCGGCTATCAGCTCGAGTTCGGCCTGCAAAACCGCATCGGTCAGCTCCTGCTGCATGTATCCCCTCAAAGTTGCCGCGTGGCCACATCCGACCAGCTAAAATCCCCCACCCGCCCAGCAAAGATAGAGCACGGGCGGTCCTCACGGCGACTCGACGGGCTCGGCCAAACTCCCGACCGGCTCCCATCGGCCGCTCACTATGCTTGCGATATGGCGTCCGTCTTCACGAAGATCATCAACGGAGAACTGCCCGGGCGATTTGTCTACGAGGACGATGAGATCGTCGCGTTCCTCACCATCGCCCCGATGACGCAGGGCCACACCCTGGTCGTTCCCCGGGCCGAGATCGACAACTGGCAGGACGTCGAGCCCGCGGTGTTCAGCCGGGTGATGGCGGTGTCACAGCTGATCGGCAAGGCCGTGTGCCAGGCGTTCGGTGCCGAACGTGCCGGGGTGATCATCGCCGGCCTTGAGGTGCCGCACCTGCACGTGCACGTGTTCCCGGCTTACAACCTGGCCGACTTCGGCTTCGCCCACGTCGACCACAATCCTTCGGCCGAATCCCTTGACGCTGCCCAGGCGAAGATCAAAGCCGCGCTGGCAGATCTGCAATCCTCGGCAAGCTGACGGTGAATCGGCAGCCCTGACCGGGCGCGGTGGTCACCCTGACCGTGCCGCCGTGCGCCAGCACCAGGGAATGCACGATCGAAAGGCCAAGTCCCGTACCGCCACTCGCCCGGGTGCGTGAGGTGTCGGCGCGGTAGAAGCGTTCGAACACCCGCCGTGCGTCTTCCCCGGTCATCCCGGGGCCTTCGTCACACACTTCGATGATGGCGTCGTCGCCCTCGGTGCCGACGCGCACCGTGATCCCGGCGGTCTCGGGGGTGTGCTGCACCGCGTTGGCGACGAGGTTGCTCAGCACCTGGCGCAACCGGGCCTCGTCACCCAGGACCTCCGGGGTTCCGGGGCCGTCGAACACCTCCATGCGCACCCGACGGTTGGGGGCGATGGACTGCGTGTCGTGCACGGCGTCGGTGGCCAGGGCCAGCAGGTCGACGCGATGCTGATCCAGCGGCCGCTGAGCATCGAGGCGGGCCAGCAGCAGCAGATCCTCGACCAGCAGGCCCATGCGGCGGGACTCGCTCTCGATCCGGCCCATCAGCATCTCGACGTCGCGGGCCGCGCCCTGCCGGTACAACTCGGCGAACCCGCGGATCGTGGTGAGCGGCGTCCGCAGTTCGTGGCTGGCATCGGTGATGAAGCGGCGCATCCGTTCCTCGGAGGTGCGCGCCTGTTCGGCGGAGGCTTCCGAGGACGCCACCGCCCGCTGGATCTGCGCGAGCATGCCGTTCAGAGCCGAGGACAGCCGGCCCACTTCCGTACGCGGATCCCGTTCGGGGACACGGCGATCCAGCTGACCGGCCGCGATGGCGGCGGCGGTGCGTTCCACCTCGACGAGCGGGCGCAGGCTGCGGTTCACGACGGCGTAGCCGACGATGCCGAGCACCAGTAGGACCACTGTGCCGATGCCCACCTGCGACCAGATCAAGGCGCGCACCGACGACTGGACATCGGACAGGTCGATCGCGACTGTGGTGCGCTCACCGTTCGGGCCTTCCACGGTCACGGCGCGCCACTGCACATCGGAGCTCCCGACGGATTCGACCGTCACCGGCACCGGACCGACATCGTTGTCATCGGGCAGCGCGGGCTCAGCCTCACGGTCGTTGATCGCGATCCACGTCCGGCCGTCCTGATCGACCCCGCGGACGTAGAAATTCGACGGCGGGCGTGCCGGGTTCGGCCCTTCCAGCGGCGTCGAGGGCAGTTGACGCGGCTCCTGGGCCCAGCTACCGGCGGCGTCGAGCAGGGTCTGGTCGATGCGGCTGACCTCGGTGTGCCGCATGATCGAGGTCACCGCGACGCCGGAAGCCAGCAGCCCGCACGCCACCAGAACGAGTGCGACGGCCACCAAGCCGATACGCAACGGCACACCGCGCCGTTCTACACGGTCCAACACTGGAAAAAGTATGCCCCCGACGGGCTGAACGTCAGCGTGGCTCGCGCAAAACGTAGCCGACACCGCGCAGCGTGTGCAGCAGGCGCTTGTCGCCGGTGTCGATCTTGCGACGCAGGTACGAAACGTAGGACTCGACCACGTTGACGTCGCCACCGAAGTCGTAACGCCACACGTGGTCGAGGATCTTGGGCTTCGACAGGACGGTGCCCGCGTTGATGATGAAGTACCGCAGCAGCGTGAACTCGGTCGGCGACAGCGACACCGGCTCGCCCGCCTTCCACACCTCGTGCGTGTCCTCGTCGAGTTCGATGTCGGCGAACGACAGCTTGGCGCTACGGGGTTCTTCTACGCCCCGGCCGGACCGGCGCAGGATGACCCGGAGCCGGGCCACCACCTCTTCGAGGCTGAACGGCTTGGTCACGTAGTCGTCGCCGCCCAGGGTCAACCCGGCGATCTTGTCCTGCAGGCTGTCGCGCGCGGTGAGGAACAGGGCGGGGGCATCGATGCCGTCGGCACGCAGCCGGCGCAGCAATCCGAAGCCGTCCATGCCGGGCATCATCACGTCCAGGATCACCGCATCGGGCCGGACTTCCCTGGCCTTGTCCAGTGCGGCAGCGCCGTTGGACGCGGTGTGAACCTCGAAACCCTGGAACTTCAAGCTGACGGACAGCAGCTCCACGATGTTGGCCTCGTCGTCGACGACGAGGATCCGGGCTTCGGGGACGCTCTCAGGAACTGCAGGCATGGCCATCCCCTGATGTTGAAGGTGCCTGTTGAACTCAACCTGCATGCACGCTGTGCACTTCCTGTGAGTTTAGCTGTGACGCGGGTAACTACACTGACGCCCATGAACCTCGGCAAGACGCTCGTCCAGGTTGCTACCGCGCCCGTGCGGATCGGGTTGGCCGTGGCAGATGCCGGTCTCGGCATCGCCAATGAGACGCTCAACGCGGTGCAACGCAGCATCGCCGACGCGAGCCCGCTCAATGGCAGGTCATCGATGGCCTCACTGTTCGGGATCGATGATGCGGTGGAGCGCGCGAACCGGCTGGCACGACTGTTGGACGACGACGCCCCGCTGGGCCGCGCCCTGGCTCCCGACGGCCCGATCAACCGTTTGCTACGACCGGGCGGCCTCGTGGACCAACTGACGGCCGAGGGCGGCATGTTGGACCGGCTGACCGCTGACAACGGCGCTGTGGCCCGGGCGGTGGCCCCCGGCGGGCTGGTGGACCAGGTCACCATGGAGGGCGGCCTGCTGGACCGGCTGACCACCGACGACGGCGCACTGTCACGAGTGGTCGCGCCGGGCGGGCTGGCCGATCAGCTGCTGGCAAACGACGGCCTCATCGAGCGGGTGCTGCGTGAGGACGGGGTGGCCGACCGCCTGCTCGCCGAAGGCGGCCTGCTGGACACCCTGACCGATCCCGACGGCCCGCTACTCAAACTCGCCGACGTGGCCGACACGCTGAACCGGCTGGCGCCCGGGCTCGAGGCGCTGGCGCCCACCATCGACGCCCTGCACGACGCGGTGATCACGCTGAGCCAGGTGGTCAACCCGCTCAGCAGCATCGCCGACCGCATCCCGCTGCCTCGCCGCTCGTCCCGCCGGACATCCCCGCGACCGGTTACTTCGCAGCGAATTATCGACGCCGACGACTGACCCGTTAAGCTAGGCGCGTTCCACCTGCCTCCTTAGCTCAGCGGTAGAGCAACGCTCTTGTAAAGCGTAGGTCGTCAGTTCAATCCTGACAGGGGGCTCCAAGCGCCGGCGGCGGCCGCTTGTCGGTGCTTCCTCGTAGCGTCAATCCATGAGGCTCTGTCGCAGTTGCGCTGCACCGCTGTCGAAACGCAGTCAGAAGGTCTACTGCGGTAATGCATGTCAGGCAGCAGCCCGACGCGAGGCCATGACAGAACTCTGGCTCGCGTCCGGCGAAGCCCGAGTCCGCGGCGAGCAAGGCAACTACATCCGGCTGTATCTCGCCGAAGCCCAGTCAGGCTGTTGTGCGATCTGCGGCGCAACGAGCATCTGGCAGGACCTTCCACTGACATTGGTCATGGACCACATCGACGGAAACCCGACGAACAATCGACGGGAGAACCTGCGCCTGGTCTGTCCGAACTGTGACTCGCAGCTGCCGACGTACAAGGCCCGCAACCGGGGCAACGGCCGCTACTTCCGCCGAGAGCGCTATGCCAACGGCCAGTCCTATTGAGGGCAGAGCGGCTGCACACGTTCAGGTCTCGTCGGCGATGTGCTCGTGACTCTCGTGCAGTCCCGGCCCCTGAGGGTCCTCACCCCGGCGGTCGAACTCGTCCTGCAACTCCTCTTGCTCCTCGGTCACCTCGCGGGCGTCTTTGGGTATCGGCCGGCCGCCGTCACGCTGATTCATAACCGGTTGAGTCGCCCACTTCACCGCTGACTAAACGCCTAGACCCGGGTGGTCAGCTTCCGCAGTGTTTGGTACTCGCTGTCCTTGTAGGGCCGCCCATCGGGTTGCAGCAGATCGCTGAACCACACGTTCGGCACCTTGGCGTAGGGCTTGTCCCACGAATCCCACGGGAAATAGGTCTGGGTCTTGCCGGCCACCAGCCCCCAGCTGTAGGCACCGACGTTGTGCCGCTTGGCAACCGGCAGCACGCCTTCGACGGTGCTGCCCTGGTCCCGGGCCAGGTATTCAGTGCACAGGATCGGCCGCCCCAGCGGGGCCAGTTCGGCGATGCGGGCCTCGAACTCGTCAGGACCGGCATAGGAGTGGAAGGAGATGACGTCGGAATTGTCGAGTTGGAAGTTGTCCATCTCGCTGCGGCTTCCGCGGTCCCAGCTCCCCTGCCAGACCCCGCTGGTCAGGGGCTGAACGGCGTTGACCGAGCGCGCCCAGCCGAACACCTGGGGCAACAGACCGCCGACCGCGTCGATCTTGTCCTTGCGTTCGACCTTGCGGTACTGCTTCGCCGGATTGTCCGGCTCGTTCCACAGGTCCCAGCCCAGCACCCGGTTGTCGTTGCGGAACTGGCTCATCACCCCGACCACGTAGTCACGCAGCACGGGGCGGTAGCGGGGGTCATCGATGCGCTGCGCGCCGGGGCTCTGCACCCAGCCCGAATTGTGCACACCCGGGGTCGGCGCCCGCTGCGGCCCGATCTTGGGGTGCGGATCCCAGCAGGAGTCGAAGAAGACGAACAGTGGCTTGATGCCGTGACGGGCCGCGATCCCGACGAATTGGCCCAGCCTGCTTTGGAATCCGGCCCGGTCCTGCGCCCACAGCAGATCGTGCAGGAACACCCGGACGGTGTTGAACCCGAGGAGCCGGCACGCCCCCAGCTCGCTGTCGATGCGCCGTGCGTCGTAGGTGCCCGGGGAGAACATCTCGAGCTGGTTGATCGCGTTCGACGTGACGAAGTTGGTGCCGACCAGCCAGCCCTGCGCCTGATACCACGCGTTGGCGCGCTCGACCGGCCATTGGCCCGGTGCCGCGGTGGCACGCGGGATCACCGGAAGAGGGGCCAGTACCTGAGGGAGAGCCGCTGCTGCTGCCAGTACCAACGGGATCTTGAGGGCCGTTCGACGGTGCACTTAGTGAACATAGTGGGCCCCAGCAAACGGTCCGGGATCCCGTATCACATTGCAATCATTGAGGTTTCATATTGTTATCAAGCCGGCACCGTCAGAGCCGTCCCACCGTGAAATCGGCGGCCTGACCCGGCATGCCGTTGAGCACGTATGCGGTGTGCGCGAAGTTGGGGACCCCCGCTGGTGTTCCGTCGCAGATGGTGTCACCGGGCTCGCACAGCTCGATGGTCTTGTCCTTGTACCGCGGACCGATCACCATCGGCGGCGCACCGATGTCGCGCATGAACTCATCCGACGGTGTCCCCAGCAACACCACCGATGCCACGTGGTCGGCGACCTCGGGCGCCATGGGCTCGGGGATGTACTGCTTGTACTCAGGGGGTATGCCGTCCGGCAGGGTGGCCGCGGTGGTGTAGCCCGCTACCACCGCGCCCTGGGAGTAGCCGCCCAGCACAACCTTTGTCTTGGGGCAGTCCCTGGCCGTCGCCTTGATGTGGTCGGCCGCGTCGCGGATCCCGTCGACGACCGTCCTGGCGAACTCGATCCGGTCACCGAAGTTTCCGCTGGCCTGGTAATTCACCGGGTAGACCTCGACCGAACGTTCTCCGGCACGCGCGCGCAGCGCATCGACAAAGGATTGTCCGGGGCCGCCGACGCCGGGCGGCTCGTAGGTGCCGCGGGCGAACACCACCTCGACGTCGGGGCACGGCTGCGCCGCCGCGGCGGGCATGGGGGCAATTGGTATGGCGCAAGCAGCAATCAGCGTCGCACCCTGGATTACTTTGAGGACGTTCATTTCGACTCCACGCCTACCGGATCGTGACGAACGTTACGGTTCCCCATGCTGACACAATCCAAACCGAGATAAAACCCGTTTGGTTACGGACGGAACTACTCCAGCGGGACGTCCAGATGTGGCCGCGGATCGGCTGCGCCCGGGCCGTCGAAGTGCCACCACTCCCCGGGGTACACGGTCAGTCCGCCGGCACTCATTGCGTCGCGCAAGCGGGCCCGGTTGGCTTGGGCTGCCGGACTGATCCCGTCGGTGGCGTAGGCCAGGCTGCGCGGGGTGAAGTCGTCGAAGCCGGTACCCATGTCGGCCCCTGCGATCGTCACGTCCACGGAGCGGCCTGCCTCGTGGCTGCGGGCGTAGGCGCCCGGCCGGGCGACCCAGTTGGGGTTGGGCACCACCTCGAACATGCTCACCTGAACCTCGTGCGGCCGGTAGCAGTCCCAGAAAACCAACCTGTCAGGCCGCAGCGCGGCCGCAGCGGCCGCCAGTCCGGGGGCCATCGACTCGTGGACCAGGCATGGCGCCCCGGGGGGATAGAGCCGTTGGCCGACGAAGTTGTCGCTGGTTGCGTACCGCAGGTCGATCACCGCGTCGGGGACCACGGAGCGCACGTCGACCAGTCCGGCCTCGGCTGCCGGCCCGGCTGACGCGGCCGGCGCCCCGGCGACGGGGACGGCACAGCCGACGGCCGCCAGCACCGTTGCCAGCAGCGGCCGAACTCCTGCGGAAATGACACTCTCTTCTTTAGGCATATCGCTTTCCGATGTACGATAACCACACTCTTGATGCGGCGTCGGGACCCCGGCGGCCGCTTGGTTATGCGCATAAGTAGTGCACACGAGTGAACCGACGGATTGGAGCGATCCTATGGCGTCAGCCGTACCGGAGACCGCCGCAACCCGCTATGCCGGCAGACGGGTCGAACGGGTCGAGGACACCCGCCTGCTCACCGGACGCGGCACCTACGTCGACGACATCGCGCGGCCCGGCATGCTGCACGCCTGCTTCGTCCGCAGCCCGTATGCGCACGCGAAGTTCACCACCATCGATGCCGCCGCCGCCCTGGCACTTCCCGGCGTCCACGCGGTACTGACCGCCGCCGACCTCAACCCCGAGGTCAAAGAGGCCTGGCATGCCGTCGCCGGCAAGGACGTCCCCGACACCCCGCGGCCACCCCTGGCCGAGGGCGAGGTGAAATTCGTCGGCGACCCGGTGGCGCTCGTCATCGCCGAGAACCGCTACCTCGCCGAGGACGCCGTGGACCTGGTCGACGTCGACTACGAGCCGCTGCCCGCCATCGCCGACTTCCGCCAGGCACTCACCTCCGAGGTGTCCGTCCACGAAGCCTTCCCGGACAACAACGCCGGCGGCATGGCCGGGATGCCGCCCGACGAAGAGGTCTTCGGCGCGGCGGCACACGTGGTCAAAGAGCACATCTATCAGCAGATGCACGTGCCGGTTCCGATCGAGACGCGCGGCATGGTCACCGAATGGTCGGCAACCTCGGGCGAACTGACCATCTGGGCATCCACCCAGACCCCGCACGAACTGCGGGCATTCGCCGCCCGCCTGCTCGGCATCCCGGCCCAGCACGTGCGGGTCATCATGCGCGATACCGGCGGCGGATTCGGCCAGAAGGTCGTGCCGATGCGCGAGGACATGTGCATCATGTTGGCCGCGCGCAGAGTGCCGACCGCGTTGAAGTGGATCGAGGATCGCCGCGAGAACCTGATGTCGGCCGGCCAGTCGCGCCACGTCGACGGCGACGTGCGCATGGCGTTCGACGACGACGGCGCCATCCTTGCCGCCGACATCGACTTCATCCAGGACGTCGGCTCCTACCCGACCCCGTACCCGGTGCTGACCACCGCGGCCATCGGCATGTTCTTTCCCGGCCCGTACCGGGTTCCCAAAGCGAGCTTCAACTACAAGACTGTGTTCTCCAACACCGCTGGCCTGCACGCCTACCGCGGACCGTGGCAGTACGAAACGCTCACCCGCGAAATACTTCTCGACATCGCTGCCCGGAAGATGGGCATGGATCCGGTGGAGCTGCGGCGCAAGAACCTGCTCCGCCGCGACGAGATGCCGTATTTCAACCCCAACGGCATGCCCTACGACCATGTAGCCCCGATCGAGACGTTCGAGCAGGCCGTGAAGATCCTCGACCACGAGGGCTTCCGCAAGGAGCAAGCCGAGGCGCTGGCCAAGGGCCGCTACCTCGGGCTGGGCTTCTCGGCCTACATCGAGCCGACCGGGGCGGCCACCGGGCACCTGGCCAGCGAAGGCTGCACCATCCGGATGGAGCCCACCGGCAAGATCAATGTGTACGTCAACGGTGGATCCACCGGAAACAGCTTGGAAACCACCGTCATTCAGCTCACCGCCGACGCACTCGGCGCCGACATCGACGACGTCGCCACGATCCAGGGCGATACCGCGGTGACGCCGTACGGCGCAGGCACCCAGGGCAGCCGCAGCGCGCCGATGACCGCGGGCGCGGTCAACGAGGCCGGCACCATCCTGCGCAAGCAGCTGGTCGCGATGGCCGCGGCCCGCCTCGAGGTCGACGAGTCCGAGATCGAGCTCGGCGGATCGAAGGCAGTCGCGCGCAATGATCCCGAAAAGAGCGTCAGCTTCGCCGATCTCGCCTTCCGCGCGCACTATGAACCGCAGATGCTGCCGCCGGGTATGTCGGCGAACCTGGAGGCGACCGCGCGCTACACCGCACCGCCGACGGCCCCGATCCACTGGGCCAACGCCACCCACGCCTGCACGTGTGAGGTCGATGTCGTCACCGGGCACGTCACCCTCACCCGCTACATCGTCAGCGAGGATGTCGGCCCGATGATCAACCCCAACGTGGTCGAAGGCCAGATCGCCGGCGGCACCGTCCAGGGCATCGGCGGCGCGCTGTTGGAGAAGCTGTCCTACGACGACGCCGGAAACCCTTTGTCCTCAACATTTGTCGACTACCTACTGCCCACCGCCACCGAGGTGCCGGTGATCGAATACGGCCATGTCGAGATCCCCGGCCCCGGCGTCGGCGGCTACAAGGGTGCGGGCGAGGGCGGCGCCATCGGCTCGACGCCCGCGGTGATCAACGCCGTGAACGACGCACTGGCCCCGCTCGGCGTCACCCTGACCACACTGCCCGCCACCCCGGCGGCCATCGTCGAAGCCATAGAGCAGGCGCAGGAACCCCGCTCGCAGAAACCATCAGGAAGGGATCACTGATCGTGGAGCTCAACAACGAATTCCGGGTCGCGGTACCTGCGGCGAAAACCTGGGAGGTGCTCACCGACGTCGAACGCGTGGCACCCTGCCTGCCCGGTGCCACCCTGCTGAGCGTCGACGGCGACGATTTCACCGGCGCGGTCAAGGTGAAGGTCGGTCCGATCACGGTGTCCTACAAGGGGGATGCGACGTTCCAGGAGAAAGATGCGGCGGCGCAGCGGGTGGTCCTCAAGGCCAACGGCAAGGAGACCCGCGGCAACGGCACCGCCTCGGCCATCGTGACCGCTCAGCTCAAAGACGAGGGCGCCGACTCCACGCTCGTGGTGGTCACCACCGATCTGGCCATCTCCGGCAAGGCGGCGCAGTTCGGCCGCGGCGTGCTGGCGGATGTGGCGGGCAGCCTGATCGACCAGTTCGCCCGCAGCCTGGAGGCCGAGTTGCTCGGCGGGGCGACACCGGCTGCCGAGCCTGGCGCCGGCGCCACCGCGGCCCAGCAGGCACCGCAGGAGGCCGCCCCGATCAACGCGCTCGCGCTGGCCAAGGTGATGGCGGTGCCGATGGCCAAGCGCTTCGCCCCGGCCATCGGCGCGGTCGCGGCCGCGGGTGTGCTCGGCTTCCTGTTCGGCCGGGCCGGGCGCAACAAGCGCAAGAGCAGCGGGCTGACCGCCGAGGACCTGCACGCCGCGCTGCTGCGGTTGGTGTCATGAAGCCCGCCCCCTTCGCGTATCACCGACCCGCCACGGTCACCGAGGCGGTGGCCCTGCTCGGCGAGTACGGCGAGGACGCCAAGATCCTGGCCGGCGGTCAGAGCCTGGTGCCGATGCTGGCCATGCGCCTGACCCACTTCGAGAACCTGATCGACATCACGCGGCTGCCGGAGCTGAACGACATCACGCTGCAGGGCAACGAGGTTCGGATCGGCGCGGCCACGCCGCACGCCATGGTCGGGCTGGACGACGAGATCGCCGAATCGGTCCCGCTGCTGACCCTGGCCACACCGCACATCGGGCACTTCCAGATCCGCAGCCGCGGCACACTGGGCGGGGCGATCGCGCACGCCGATCCGGCAGCCGAGTACGCGGCCGTCGCGCTGGCCCTCGACGCCACGATCGAGGCCACCTCGGCCCGCGGCACCCGGACGATCCCGGCCGCCGAGTTCTTCACCGGCCTGTGGGAAACCTCGTTGGCCACCGACGAAATCCTGACCGCGGTGCGCTTTCCGGTGGCATCGGGCCGCAGCGGTTTCGGGATCGCCGAATTCGCGCGACGTCACGGTGATTTCGCGATCGCCGGCGCCGTCGTCGGGTTCGACCTCGACGAGGACGACCGGATCACCCGCTGCGGCATCGGCCTGCTGGGGCTCGGGTCCACCCCGTTACGGGCGACCCCGGCCGAGGCGGCGCTGATCGGCACCCCGATCGGCGGTATCACCGCCGACGAGATCGGGCGCCTGGCCATGTCCGAGCTCACCGACATTCCTTCCGACCTGCAGGGCTCGGCGTCATACCGGGCCCGGGTCGGGGCCGCCATGGTGTCCAGAGCCTGGACCCAGGCAACGACGCACGCCGAGGAGGCCCTCAATGCATGAACTGCCGGTTGCGGTTTCGGTCAACGGGCGGGACTACCAAGGTGCGGTCGAGCCGCGCGTGACGCTGGCCGACTTCCTGCGCGACAACTGTGGTCTCACCGGTACCCACCTGGGCTGCGAGCACGGTGCCTGCGGCGCCTGCACCGTCCTGCTGGACGGCCAGGCGGTCCGATCGTGTCTGGTGTTCGCGGTTCAGGTGGACGGTCAGGAAGTGACCACGGTCGAGGGCATCGCCGGGCCGGACGGTCAGCTGTCGCCGGTGCAGGCCGCCCTCAAGGAATGCCATGGCCTGCAGTGCGGCTTCTGCACACCGGGTTTCGTCACCTCGATCACCGCATTGCTGCGTGACAATCCGAAACCCAGCGACGAGGAGATCCGCGAGGGGCTGTCGGGCAACTTCTGCCGCTGCACCGGCTACCAGGGCATCGTCAACGCGGTGCACCGGGTCTGCGAACACGCCGAAGACGACGCTGAGCTCAAGGTTTTGGGCCAGCAGTAACCTCACCGCCGGTGTTGTTGCCGGCCTGGACCACTCGCCGACTCAGCCGGTACAAGTGAAGACATGAGGATCGGATTCATCGGGCTGGGCAACATGGGCGCGGCCATGGCCGCCAACCTGCTCAAGGCCGGCCATGAGGTCACCGCGTACAACCGGAGCCCGGCCAAGGTGGCGGCGCTGGCCGCCGAGGGTGCTCGACCGGCAACTTCGGTCGCCGAAGCCTGTCAGGGCGACGTCGTGGTCTCCATGCTCGCCAACGACGATGCGGTCGAGGCAGTGACATTCGGGGGTCACGGCATCGTCGCCGCCCTGTCCGAAGGCGCCGTGCATGTCTCGTCGTCGACGATCAGCACAGCACTGGCCGAGCGCCTCACCGGGGCCCACGCGGAGGCCGGCCAGAGTTTTGTCGCGGCCCCGGTGTTCGGTAGGCCCGAGGCCGCCGCAGCGGCCAAGTTGTTCGTCGTCGCGGCCGGAGCGCCGGCCACGGTGGCTGCGGTGACCCCGGTGTTCGAGGCGATCGGACAGCGCACATTCGTCCTCGGCGAGGATCCCAGCGCGGCCAACCTCGTGAAGATCAGCGGCAACTTCCTGATCGCCTCGGTGATCGAATCTCTCGGCGAGGCAATGGCTCTCGTCGGCAAGGCCGGGGTCGACAAACAGCAGTACCTGGAATTGCTGACCTCGACGCTGTTCGACGCCCCGGTATATCGCACCTACGGCGGACTGCTGGCGCGTGAGGAGTTCAGCCCGACCGGGTTCGCCGCCACGCTCGGCCTCAAGGACGTCAAGCTGGCACTGAGCGCCGGCGAAGAGCTACGGGTGCCGCTGCCCGTCGCGAGCCTGCTGCGCGACCGTTTCCTCACCCTGCTGGCCACGGGCGGCGGGGAATTGGACTGGTCGGCAATGGGTGCGCTCACCGCATGGGAGGCCGGAGGAAAAGCTCCGGCCTAGCTCCCTACTCGCTGGGGACAACCCCGCGTAGGCCGTCGACGCCGTACAGCGGCTCCAGCATCCCGGAGATGTCGGGGCCCCGGCGCAGGCTGTGCCCACCGTCGACACCGATGGACTGACCGGTGATCCAGCCCGCGGCGTCGCTGAGCAGGAACACCGCCAGGTTGGCGATGTCCTCGACCTCACCGAAGCGCGGCATCGGCGTGCAGGCCTTGTAGTCGTCGCTGGCTGCCGGCAAGTCGAAGACCGGGCCGACCATCTCGGTCCGGGTCAACCCGGGCCGGATGCTGTTGAACCGCACCGAGGACGGCCCGAGTTCGTCGGCGGCCAGCTTGAGCAGATGGTCGAACGCTGCCTTGCTCACGCCGTACGCACCGAACCAGCGGTGGGTGTTGGTCGAGGCGATCGACGAGATACCGACGAACGACCCGCCGCCGGCGCGGACCATCTCCCGGCCCGCGTGCTTGATCAGGTACATCGTTCCGTTGATGTTCAGATCGACGGTCTGGCGCCACAATTCGGAGTCGATCTGGGTGATCGGACCGATGGTCAGCGACCCACCGGCACTGTGCACCACGCCGTGCAGCCGGCCGTTCCAGGCGGTGGCCACGTCGACCGCACGGCGGACCTCGTCCTCGTTGGTGACGTCGGCGGGTTCGTAGCGCACCGAACCTGACCCCTGGGCGGCGAGCTCGTCGGCGGCGGCGCTGAGCTTGTCGGCATTGCGCCCGATCAGCAGCGCGTTACCGCCCGCGGCGACGATCGCAGCCGCGGCACCCTTGCCGATGCCGCTACCGCCGCCGGTGACCAGATAAGTTCGATCCTCTAACGAAATCTGCATGGTCATGGTGTATCACGCCGGGCGGGCTTGGGAGCCCCGAGCGTCCGCCAGTCGGGAACATCGGGTGGCATACCCACCGGCCAGCGGTTCTCGTTGGCCGACGCCCAGTGCGCGTGCCCGAGTTCGTGAATGTGGAACGCATGGCGCAGGGCTTCGGTGAAGCCCATCGCGTCGCTGGCCGCGTTGACCGAATCCTTGACCAGCAAGGCCGCCATCGTCGGCCGCTCGGCGATACGCCGCGCGAATTCCAGTGTCTTGTCTTCGAGTTCGTCGCGTGCGAAAACCTTGGAGACCATGCCCAACCGGTAGGCCTCGTCGGCATCGATCGAATCGCCGGTCAACAGTAGCTCTTTGGCCTTGCGAGCGCCGAATTCCCATGGGTGAGCGTAGTACTCGACGCCCGGCATCCCCATCCGCACCCCGACGACGTCGCTGAACTTGGCGTCGTCGGCGGCCACGATCAGATCGCAGGCCCAAATCAGCATCAGGGCCGCCGAGATCGCGTTGCCCTGCACCTGAGCGATGGTGATCTTGCGCAGATCGCGCCACCGGCGGGTGTTCTCGAAGTAGAAGTGCCACTCCTGCAGGTAGGTCCGCTCGGTGACGCCGGCGGCGGTGGCGCCGTGGGACCGGAACGTCGGGTGCTGGGTCGGGCCCGGCTGACGCTCGGCCAGGGCCTCCTCGGAACCGAGGTCGTGGCCGGCCGAGAAGTTCTTCCCCCGCGCGGCCAGGATCACCACGCGGACCGCGTCGTCGGCCTCAGCGCGGCCGAAGGCCTCGTCCAGTTGCACCAGCAGGGTTCGGGACTGGGCGTTCTGCGCGTCCGGCCGATTGAGCCAGATCCGGGCGATACGTCCGTCGTCGAGTGTCTCGTATTCCACCTGACGGCCTGCGTCGTCGGGACTGACCATTCGGACCACCTCTTAGGCAGGGTAAGTACGTTACGAACTGCACATTACGTGTATCGCGCAACCGGGCTCACACCGGGATCACAGCTACCACGCAGCCGCTTCACAGCCGAAACCTTCACGCAACCGGCACCGCAACGTTCTCACAGCGATATTCCCTAGTAGGGCGTAAGATAGCGATCACCGGATGACACTTCGACGACCGTCGACCGAACGCCACCGCCGGATGCTCAGCAAACACTTCACGACCCAGAAGGAAAGCATGACCATGGCCCGTTCCCCGTATATCGCCCGTCGCTTCGCGGTCGCGGCAGGCATTGCCGCGGCCATCGCATCCGCCCCCGCATTGACGGTCCTGGCGGCCCCGTCTGCCTCCGCGGCCACATCCTGCCCCAACGGCGAGACCGAAGACACCTACACCGGGGTCTGCGTCCCGGATCTGGTGCCGAACTCCCCCGAGTTCAGCTCGGCCCCGGGCCAACTCCCGCAAATCGACGGCATCCCGTGCACCGGCGGCAACTCCGGCCAGTGCATCGGCCTGGCCGAGGAGCAACAAGCCCAGGGCCCGCAACCCGTTCCGCAGTCGACGGTCGGCAGTAGCCCCACCGTCACCGGCTCCATCGGCTGACACAGGCCCACCGCAGAGACTGCACAGTAAACCCCCAGTAGTCCTAGACTGCTGAGGTGAAGTCACGTGTTGCCGCCGCCGCGCTGACCGTCGCCGGCGCCGGTTGCGCACTGTCGGTGTGGCTGGGTTCCCCGGTCGCACAGGCGACGTGCACAACCGGTGAGGAAGAGGACGTCTACACCACCACCTGCACGCCGTTTCTGGTGCCGAATTCTCCGTCGCCGTTCAGCGGAATCCCCGGCAATCCGGATTTGCCGGCGGTGAACCTGCCGGGCGGCGGCGGGGCGATCCCGTGCACCGGGCACAACGCCGGCGAGTGCATCGGCCTGGCCGAGGAGGACGAGGCCGAGGGACCCCGGCCCGTTCCGCGGTCGACGATCAGTGCCAGCCCGTAGCACTGCCAGCCAACTCGTAGATCTGATGCAGATCTCTCACAGCATCCATAGAATCCCAGTCAACAACAACAATCGAATAACTAGAGAAAGCGTGACGATGGCGACCTTCCCGATCTCGATGCGACGACTCATTTTTGCCGGCGGTTTTGTGGTCGCCGCGGCCACTGCCCCGGCGATCGCAGCCTTCGCCGTACCCATGTCCTCCGGCCCGGCGGTGGCCTGCCCGACGGGCGAAGAAGAAGACCTCTACTCCGGCGCGTGTGTCCCGCACACCGTGCCGAACTCCCCCAGCCCGTTCAGCGGCACCGCGGCCAACCCTGATCTGCCCTCGGTGAACCTGCCCGGCGGCGGTGGCTCCATCCCGTGCACCGGCGCCAACTCGGGCGAGTGCATCGGCCTGGCCGAGGAGCAACAGGCCCAGGGACCGCAGCCGGTTCCCGAGTCGACCGTCGGCAGCAGCCCGACCGTGCACGGATCCATCGGCTGACGACGTGTGGCGACCGGGACCGTCCCGGTCGCATACAGTTGTGTCATGCCTGCGAAAACTGACCCCGCCGAGATCGACGACGTCGAACCGCTCGCCGACAGCACCGCCAGCCAGGCCCGCCGCGTCGTCGCGACCTACGCAGCCGACGCCGACGAGTGCCGCATGTTCCTGTCCATGCTCGGCATTGGACCCTCGAAAACCGAGGCTTAAGTGAGTCCGGAGGGCGGCCCCGCGGCCGCCTCCGGTAACTCCGACTTCGTCGTGGTGGCCAATCGGCTGCCCATCGACATGGAGCGGTTGCCGGACGGCAGCACCACGTGGAAACGCAGCCCGGGCGGCCTGGTAACCGCGCTGGAGCCGCTGCTGCGCAAACGCCGTGGCGCGTGGATCGGCTGGGCCGGCATTCCCGACAGCGGCGAAGAGCCCATCGTCGAAGACGGCCTGCAGCTCTACCCCGTGGAGCTGTCCGCACAGGACGTCGCGGACTATTACGAGGGGTTCTCCAACGCCACCCTGTGGCCGCTGTACCACGACCTCATCGTCAAACCCGTCTACCACCGCAAGTGGTGGGACAGCTATGTCGACGTGAACCGGCGTTTCGCCGAAGCCACGGCTCGCGCCGCCGCGCCCGGCGCGACGGTCTGGATCCAGGACTATCAGCTGCAGCTGGTCCCCAAGATGCTGCGCATGCTGCGTCCCGATGTCACCATCGGCTTCTTCCTGCACATCCCGTTCCCACCGGTCGAACTGTTCATGCAGATGCCGTGGCGCAGCGAGATCGTCGAAGGCCTGCTCGGAGCCGATCTGGTCGGGTTCCACCTGGCCGGCGGTGCACAGAACTTCCTCGTCCTGGCCCGCCGCCTGGTCGGAGCCAACACCACCCGCGCCTCGATCGGCGTCCGCTCCCGCTTCGGCGAGGTCTCCTACGGCTTCCGCACCATCAAGGTCGGCGCCTTTCCCATCTCGATCGACTCGGCCGACCTGGACGCCAAGGCCCGGAACCGGACGGTGCGCCAACGCGCCCGGCAGATCCGCGCCGAGCTGGGCAACCCGCGCAAGATCCTGCTCGGCGTCGACCGACTTGATTACACCAAGGGCATCGACGTGCGGCTTCACGCGTTTTCCGAACTGCTCGAAGAACGTCGGGTCAAACGCGACGACACCGTGTTGGTTCAGCTGGCCACTCCCAGCCGTGAACGCGTCGAGAGCTACAAGGCGATGCGCGAGGACATCGAGCGTCAGGTCGGGCACATCAACGGCGAGTACGGCGAGGTCGGCCATCCGGTGGTGCACTACCTGCACCGGCCGGTGCCGCGCGACGAGCTCATCGCATTCTTCGTGGCGGCCGACGTCATGCTGGTCACTCCATTACGCGACGGCATGAACCTGGTGGCCAAGGAGTACGTGGCCTGCCGCAGTGACCTCGGTGGGGCGTTGGTGCTGTCTGAGTTCACCGGTGCGGCGGCCGAGCTGCGTCAGGCCTACCTGACCAATCCGCACCACCTCGAGGGCGTCAAGGACGCGATCGAAGCGGCGCTGGAACAGAGCCCGGAAGAGGGCAAGCGGCGGATGCGTGCGCTGCGCCGGCAGGTGCTGGCGCACGATGTCGACCGCTGGGCGCGGGCCTTCCTCGACGCGCTCGCTGAGTCGAAATCGAGCTGAGCGCGGGCTAGATCGGGCTGATCGCGTTGATCAGCCAGTCCCCGCCGATCTTGCGGTAGTCGACGCGAAGCCGGCTGCCGTCGTACAACGGCTGACGGGTCTGGTCGGTCACCGTGCGGTTCATGTACACCAGCACCGATCCCGATTCGCGCTCGGCGGTCATCACGCCGACGCCGACGATGCTGATCTGCACCACCAGCTGACGCTTACGTGCCTCGGGGATCACCTTGGCGGTGGCATCCTGCTGGAACTTCTCCCGGAAGTCAGGGGCGAGCAGCGGATAGGTCTCGGTCAAGCTGCGCTCGACGGTCTGGTAGTCGTAGCCGAACACCCTCGGGATCTGGTCGGCCGCCACGGCGGGCAGCGCGGCTCGGGTGGCCTCCTGGCCACGTTGCATCACGCGGTTCCAGTACAGCGAGCCACCGAGTCCTGCCGCCGCGACGAACGCCACGGCCAACAGGCCGATCAGCGAGGCAGTGAGTTTAGAGCGCATCAGTTTCCACCGTCGGGGTACTTGAGGTCGTATCCGGTCATGTGCCCGTTGTCGTCCTCGTGCACGATCACCCGCAACCGGTACGGACGGGTCGGTGAATTGACGCCGTCCATGTCGGCGACCGTGACCCGCACGGCCACCAGAACCGAGGCGTTACCGGCGATCTCGTCCACCTTCTCCAGCGCAGCACCGTTCACCACGGCTTCCGAGCTGGCGTTGGTGTCGCGGAACAGAGCCTTGAGGTTGTCGGCGTTGTTCCCCTGGCTCATCATGTCGCGCAGCGGGCCGCTGGTGCCGTCGATGAAGCGGTTCACGCTCTCATCCACGGTGTCCTGGGTGTAGCTGAACATGTTGATGACCGTCTGCTTGCCGGTGTCGACGAAGCGCTCGTTGCGCGCCTGGATGTCGTCGACGCCGCGTTGCTGATCCCACATGAGGTAGCCGAGGGCTCCCAGTCCCGCGGTCGTCAGGCCCAGCACCACAGCGGCAACCAGCCCCACGAGGCGAGCGTTGGGACGACGCCGCGGTGGCGGCTTCAGCGGCGTCAGCTTCGGCGCCCTGGGCGCCGTGCCGGTCGGTGAATCGACCACCACGGTGGTTGTGGTCGCCTCGCCCGCGGGCGCCGCCCCGGTCGGGCCGGCCGCCCTGGACGCGCGCCTACGCACCGGCCTCGGGTTCGAGGCCGTTTCTTCAGTCATCAAGCCTGCCTTGGATCCAGCATCAGATCTACCCAGGTCTCCGCGGGTGCCAGGTTGTCGGCTCCGGCCGCGTACACGCCGGTGCCTCCATCGGCGTCAGCGAAGACCCCACTGTGCTGATCGTAGGTGCCGATCCCGGGAGCGCTGGCCAGAGGTGGTGCCTCGGCCGGCAAAGGTGCATCCGGGGCGGCTTCCGGCGCGGGCCCCGGAGCCGGGGCTTCCGCTCCCGGAGGCGTCCGGCCGTACGGCGGCACGGTGCGGCGCCGGGCCCGGACCCGGCTCGACCCCCGGCGGCAACTGCACCACCGGCGGACCTGGATCCGGATCGACCTGTGGCGGGATCATCGGGAACTTGTTGGGCGGCAGGATGTTGCGCCCGTCCTCGATCGGGGTTCCGTACGGAACCGGCGGACCGCGCCACGGGTTGGTGCCCACCGGGATGTAGCCGTTGGGGTCGCGGCACAGCTGGATCGTGGGTGCCCGCTTGCCCGGGAACTCCTGGCACGGGTAGTTGCGCGCGCCACGCACCACGGCCGGGTCGTTCTGCGCCGTCTTGCAGTACATGTCGGTCGGCAGGTCACGCAAGGTCAGATCGGCCGGGGACCGGGTCTGTGTGGGCGGGAGGAATCCCGTCAGGCACGGCGGCGCATCGCCCAGGTCGACCTTGAAGTCGAGCTTGCCGCCCTCGTCCACCGGGACACCACCGGCCACGGTGTTCAGCGCCGCCATCAGGGCCGGGAAGATCACCAGCGCCTGCTCGAGCGACTTGCTGTAGATCACGCCGATCCGGCCGAAGTTGGCCAGGTTGGCCGCCAGCACCGGGAAGGTCGGGCGGATACCGCTGAACGCGGTGTTGGCCGCCTCGGTGGCGCCGGGAACCGTCTTGAGGGTGGTGCGCAGCTGCGGGTCGGCCTTGTTCACCTCACCGGTGAACCGGGCCAGCCCGTCGGCCAGCGACCGGATGCTGTCGCCGCTGCGCATCTGCGCTTCCAGGAACGGCCCGGCCTGGTCGATCAGCTGGGTCGTCTCGCCGGAACTGGCATTGGCCTCATCGATCAGCAGGCGCGACGATTCGATGAGCCGCGCCAGTTCGGGCCCGGATCCGTTGAACGCCTTGAATGTCTCGCGCAGCAGATCCTGCAGCCGGCTGTTCTCGATGCTGCTGACCAACGTGTCGGCCTCGTGCAGCATGCCGGCGATGTCTTGGCCGACCCGGGTGTTCTGCTGATCGATCGTCGCGCCGTTACGCAGCTTGTCGGTCGAAGGTGACTCCGGCGGAATCAGGTCGATGTACTGCTCACCGACCGCCGAAACGCTCTTGACCGTGGCGGTGACGTTGTCCGGGATCGCCGTGCTGCTGTTCAGCTGCATCCTGGCGACCACGCCGTCGGGGGCCAGGCCCACCCGGTCCACCCGGCCGACGGTGACGCCGCGGTAGGTGACATTGGCGTTCTCGTAGATCCCGCCGCCGGTGACGAAGTTGGCGTTGACGTGATAGGTGCCGATACCCACGGCAGCAGGCAGATGCAGATAGAACAGCGAAATCGCACCGACGGTGAGAACGGTGACGACCCCGAAGATCATCAGCTGCATACGGGTAAGCCGGTCGATCATCTACGGCTTCTCCTCGTGCTGGGTGGCAGTTCCGGCGGGGATCTTGAACGGATCGGCGGCCTGCCCGGACAGGTTGGCCATCTGACCGGTCAGCCAGTCCGGCGGATTGATCACCTCGTCGAGGTGCTTCATGTTCGGGTCGAACCCGCCCGTGGTGAAGATCGACTCACCGAACCGGCGCAGGGTCAGGTCGAAGGTGACGAACACGTTCAGGTAGTCACCGCGAACCGCGTTGCGCAGGTACCGGTAGTGGAACGGGAAGGTCGGCAGGAACTCGAGGTCCTTGATGAAGTCGTCGGCGTTGTCGTTGAACGCCTTGATCACCGGATACAGGTCCTTGATGTCGGCCGCGAAATCGTCCTTGGTCGCAGACAGGATCCGCGAACCCACCTCGGCGAAACCGCGCAGGGCGGTGAACGCCTCGACGATGCTGGACCGGTTCTCGTTGAGCACCTTGAGCGCCCCGGGCAGGGTGTCGAGCGTGCGGCCCAGGTTGTCCTTGCTCCGGGCCAGGATCGACGCGAAACGGTTCAGCCCGTCGGCCGCGGCGATGATGTCGTTGGTCTGCTGGTCCAGCGACGAGGTCAGCTCGGCCAGGCGCGGGATCAGCTCGGCGAAGCTGCCGGCCCGGCCGGCCACCGCGGCGTAGGCCTCATCGGTGATGTCTTGCAGCGCACCGAGATTGCCCTTGTTCACCACCATGCCCAGCGAGGACAGCACTTCTTCGGTGGTCGGGTAACGGCCGGTCTGCGCCAGCGCGATGTTGGAGCCCTCGCGCAACTGCCCCTCTGCCGGTTCGTCGACCGGCTCGGACAGCTGGACGTGCTGAGAACCCAGCAGCGAGGTCTGGGCAACGCGCGCAACGGCATTCGCCGGCAGCTTCACGTCACCGTCGAGCGACAGCTGCACGGCCGCGTAGAAGGTTCCGTCGGGGCGCTGCACGGCGTCGAGACCGGACACGCTGCCCACCGTGACGTCGTCGACCATCACCGGCGAGTTCTGCGGCAGGGTCGCCACGTCGGGCAACTCCACGGTGACGTTGTAGGACCCCTTCCCGTGCCCGGCGGTGCCGGGCATGTTGAGGGAGTTGAGTCCGCCGAACTGGCAACCGGCCAGCAGCATCGCGCCGCTGCCGATCGCCAGCGTGCGACCGCCGAACCGGGATGCCTTACCCCTCAATGCTTTACCCCTCATCATCCGCCGGCACCAGCCTCAGCAGGAGCGGGTGCGGGTCCGGGCGCGGGTCCCGGCGCGGGACCGACTCCTGTTCCCGGTGCCGGCGCTGGCGCATCCGGCGGCAGGATCAGCGAACTCAGCGTCGCGTCGTGCGGGATCTGCGGCGGCGTCACGCCCGGGGCGTTCTGCCACTGCAGGTACGGGACCGGGGTCTCCGACTTGGCCTCGGTGGCCGGGGTGTCGTAGATAATCTGTCCCTTGTAGGCGGTGATGCTGTTGACCGGGTGGAACAACACCGGCGGGTAGTTCATCGTGATGCGCCGCAGCACGGGTCCCATCCGCTGCCGGCAGATCTCGGCGCGCTTGTAGTTGTCCGGGTTGGCGCCGATGTCGAAGGTGCCACCACAGATGAACTGCGTCGGGTTGGCGAAGTTGGGCAGTGACAGCAGACCACCGACGGTGCCCTGGGCCGGGTTGTAGATGTTGTAGAAGTTAGCCAGGCCGTTCGGGGTGACGTGCAGGATCTGCTCGATGTCGTCACTGTGATCGGTCATGATCTGGGTGAAGTCGGCGAGCTTGCCCACCTGGGCGATCAGCGCATCGTTGTTCTCGTTCAGGAAGCCCCGCACGTCGCCCAGTGCCTGGTTCAGCGTGGCCAGGGTCTGGTCGAGACCGCTGGAGCTGTCGGCCAGCACCTGCGACACCGAGGCCACGTGATTGGTGAACTGCACGATCTGTTCGTTGCTGTTGGACAGCGCGTTGACGAGGACCTGCAGGTTCTTGACCGTGCCGAACAGGTCAGTGCGGGAATCGCCCAACCTACCCGCGGTCTGGGACAACTCACGCAGTGCGTTGCGGAACGAGTCTCCGTTGCCGTCGAACGTCGCGGCTGCCTGGTCGACGAACTGCGCGATCGGCCCCTGGACCGAGTTGGCCTGCGGCCCCAGCTGCGAACTGAGCTGGGTCAGTTGCTCTTTGACCTCGTCCCACTCGACGGGGACACCGGTGCGATCCATCCCGATCGACGCGCCATCGGCCATCACGTCGCCTTCGGTGTAGGCCGGGGTCAGCTGAATGAACCTGGCCGACACCAGGTTCGGCGACAGGATCAGCGCCTTGGCATCGGCGGGCACCTTGATGCCGCGATCCAGCGTCATCTCGATCTTGACGTCGGAGGGCCGCGGCTCGATCGAGTCGATCGTGCCCACCGGCACACCGACGATCCGCACCTGGTCGCCGGGGTACAACCCGACGGCGTTGGTGAAGTACGCCGTGATCTTGGGACCGGTCCGCGACGGCCACACCTGGTATACGCCCACCGCCAGCGTCGCCAGCAGTAGCGCAGCAAGCCCGATACGTATCCAGCGGCTCCGGCTGGACACCGAATTATCTTGTGTCATGGCGATTTCGGCCTAATGATCGTGCGTTCGGAGATGTATCCACGCAGCATGTCGGCGAGGCTGTCGGGCAGCTTCCCCGGCTGGAAGTAGGTGTCGAGCAGAACCTCGGACATCGACGCGGGCGGCAGGCCGTACAGGTTGATGTTGAAGCCTGGACCGTTGCCGACCACCTCGGCGAGGGTGGTCGCATACGGCGGCAGCCGCCGCAGCGCCTCGCCGATGTGTTCCTTGCGCTCCAGCAGGTTGTCCATGACCAGGTTGAGCTTCTCGAGTGCCGGCTTGAACTCCTTGCGGTTGTCCGCGACGAATCCCGAGAGTTGCCGGGACACATCGTCGATGCCGGCGATCAGGTTGCTCAGCGCCTGACGGCGCTCGTCGAGCGCGGCGAACAGCTGGTTGCCATCGGTGACCAGCTGGTTGACCTGCCCGGCCCGCGCGGCCAGCAGATCCGACACCCGCTTGGCGTGCGTCAGCAAGCCCTCGAGGGCCTCATCGCGCTTGTTGATGCTGCGCGACAGGTTGGCCACGCCGTCGAGTGCGCCCCGCAACTGCGGCGTGGCATCGCGCAGCGTGTCGGTGAGCGTCTGGAGGGCCTGTTCGAACTTCGGCTTGTCCAGGTTGCTGACGTTCTGCCCGAGATCCTGCAGGGCGGTGTTGAGCGTGTACGGAGTCGTGGTGCGCCCCAACGGGATCACGGTCGACGTTCCGCTGCCCTTCGGGGTCACCGAGAGCGACTTCTGCCCGAGCACGGTTTCGGTCTTGATCGCCACCAGCGACTGATCGCCGATCTTGATGTTGCGATCCACCGTGAAGCGCACCTTGGCGGTGTCACCGGCCAGCTCCACACCGGTGACCTTGCCGACAGCGATGCCGGAGACGTTGACGTCATTGCCCGGGTCGATACCGCCGGCGTCGCTGAAGTACGCCTCGTACTTCTTGCCCTGAGGGAAGAACGGAAGCCCGGTGTAGCCGAAGGACACCAGCACCACACATGCCACCAGGGCGATCCCGAAGATCCCGGTGCGTAGTGCTGTGTCGCCGTCGCGCTTAGCCATTTTCCGAACACCTCCCCTTCGACGGGTCCGGCGGTCCGCCGAACGGAATCAGAATGTCGCTGCCGGCCGGTCCGTTGACCTTCATCCGGATCGAGCAGTAGTAGATGTTGAAGAACGAGCCATAGGCACCGAGCGCGTTGAGCCGCAGGTAGTTCTCCGCGAGCGGCTCGATGACCTTGTTGACGTCGGCCTTGCGCTCGTCGAGGCGCTGCGCCAGCGGGCGCGCGTTCTCGATGACGGCCTGCAGCGGACGACGCGACTTGTCCAGCATGTCGGTCAGATCGTTCTCCGCCGAGGCCAGCGGTGCGATCGCCCCGGCGATCGGGTCGCGCCCCTCGGCCAGGCCGGTGATCAGCTTCTGCAGTTCGTCGACGCTGGAGTCGAACTGCGCGCCCTTCTCGTCGACCGTGCCCAGCACGGTGTTGAGGTTGGTGATCACGTCACCGATCAACTGATCGCGGGCGGCCAGGTTCTGGGTGAACGCGCTGGTACTGGTCAGCATGTTGGCCAGCGCGCCGCCCTGGCCCTGCAGCAGCTCGATGACCGCGTTGGAGATCTCGTTGACCTTGTTGCCGTCAAGGCCTTTCATCACCGGGCGCAACCCGCCCAGCAGGGCGTCGAGGTCCAGGGCCGGCTGGGTGTTCTGCTGGGTGATGGTTCCGCCGGGCGGGAGCTTGCGCAGCTCGCCGGGGCCCGACGTGATCTCCAGATACCGGTCGCCGACGAGGTTCTCGTAGCGCACCTTGGCCTGGCTCGACGTGTAGAGCTGGTAGCGCTTGTTGACGTCGAACTCCACGTCGACGGTGTTGTCCGGGTTGAGCTTGACCGCGTTGACGGTGCCGACCGGGACGCCCGCGATGCGGACGTCCTGCCCGGCCTTCAACCGTGAAGCCTGGCTGAACGTGGCGTGATAGCCGTTCTCGGAGGCGAACCGGAATTCGCCGAACACCACGACCAGCATCGCTGCCACCAACAACATGGCGATCGTGAAGATGCTGACCTTGAGCATGGTCCGGTCAGGACGCGCACTGGACACCATCAGAAGCGATCCCTCTCCGCGAACGCACCGTTGAACAAGAACTGCAGCGTCGCCGGTGCGTCGAACTGCACCTCGGTGTTCGGCTGGAACGGCACATAGGCGTTGTCGGTCACCAGGAACGGCGAGTGGTACCAGCTACCGCCGAACTGCTTGGACGGCACGTCCGGCAGGCCTCGGCAGTTGGGGCCGCCCGAAGCGTTCACGATCGGCAGGCTCTCCGGGTAGGTGTACGCCGGGGCTCCCGGCAGGAAGTTCGACGACACGAACAGGCCGGGCCGGATACCACCGATGATCGGCGCGAACCGGTCCACACCGACCGATACACCTTTCAACACGCAGCCGAACTCGGGTGAGTAGTCACTGGCCACCTTCAGCGGTGCCCGCAGCCGCTGGATGGCGGCGATGTAGTCATCCGCGGCGGGCTGCAGGGTCGCGGTGCCGTTGTTGGCCAGGCCCGTCGCTGCCAACAGCGTGGCGTTGAGGTTGGTCTTCTCGTCGACGATCGTCTTGTTCAGCGCGGGAACGTTGTCGACCACACGGGCGAGGTCTGGTCCGGCGTCACCGTAGATGTTGGCGACCACGGCGGCCTTCGCGAAGTCGTCGCGCAGGGTCGGCAACTTCGGATTGATCTGTGCCAGATAGTTGTTGAGTCCGGACATGGCCGCACCCAGGTCGTCGCCGTGACCACGCAGGCCCTCGCCGAGGGCGGTCAGGGTGGCGTTCAGGCTGACCGGGTCGATCTTGTTGAGGACATCGGACAGCGTCTGGAAGAGGGTGTTGACCTCGAGCTGAACGTCCTTGGCAGCCACCGTGCTACCCGGCCGCAACGACGTCGGCTGCGGCTCGGCAGGTGCCAGGAACTCCACCGACTTCGCACCGAAGATCGTGTTGCCCGCGATCCGCACAGTGGCGTTGGAGGGGATGTAGCGCATCTCGCCGCGCTTGATCGACAGCGTCAGCTTCGCCTCGTTGCCGGCGTAGGCGATGTCGGTGACCTTGCCGATCTGGATGCCCCGGTACTTCACCTTGGCGTCGCGCTCCATCACCAGGCCGGCCCGCGGCGCGGTCAGGCTGACGGTGTCGGTGGGGGTGAAGGCAGCTGTGTAGGACAGGTAGGTGAACACCACCGCGGCGGCCACGATCGCCGCCAGGATCGCGGCGGCGATCCTGACGTGGCGGCGGTGCTTGGACGTTGCCTCTGACATAGGAATTCCTGCCACCTACCCGGAAAGGTTGAAGTTGCCGGACGCGCCGTAGACGGCCAGAGAGATGAACAGGGTGATGGTGACGACGACGATGAGCGAGGTGCGCACGGCCTGGCCGACCGCGATGCCCACGCCGACCGGCCCCCCGGATGCGTTGTAGCCGTAGTACGTGTGCACGAGCATCACCGCGATCGCCATGACGATCGCCTGAAGGAACGACCAGAGCAGGTCGCTGGGTATCAGGAACGTATTGAAGTAGTGGTCGTACAGGCCTGCCGACTGGCCGTTGATGAACACCGTGGTGAACCGCGCGGCGAAGAATGCGGCCAGCACCGAAAGGGAGTACAGCGGCACGATCGCGATGAGGCCGGCCAGCAGCCGGGTGGAAACCAGGTAGGACACCGCGTGGACGGCCATCGCTTCGACGGCGTCGATCTCCTCGGCCACCCGCATCGCGCCGAGCTGGGCGGTGGCACCCGCGCCGATTGTGGCGGCCAGGGCGATCCCGGCGATCACCGGCGCCACGATGCGCACGTTGAGGAACGCCGAGAGGAAGCCGGTCAGTGCCTCGATGCCGATGTTGCCCAGCGATGAGTAACCCTGCACGGCGATGACACCGCCGGAGGCCAGGGTCAGGAAGGCCGCGACGCCGACGGTGCCGCCGATCATCACCAGGGCGCCCGCGCCCATGGTCATCTCGGCCACCAGGCGGATGGTCTCCTTGCGGTAGCGGTTGATCGCGTTGGGCAGGTACCGCATGGTCTCGCCGTAGAACAGCGCCTGCTCACCGACGTTGTCGACGGTCTTGGGCACGCCGCGGAACAGGCGGCGGAAGCGGAGAGTGGCGTCGTAGCTCATCGCACAAGCACCCGGACCCCGATGGCCGTCATGATCACGTTGATCACGAACAGGCAGATGAAGGCGTAGACCACCGTCTCGTTCACTGCGTTACCGACACCCTTCGGGCCTCCTTTTACGGTCAACCCGCGGTAGCACCCCACCAGGCCGGCCACCACGCCGAACAGCAGCGCCTTGATCTCGGCCAGCACCAGCTCGCCGAGTCCGGTCAGCACCGTCAGGCCGTTGATGAAGGACCCCGGGTTGACGCCCTGTAGGAACACGGAGAAGACGTAGCCGCCGGCGAGGCCGATCGCGCAGACCAGGCCGTTGAGCAGCAGGGCCACGAACGTCGAGGCCAGCACGCGCGGCACGACCAGTCGTTGGATCGGATCGATGCCCAGCACGCGCATGGCGTCGATCTCTTCGCGGATTGTGCGGGCACCCAGGTCGGCGCAGATGGCGGTGGCACCCGCGCCGGCCACGACCAGCACGGTCACCACCGGGCCGAGCTGGGTGATGGTGCCGAACGCGGTGCCCGCGCCGGAAAGGTCGGCGGCACCGATCTCACGAAGGAGGATGTTGAGGGTAAACGCGACCAGGACCGTGAAGGGGATGGCGACCAGCAGGGTCGGTACCAGAGAGACCCGCGCGATCATCCATGTCTGATCCAGGAACTCTTTGAACTGGAACGGTCGACGGAACATCTTGGCGAAGGTGTCCAAGGACATCTCGACAAAGCCGCCCACGGCCCGGGCCGGAACCGCAAGCTGTTCGATCAACCTGGGCTCCGTTCTCGGGGTACTCGGGTGGGGGAAGTTCCGCGGAAGCTCGCTTTAGCGAAAGTTTGACGGCCACGATTCGTGGCCGCTCTCCCACCCCTTGGTCTTACGGTGCTCTTAGTGAGCCGGATCATACTAACTAGAACATGTTCGCAGTGTCAAAGAATTCAAAATCCTCATGTCGGGCGCCGTTTTCGCAGCTCAGGGCGTACCGACTCAACCTCAATTTAGAACACGTTCTACGTCCGTCGAGCGACGGTCAACGAGACCGTCAGTCTCGTGAATTCATCAGCTCAGTGGCCGAGAATCCACGTTCCAGGTCACGATCAGCAAAGTAATCGTGCAACGTCCCGCTGAGGTCTGCCGGGTTCCAGGCATCGGAGTCCGCAGTGAAGTGCTTCTCCGCCGTGGGCGGCGCGACCAACGTGACAGTTGGACCATAGACGATGAACAGCTGACCGTTGACCGCTTCGGACGCGGGCGCGGCCAGGAAACGCACGAGAGTGACGACGTGGTCGGTCGACAGCGGATCGACCTGCCCCCCGGCCGTGTCGGGTGCGTCACCGAACACTCCGGCGGTCATGGCGGTGCGCGCCCGCGGGGCGATCGCGTTGGCCCGCACACCGAAGCGCTCCAGCGCCCGGGCGGCCGACACCGTCAGCGCGGTGATGCCGGCCTTGGCGGCGCCGTAGTTGGGCTGACCGACCGGGCCCGACAGGCCGGCCTCCGACGACGTGTTGATGATGCGGCCGTAGACCGTGCCGTCGCCCGCCTTGGCCTTGTTGCGCCAGTAGACGGCCGCATTGCGGGTCAGCAGGAAGTGGCCGCGCAGGTGCACCGCGATGACCGCATCCCACTCTTCGTCGCTCATGTTGAAGAGGATCCGGTCGCGGGTGATGCCCGCGTTGTTGACGACGATGCCCAGCCCGCCGAGACCGTCGGCGGTGGCGACCAATTCATCGGCGGTCGAGCGCGCGCTGATGTCCCCGGCCACGGCGACGCCCTTGGAGCCGGCGGCCGCGATCTCATCGAGGACGTCAGAGGCATCGAGCGCGCCGGCCATGTCGTTGACCACCACGGTGGCCCCGGCCTTGGCCAGGCCGATGGCCTCGGCGCGGCCCAAACCTGCGGCCGCACCTGTGACCACGGCCACTTTGCCGGACAGATCAATCTGAGCGTCGTCAGTCATTTATGAATACCTCTAGTCTTTTCGGATCAGGGCTGCGCGGGGGCACTCGGCGATGGACTGCTCGGCCAGATCCTCCTGGTCGGCAGGCACCGGATCGGACTTGACCACGGCATAGTCGTCGTCATCAAGATCGAACAGATCAGGGGCAATACCCACGCACACCGCGTTGCCTTCGCAGCGATCACGGTCTACTTCAACTCGCATGGCGACCTCCTTACGACGTGTGCACGCACGGGGCTGCGGGCGCGCAGCCACAGAATACGACCACACCTGACGGATACCAGTCCGGCACCGGCCTGGATCCTAAGACTAGAACGTGTTACAACCAGGTGAGAACTCAGGTCTATCAAGCAGTGAGGATGCAGCGGAATGCGGATCGGTTACACCCCCGAGCAGGAGGAGCTGCGCCGCGAGTTGCGCGCTTACTTCTCCAAGTTGATGACACCCGAACGTGTCGAGGCACTCAGCTCGTCCGAGGGCGAGATGGGACGCGGCAACGTCTACCGCGAGACCGTGGCGCAGATGGGCAAGGACGGTTGGCTCACGCTGAGCTGGCCCAAGGAGTTCGGCGGCCAGGAGCGTCCGCCGATGGACGGCCTGATCTTCACCGACGAGGCCGCGATCGCCGGCGCCCCGGTGCCGTTCCTGACGATCAACAGCGTCGCGCCGACGATCATGCACTTCGGCACCGAGGAGCAGAAGAAGTTCTTCCTGCCCAAGATCGCCGCGGGTGAGCTTCACTTCTCTATCGGCTACTCCGAGCCCGGCGCCGGCACCGACCTGGCCGCGCTGCGGACCACCGCGGTGCGCGACGGCGACGACTACGTGGTCAACGGCCAGAAGATGTGGACCAGCCTGATCGCCTACGCCGACTATGTGTGGCTGGCCGTGCGCACCAACCCCGAGGCCAAGAAGCACCGCGGCATCTCGATGCTGATCATGCCGACCACCGCCGAGGGCTTCTCCTGGACGCCGGTGCACACCATGTCCGGCGTTGACACCAGCGCCACCTATTACCAGGACGTCCGGATCCCGGCCACCAACCTGGTCGGCGAGGAGAACGCAGGCTGGAAGCTGGTCACCAATCAGCTCAACCACGAGCGCGTCGCCCTGGTGTCCTCGCAGCCGATCTACGTCGCACTGGACGGGGTCCGAGAGTGGGCCCAGAACACCAAGGACGTGCACGGCAAGCGCGTGATCGATTCCGAGTGGGTGCAGCTGAACCTGGCCCGGGTGCACGCAAAGGCCGAGGTCCTCAAGCTCATCAACTGGGAGCTGGCCTCTGCGGACGGCGCACCGTCTCCGGCTGACGCGTCGGCGGCCAAGGTGTACGGCACCGAGTTGGCCACCGAGGCATACCGCCTGCTGATGGAGGTGCTGGGCACCTCTGCGACGCTGCGCCCGGACAGCAGGGGCGCGCTGCTGCGCGGCCGCATCGAGCGGTTCCACCGCTCGGCGCTGATCCTCACCTTCGGCGGCGGCACCAACGAGATTCAGCGTGACATCATCGGCATGGTCGCGCTCGGCCTGCCCCGAGTGAACCGGTAAGGACGGCACACCAAATGGATTTCAAGACGACCGAAGAGGCCGCCGACCTGGGTGGCCTGGTGCGCACGATCACCGAGTCGGTGTGCACGCCAGAACGTCAGCGTGAGCTCGACGGGCTTGAGCAGCGTTTCGACGCCAATCTGTGGGCCAAGCTGATCGAGGCCGACGTCCTGTCGGCTGCGGCTCCCGAGTCGGTGGGCGGCGGCGGTTTGGGCGTGCTCGAGCAGGCCGCCGTGCTGACCGCGCTGGGTCGCCAGCTGGCCGCGGTGCCCTACCTGGATTCGGTGGTACTGGGCGCCGGCGCGCTGGCCGCGTTCGGGTCCGAGGAACTGCGCACCGAGTGGGCCCGGCCCGCCGTGGCCGGAGACAAGATCCTCGCGGTGGCACTGGACGGCGAGATGGGCCAGGGCCCGGTGCAGGCTCAGGCCGACGGATCGGGTTACAAGCTCACCGGTTCCCGCACCCAGGTGAACTACGGGCCGATCGCCGACGCCTTCCTGGTTCCGGCCGAAACCGATTCCGGGGTTGGCGTTTTCCTGGTCACCAAAGACGATCCTGGTGTCACCGTGACCGCACTGAGTACCACCGGCAAGGGCAGCGTCGCCCATCTGGAGCTGCAAGGCACCGCGGTGGACGCCGCCCGCCTCGTCGGCGGCGCAGAGGTCACGCAGTGGCTGACCACTCAGTCGGCGTTCGGCCACAGCGCCTTTCAGCTCGGTGTGCTGGAACGCGCGCTGGAGCTGACGTCCGAGTACGCCCGGGAGCGCGAGCAGTTCGACCGCCCGATCGGCAGCTTCCAGGCCGTCTCGTCGCGGCTGGCCGACGGCTACATCGACGTCAAGGGTCTGCGCCTGACTCTCACCCAGGCGGCCTGGCGGTTGTCCGAGGACCTGCCCGCCGACATCGATGTCGCCAGCGCGGCATTCTGGGCTGCCGAGGCCGGCCACCGCGTCGCCCACACCGCGGTGCACGTGCACGGTGGCGTCGGCATCGACATGGACCACCCGGTGCACCGGTACTTCCTGGCCGCCAAGCAGACCGAGTTCGGTATCGGCGGGGCGACCGGGCAGCTGCTGCGCATCGGCCGCGAACTCGCAGACACCCCGGTTTAGGTATGGGGGGTCCAACCGTCGGCCCGACGGTCACCGAGCTGTTGGTCCCGCTGGCCGAGGTCACCGACCGTGGCCTCTACCAAGAGGATTCGTTCGTCAGCTGGGCCGACCACATCGCCGCCGGCGCGGCGCTGGCCGCGGCGCTGCGGGCACGGTTGGACCCCACCAAACCCCCGCATGTCGGGGCGCTCCTGGGTAACACCACGTTTTTCTCCAGTCTGCTGGTCGCGGCGGGCCTGAGCGGGCTGGTGCCCGTCGGCCTGAACCAGACCCGCCGCGGCGAGGCACTGGCCCGCGACATCGGCAAGGCCGACTGTCAGCTGGTGCTGGCCGACGACCCCGACGCGGTCCCGCCCGGGGTGGATTTCATCGACGTCGAATCTGCGGACTGGGCAGCCGAACTCGCGTCGTACCGGGACACCCCGGTGACGTTCGCCGAACTTTCGGCCGACGACCTGTTCATGTTGATCTTCACCTCGGGAACCAGCGGTGATCCCAAGGCCGTGCGGGTCACCCACGACAAAGTGGCGTTTCCGGGCCGGATGCTGGCCGAGCGTTTCGGGCTCGGCCCGGCGGACACCGTCTACCTGTCGATGCCGCTGTTCCACTCCAACGCGATCATGGCCGGCTGGGCCGTCGCGGCGGCGGCCGGTGCGTCGATTGCGTTGCGGCGCAAGTTCTCCGCATCCGGTTTCATGCCGGACATCCGGCGCTACGGCGCCACCTACGCCAACTATGTCGGCAAGCCGCTGTCCTACATCCTGGCCACCGAGCCGGCGCCCGACGACACCGACAACCCGTTGCGCATCCTCTACGGCAACGAGGGTGCGCCGCGGGATCTGGTCCGCTTCGCCGAGCGGTTCGGCGTGACGGTGGTCGACGGTTTCGGTTCCAGCGAGGGCGGTGTCGCGATCGCCCGCACTCCCGACACCCCCGAGGGCGCCCTCGGTCCGCTCACCGACCAGGTGGCGATCGTCGACGTGGAGACCGGTGAACCGTGCCCCCCGGGCGTGGTCGGCGAGTTGGTGAACCCGACCGGCCCCGGCTGGTTCCGGGGTTACTACAACGATCCCGACGCCGAGGCGGCCCGCATGGCCGGTGGCGTCTACCACACCGGAGACCTGGCCTACCTCGACGAAGACGGCTTCGCACACTTCGCCGGCCGCCTCGGTGACTGGATGCGGGTCGACGGCGAGAACCTCGGCACCGCGCCGATCGAGCGAATCCTGTTGCGCCACCCTGACATCGCCGAGGTCGCGGTGTATCCGATCCCCGATCCCGCTGTGGGTGATCAGGTGATGGCCGCACTGGTGCTGACGGCGGGCACACACTTCGACGCAGACAAGTTCCGCGCCTTCCTGGCCGAGCAATCCGATCTGGGACCCAAGCAGTGGCCGTCGTATGTCCGGGTCGGCCCCAGGTTGCCGCGCACCGAGACGTTCAAGGTGATCAAGCGGCAGCTGTCGGCCGAGGGCACCGACTGCACCGACCCGGTCTGGCCGATCTCGCGCTAGCCCGTACCCGGCGCGCCACCCGCGTCAACCATTTCGATACCATCGGCATCGAAACTTGGGAGGCGCAGCATGCACATCGCAGTGACCGGCGGCACCGGCTATCTCGGCGCTCATACCGTGCGGGGCCTGCTGCAGGCCGGCCATCGCATCCGGCTGCTGGCCGCACCGGGGTGTGGTGAGGACGACGTGATCGGCCAGCTCGCCACCCTCGGCGAGATGACCGTGCTCGAGGGCGACATACGTGACGAGGCCACCGTCACGAAGTTGCTGTCGGGGTGCGACGCCCTGATCCACGCCGCAGGCATCGTCGGCACCGACCGCCGCCGCGAGAAGCTGATGTGGGAGATCAACGCGCACGCTACCGAGGCCATTCTGAACCGCGCCGCCGAAGCCGGGCTCGACCCGATCGTCTCGGTGAGCAGCTACAGCTCCCTGTTCCCGCCGCCGGACGGCGTTATCTCCGCCGACACCCCACCGGCGCCCGGCCGCAGTCCGTACGCCCAGACCAAGGCCTATGCCGATCGCGTGGCCCGGCGGTTGCAGGATGCCGGCGCCCCGGTCGTGGTCACCTACCCCTCCAGCGTGGTGGGCCCGGCCTACTTCACCGCCGCCGGGGTGAGCGAACGCGGCTGGGCACCGATCGCCAGGGCGGGTCTGGCGCCGCGGATGGCCGGCGGCATGCAGATGATCGACGTGCGCGACGTCGCGCTGGTGCACGAGCGGCTGATGGTGCCCGGGCAGGGCCCCAAGCGCTATGTGTGCGGCGGTGTGATGGTGTCGTTCAACGAGATGATCGACGTGCTCGAACAGGGCAGCGGACATACGATCCGCCGAATCCCCTTGTCGGCAGCGGTGTTCCGGGGAATCGGGTGGGTCGCGGATCAGCTGGGTGGGGTACTGCCGCTCGGTGACGGGATCAGCCACGAGGCAGCGCTGCTGCTGACCGCCGCCACCCCGACCGACGACAAGAGCACGCTCACCGATCTGGGCATCGACGCCTGGCGTTCGCCACAGGACGCCATGCTGGCGTCATTCGGCCGGTGACACGCCCAGGGCCCGGCTGAGCAACCGGACGAGCTGCTGTTGCAGTTCGGGTGTGTCGTCGTCGGTCGCCACCGTGGTGGTGAACAGCGCCGCACCGGCCGCCATCGACAGCGCGGCCCGGGCGTCCGATTCCGATCCGTATCCACTGGCGGCGAACATCTCGATGGCCGGGCCGCTGAATCCCTCCCACAGCGCCTTTCGCAGGGCATCGTTCTCCCGTAATGCCAGCAGCAGACCGGGCACCGCCTCGCTCACATCAGGCCGGATGAACAGCTGATGGCTACCGCGTACCACCCAGTCGATCCAGCCGGCCAGGTCGGTACCGGAAAACGGTGCCATGTCAGGTGATTCGCCGAGTATCGCGTGCAGCACCAGTTCGGCCTTCGACGGCCAGCGCCGGTTCAGGCTTGATCTGCCCACCCCGGACCGCGCCGCGACCAGCCGCACGCTCAGGTCGTCCCAGCCCACCTCGACCAGCAGCTCGCGCGTGGCCGCGAGCACCCGCTCGTCGATCGACGCGTCGCGTGGTCGCCCGGCCATTCCCCGATTCAACCGCATGGCGGCGCGCGTAGCGTCGTGGACGTGGGCTACCGCGAATACGAACCGTCGCCACGCCTGGGCGAACTCGTCCAGTGCCGCTGGGTCCGCACCGGCCCAGCCGGTCCCGGCCGGATTCTGCCCGACGGGTGCATGGACCTGATCGAAATGGACGGCACGATCGTCGTCGCCGGACCCGACACCACAGCGTTCACCGCGGCCGGCCGCCGGGATCCCGTAGAGGGACTGCGGTTTCGGCCCGGGGTGCTGCCCCGGCTACTGGGCGTCCCAGCGGCCGAACTGTGCAACACCCGGATCGACCTGCGAGACCTGCGCCGGTTCGACCGGGGCAGGTCGCTCGAAGAGCTCGCCGAAACGCTCGCGTCGCAGACACCGCGTCCCGAGACCGCCCCGTGGCCCCTGCCCGCGCTGCACGACGTCACCCGCCGGCTGGCGGCCGGCGAATCGGTCACAACGACAGCACGTCAGGTCGGCTGGTCGAATCGCACGATGCAGCGACAGTGCGCGGCGGTCTACGGCTACGGGCCGGCCACACTGCGGCGCATTCTGCGGTTCCGTCGCGCGGTCGGACTGATCGGCACGGGGTTGAGTTCGAGCGCGGTCGCCGCGGAGGCCGGCTACGCCGATCAGCCGCACCTGCACCGCGAGGTCCGCGCCCTGGCCGGAGTTTCGTGGCGTCAACTCCGCAGCGCCGCGAACAGGTCCACCGAGGTCCCGTCGGGATCTTCGACGGTCGCGTAGCGCTGTCCCCAAGGCGCATCGAAGGGCTTGAGCGTTCCCGGGTGTCCGGCGGCGGTGAGCCGCTCATAGAGCGCGTCGACATCACCGGGTGCGTCGAGCCCGAAGGCCAGCGCTACCCGGCCTGGCCCGCTCGGAGGCGTCCACCCGGGGTGCATTCCCGCGATCACCTCCTCCGTGTCGAACGCGAGACGGTTTCCACCCGGCAGTGCGACCTCCACGTGCGGGCCGTCCGGTTGAGGCACGTCGAGGCCGAGCAGCCGATAGAAGTCCAGGGATCGGGGTAGGTCCGCGGTCACGATCTCGATGACCGCCGAGTTCAGGTTCAAGGCCATATCCACAGGTTAGGACGCTGGGACGGCCTCGTTCGTGAACAGATCGGACAAGCTGTGCCTTTGTCGGACTGCAGGTACCGAGTAGGTTGACACTGACTGTTAGTTACTTGCCAGTAGGGAGTCCCCGATGCCCGCTCCGTCCGCCGCCGACTTCGCTCGCCTGCGCGCACTCGTCGCCATCGAAGACATCGAAGCCCGGCAGTCCAAGCCGATCGACGAGGTGTTCACCGGCAAGGAACTGACCACGATCCCGGTCGGCACCGCCGAGGATGTGACCGCGGCCTTCGCCAAAGCCCGCGCCGCGCAGGCACAGTGGACCAAGCGCCCGGTCAAGGAACGCGCCGCCATCATCAAGCGCTTCGGCGCGCTGCTGGCCGAGAACCGCGACTTCCTGATGGATGTGGCTCAGGCCGAAACCGGCAAGGCCCGCTCGGCCGCCCAGGAAGAAATCGTCGACATGATCCTGAACGCGGGCTACTACGCGCGCGAGGCGGGCCGGTTGCTCTCCACAAAGCGCGTGCAGGGTCTGCTGCCGGGATTCGTCAAGACCGTCGTCAACCACCATCCCAAGGGTGTCATCGGCGTCATCTCGCCATGGAACTACCCGATGACCCTGTCTATCTCGGATTCCATCCCGGCCCTGCTGGCCGGCAACGCGGTGGTGGTCAAGCCGGACAGCCAGACCCCGTACTGCACGCTGGCCAACGCCGAACTGCTGTATCAGGCCGGGCTGCCTCGCGATCTGTTCGCGGTCGTGCCGGGGCCGGGTTCGGTGGTCGGCACCGCGATCGTCGAGAACTGCGACTACATGATGTTCACCGGTTCGACGGCCACCGGCCGGGCACTGGCCGAGCAGTGCGGCCGCCGGTTGATCGGCTTCTCCGCAGAACTCGGCGGCAAGAACCCGATGATCGTCACCAAGGGCGCCAACCTGAAGGTCGCCGCCAAGGCCGCCACCCGCGCCTGCTTCTCGAACGCCGGTCAGCTGTGCATCTCGATCGAGCGGATCTACGTCGAGCGGGAGGTCGCCGACGAGTTCACCGCCAAATTCGCCGAACAGGTGCGCAACATGAACCTGTCGGCGGCCTACGACTTCACCGCCGACATGGGCAGCCTGATCTCCGAAGATCAGATCAAGACCGTGTCCGGGCATGTCGATGACGCAAAAGCCAAGGGCGCCAAGGTGGTTGCCGGTGGCCACGCACGCCCCGACATCGGCCCGCTGTTCTTCGAGCCGACGGTGCTGACCGGTGTCACCGACGAGATGGAATGCGCGCGCAACGAGACCTTCGGCCCGCTGGTGTCGATCTACCCGGTCGATTCCGTGGACGAGGCCGTCGAGAAGGCCAACGACACCGAGTACGGCCTCAACGCCAGCGTGTGGGCCGGATCGAAGTCCGAAGGCGAGGCGATCGCGGCCCGGGTCAATTCCGGCACGGTCAACGTCGACGAGGGCTACGCCCTGGCATTCGGCAGCACCGCGGCCCCGATGGGCGGCATGAAGGCCTCCGGCGTCGGGCGCCGCCACGGCGCCGACGGGATCCTCAAGTACACCGAGTCCCAGACTGTGTCCACCGCACGCGTGATCAATCTCGATCCGCCGCTGGGGATCTCGCAGACGGTGTGGCAGAAGGCGCTGACCCCGATGATCCGGACGCTGCAGAAGCTGCCCGGCCGCTAGAACGACACCGGGGATGCTGAGGCGACGGTTCCTCTCCGCAGGCGCGGTCGTTTTCGGCGCAGCCCTGGCTGCGGGGTGCACCGAGCCCGCCGGCGAGGATCAACGCACGTGGCGGATGCCCGACGAGGGCGATCCGCACAAACGGACCTGGATGGCCTTCGGCGCGAGTGAGGCGATCTGGGGCGCGGCCCTGCTGCCGCCGGGCCGCTGTCAGAGGGGACGCCGGGCGACGACCGCGAAGTTCAGCGGGATCCGCGGCGCTCCCGGCGGCAGCGCCCAGCCCTGCTCACACGGCACCAGTGCCGGGAATGCCTGCCAGTCCATGTAGGGCAGTTCGGCGAGGGCCTCGATGACCAGCCCCGCACGGAGCAGGGAGGTGACGACTTCGGACAGGTCATGGCGCCATTCATGGTTACGCACGTTGGTGATCTGACCGGCCGAGTTCTCGGTGTACGTTCCTGCGTCGTCGTAGGTGCGGACTCCCCCGCCGCTGAGGTAGTCGTCGGTGACGTCCCATGGCTCGTAGTCCATGGCGCTCAGGATCGGATGGTCGTCGCGGATCACGAACACTCCGCCGGGCTCCAGCAGGTCATGGATCGACTGGGCCCAAGTGGCGAGTTCCGGCAGCCACACAATGGTTCCGGTACTGGTCACCACGGTTTCGAAACGTCGCTGGATCAGCGTCGACGCGAACCGCGCATCGCCCTCCACCCAGGTGATCTCGCGGCCGTCGGCCGCGGCGATCCTGGCCGCGTGCCGCAGCGAGTTCGGGGACAGATCGACGCCGTGGACGTCGCGGGCTCCCAGTCTCGCCCACGACACGGTATCGGTGCCGATGTGACATTGCAGATGCAGCAGCGAGCGGCCTTTGACCCCGCTCTCCGGCAGGTGCGGCGCGAGTACCTCAAGGTCGTTGCGCACCACCCAGGAGATCTCGGTGGGGTCGGCGAGAAACCCTGCGACGTCGTACATCTCGGATCGGGCGTGCACCTCGGCCCGGTCGTCCCAGTTCGCCCGGTTGGCGGCCAGAGCCTGCGCGTCGTTCACCGGCTCAACCCTACCGACCTCAACGACATCGAGCCTGCGCCCAGACTCAGCTGCCGGCGATGCCGTCCAGGCGCTTGGTCGCCGCCTCGAAACCGCTCACCAGCTCGCCGATGATGTCGGCAACCGGGCGGATCTCGTTCATCCGGCCCACAATCTGACCGACCGGCATGGAAACGGTGTCGGGGTTGTCCGACTCGTTCATCCGCTGATGGGCCTCGCTGACCAGGATGTTCTGCAGCGGCATCGGCAGCGGCTCCGGCGCGTCCGGGGCGTCCCAGGCGTCGGTCCACTTGGTCTTGAGCAACCGGGCCGGCTTGCCGGTGTAGATCTTGCGGCGCACGGTATCTGCGGTGGTCGCCTTGAGCAGCGCCTCCTGGATCGTGGAGGTGCCGCCGGGCAGCCGGTGACCCAGGTCGTATTCGGCCGAGGTCAGGAAGGCCGAACCCATCCACACGCCCGACGCGCCGAGAGCCAGCGCCGCCGCGACCTGCTTGCCGGTCCCGATACCGCCGGCGGCCAGCACCTGGGCCTTACCGTCAAGCGCGTCAACGATTTCCGGCCACAACACCATCGAGCCGATCTCACCGGTGTGGCCGCCGGCCTCGTGGCCTTGGGCCACGACGATGTCCACGCCGTTCTCGACATGGCGCAGCGCATGTTTGGCGCTGCCGGCCAGTGCGGCGACCGGCACACCGGCGGCGTGCGCCTGCTCGATGACGTCGACCGGCGGTGAACCCAGGGCGTTGGCGATCAGCTTGATCGGGTGCTTGAGTGCCACCTCGACGTGGCTGCGGGCCACCGAGTGCAGCCAGCCCAACACACCCTCGTTGCGCTCCTCATCCGCCGGCAGTGGCGGAACACCCAGATCGGCAAGGGTTTTCGCGACGAAGTCGCGGTGGCTCTGCGGGATCAGCTTGTTGATGTCGACGGCCGTGCCCTCGGTGGGGATCTTGGCCGGCATCACCACGTCGACGCCGTAGGGCTTGCCGTCGGTGTTGGCGTCCATCCACTGCAGGACCTCTTCGAGGTCGTCGGCGTCGTTGAACCGCACGCAGCCCAGCACACCCAGACCGCCGGCCTTGCTGACCGCGGCGGCCACCTTCTCCGACGGGGTGAAGACGAAGATCGGGTATTCGATCCCGAACCGTTCACAGAGTTCGGTCTTCATCATTTGGCTCCCACGTGATTGGCGTGCACGTCATCGGCGGCACGCTCTTCGGTGGTGTCCTTGGCCCACCGGTAGTCGGGCTTGCCCGCAGGCGAGCGCTTGACCTCGTCGACCAGCCACAGGCTGCGCGGCACCTTGTAGCCGGCGATCTCGGTGCGGACATGGGCATCGAGTTCGGCCAGGGTCGGGCGGGCACCTGCGCGCGGCTGCACGACGGCCGCGACGTGCTGGCCGAAGCGCTCGTCGGGCACGCCGACCACCAGCGCGTCGAATACGTCGGGGTGGCCCTTCAGGGCGGCCTCGACCTCTTCGGGGTAGATCTTCTCGCCGCCGCTGTTGATCGACACCGAGCCGCGGCCCAGCATCGTCACGCTGCCGTCGGCCTCGACCTCGGCGTAGTCACCCGGGATGGCATACCGCACCCCGTTGTAGGTGCGGAAGGTCTCGGCGGTCTTCTTCTCGTCCTTGAAGTAGCCGACCGGGATGTGGCCGCACTTGGCGATGATGCCGCGCACGCCCGAACCCGGGACGACCTCGTTGCCGTCCTCGTCGAGCACTTTGGTGTTCTTGTCGATGGTCACGCGCGGGCCGCCGGTGTGGCTCTGTCCCTTGGCCACGATGCTGGTGCCGCCGAAGCCCGTCTCCGACGAGCCGATCGAGTCGGTGATGATCCGGTTGGGCAGCAGCTCGAGGAACTTCTCCTTGAGGCTCGTTGAGAACAGAGCGGCGGTGCTGGCCAGCAGGAACAGGCTCGACAGGTCGTGTTCCCTACCGTCGGCCTGCGCGGCGAGCAGCGAGTCCAGCAGCGGCCGGGCCATCGCGTCACCGGTGAAGAACAACAGATTGACCTTGTGGTCATGGATCATCTGCCAGACCTCGTCGGCGTTGAACTCCGGTGCCAGCACGACGGTCTGGCCGGAGAACAGGGACATCCAGGTGGCCGACTGCGTGGCGCCGTGGATCATCGGCGGGATGGGCAGCCGGATCATCGGCGGGTTGGCGACGGCCTGCTTGGACAGGTCGTATTCGTCGGCGACGGGCTCACCGGTAGCGAAGTCGGTGCCGCCGAACAACACCCGGTAGATGTCCTCGTGACGCCACATGACGCCCTTGGGGAATCCGGTGGTGCCACCGGTGTAGAGCAGGTAGATGTCGTCGGCGCTGCGCGGGCCGAAGTCACGCTCGGGTGAGTGCTCGGCGATGGCGGAGTAGAACTCGACGCCGCCGTAACGCTGGTAGTCGTCGTCCGACCCGTCTTCGACCACGAGGATGGTCTTCACGTCCGGGGTCTCGGGCAGCACGTTGGCCACCCGGTCGGCGTAACGGCGCTCGTGGATCAGCGCGACCATGTCGGAGTTCTCGAACAGGTACTTCAGCTCGCCCTCGACGTAGCGGAAGTTGACGTTGACCAGGATCGCGCCGGCCTTCACGATGCCCAGCATCCCGATCACGATCTCGATCCGGTTGCGGCAGTACAGGCCGACCTTGTCGTCCTTCTTGACGCCCTGGTCGATCAGGTAGTGGGCCAGGCGATTGGCCTTTTCCTCCAACTGCCCGTAGGTCAGCTGCTCGTCGCCGGAAATCAGCGCGACACGGTCCGGCACAGCGTCGATGGCGTGCTCGGCAAGATCAGCAATATTCAGAGCCACAGAACCTAAACTAGAACGTGTTACATTTCGATACAAGTCTGGGTCGAAAATGCAGAGAGGCAGACACCAGTGACTGAGTCTGAAAAGGGCCCCGACGCCCTCATTGAGCAGCGCGGACACACCCTGATCCTGACGCTGAACCGGCCGGAGGCACGCAACGCGCTTTCCACCGAGATGCTCTCGATCATGGTCGAGGCCTGGGATCGCGTCGACAACGATCCGGAGATCCGCACCTGCATCCTCACGGGCGCCGGCGGGTACTTCTGCGCAGGCATGGATCTCAAGGGCGCGGCCAAGAAGCCGCCGGGCGATTCGTTCAAGGACGGCAGCTACGACCCGTCACGCATCGACGGTCTGCTCAAGGGTCGCCGGCTGACCAAGCCGTTGATCGCCGCGGTCGAGGGCCCGGCCATCGCCGGCGGTACCGAGATCCTGCAGGGCACCGACATCCGCGTCGCCGGCGAGAGCGCCAAGTTCGGCATCTCCGAGGCCAAGTGGAGCCTGTACCCCATGGGCGGTTCGGCGGTGCGCCTGGTCCGCCAGATTCCCTACACCATCGCGTGCGACATGCTGCTGACCGGACGGCACATCACCGCCGCCCAGGCCCTGGAGTACGGCCTGATCGGTCACGTCGTGCCGGACGGCACCGCACTCGAGAAGGCCTTGGAGATCGCCGAGGTGATCAACAACAACGGCCCGCTGGCCGTCCAGGCCATCCTCAAGACCATCCGCGAGACGGAGGGCATGCACGAGAACGACGCGTTCAAGCCCGACACCGCCAACGGCATCCCGGTGTTCCTGTCCGCCGACGCCAAGGAAGGCCCGCTGGCCTTCAAGGAGAAGCGCGCGCCCAAGTTCCAGATGAAGTAGTTGTTGCCCGTCGAGGCAAACCTGAGGCCCTGCTCGATATTTCGAGCAGGGCCTCAGGTTTTCTCAGCCTCTCAGCGCCAGTGCCCGGGAGGCGGCGGACCCCAGTGCCCCGGCGGCGGGGGCGGCGGGCCCCAGAACCGCGGGGGCGGTGGCGGTGGCCCCCAGAACGGCGGCGGGGGTGGAGGTGGCGGCCCCCAGAACGGCGGGGGCGGCGGAGGCGGAGGCGGGCCCCACGGCCGCAATGGCGGAGCGGGCATCGAGGACAGCTGAGCCGGTGCGCCGACCTGCAGGCTCGTCGGCGCGGGGACCGGTGCCGCGTTCGCCTGGCCGGCCGTTCCGATGACTCCGGCCATCAGTGCCCCACCCAGCACCACGCCACTCAACACAGTTCGCCCAGGTAAATGTCGTGCCATCACGTGCACCCTTCGATCGTCGCGTCTATCCCCCGATATCGCGAGACTATCTAATTAGCATGCCTATGCGAACCCCGTGATGGGCTTGCACAGCCAACGCTTAACCAGGGCACAGGGATACACAGACACCGCTCATGCGGCGCAGAGCTATCCCCCCAGTGGTGCCGTCGGGGTGAAGACGACCGGCATGGCTTCCGGCCCGCTGACGAAGTTGGCCGGACGCAGCGGCAGCTTCTCGTCGTTGGCCAAGCGCAGGTCGGGCAACCGGGTGAGCAGCCGCTCGAGCATCAGCCGCAGTTCCAGCCGAGCCAGCTGGTTACCCAGGCAGAAGTGGGTGCCGAAGCCGAATGCCAAGTGGCTGTTGGGGTTCCGGTCGATCCGGAAATCGTCGGGGTTCTCGAAGACGGCTTCGTCGAAGTTCGCCGATTCGAACATCAGCATGAGCTTCTCGCCGGCCTTCAGCTCGGTTCCGTGGAACACCGTGTCCGCGGTCAGGGTGCGGCACATGTTCTTGACCGGCGAGGTCCAGCGCAGCGTCTCCTCGATGGCGCCGGGCAACAGCGACTGGTCGGCGATCAGCGCGTCCCACTGATCACGGTGGCGCAGCAGTTGTTCGGTGCCGCCCGAGAGGGTGTGCCGGGTGGTCTCGTCGCCGCCGATCAGGATCAGCAGCGTCTCCATGACGATTTCGTCATCGGTCATCCGCTGGCCGTCGACCTCGGCGTTGACCAGGATCGAGAACAGGTCGTCGGTCGGCTCGGCGCGCCGCTTGGCGATCACCTCCATGGTGAACGCGGTGTAGGCGGCAAACGTCTCCATCAACATTCCGATGGCGGTCTCGTCGAGATGCGAACTCAGCCCACAGACCAGATCGTCCGACCACTTCAGCAACATTTCGCGCTCGGTCGGCAGTACGCCGAGCATGTCACCGATCACGGCCATCGGCAGCGGCGCGGCGATGTCGCGGACGAAGTCACACTCCCCGCGTTCGCACACCGCGTCGATCAGGGTGTCGCACAGGCTCACGATCGAGGGCACCTTGTCCATCACCCGCTTGCGGGTGAAGCCGGAGTTGACCAGCTTGCGGCGCAACACATGTGCGGGATCGTCCATGTCGATCATGTACGGCATGCCGGGCTGCTCGGGGCGGATTCCGCCGGTGTTCGAGAACAGCTCTGGGTTGCGCTCGGCCTCGATGACGGCGGCATAGGTGGTGGCCGCGGCCAGCCCGTTGCGATCACGGAAGACCGGCTCGTTGGCCCGCATCCATCGGTAGGCCTCCCGGGCGCCACCGTCGGCATAGAAATTGCCGTTGGTGAGGTCCACATCGGGTTTGAGCAGGACTTGGGTCACGAGATCTCCTTGGCGTCAGCAAACGTCATCTGTACATTGCGGACCGAGCTGGACAACAACGCCCGTTTGGGCAGGCCCAGGGCCGCGAGTTCTTGGCCGTACGGGTGCTCACCGAGCCGCACCGTGACTCCACCCGGGCGGTAGCGGACGCCGGAAAGCCGCATCTGGCCTTCGGTTTCACGCCGGACGCCGTCGAGGCAGGAGAAGGTCGACTGCACCTGAGGCTTGGCGGTGAACGCCGAGGGCACCGGCAGCCCGGGTTTGAAATCCATCCTGATCGCCGGCCGGCCGTCGATGTTCACCTCGAAGCCGAACGGGCTGTCTTCATGAAGAGTGAAGTCCGCCAAGACTTTCGGATAACCCCAGATCTGCCGGCCGGCCTGCAGCGTGAACTCGCCGTCGACCGGGAGGTGATGCACGAAGGCGCCCGCCGAGCCAAGCCCGCGCAGCCCCGACGCGTCCGACCCGGGCCGGTTCACCATGACGTTGGTGCCGTACTCCAGGTACGGGCCCAGGTCACCGTCGATGTAGCGCATCAGCATCAGCACGACGATCGCGCGGTGCGGCCGATGCCGGTAGACGCGCAGGCCGCTGTAGTCGATCATGCGCTGGGCGGCGTCGGCGTCCACCGAGAACATCGCCATGTGCTGTTCGGCGGTACGGATCTGCACCGGCATCGTCAAAACCGTGCCGAGCACAGTGTGCTGCGAGGCAGGAGTGGCGTCAGTCACACCACTGAATCTAGACCCAGCAGTAAACAGATTTCAAGAAGTGTCTACACCGAGGGCTACACCAGGGCGGCGAGATCCTTGATCTGCTCGACGGAGCGGGCTCCCACGACCATCATGGTCACGCCCGAGGCCTCCCAGGCCTTGATCTGCTCCTTGACGTAGTCGAGGTTACCGACGATCGCGGAGTCATCGACCAATTCGTCCGGAATGATCTTGGCGGCCTCGTCCTTGCGGTCACTGCGGAACAGCTTGGTGACGTCGTCGACGACCTCGGCATAGCCCATCCGGCGGTACACGTCGGCGTGGAAGTTGGTGTCCTCGGCGCCCATTCCGCCCATGTACAGCGCCAGGTGCGGCTTCATCAGCTCCATGATCGCGGGCCGGTCGTCGGTCACCACAACCTGTGCGGTGGCGCAGATCTCGAAGGTCTCGCGGGTACGCCGCGCGCCCGGCCGGGCGAAGCCCTCGTCCAGCCATTCGTTGTACATGCCGGCGATGCGCGGTGAATAGAAAATGGGCAGCCAGCCGTCGGCGATCTCGGCGGCCAGCGCGACGTTCTTGGGCCCCTCGGCACCCAGCATGACCGGGATGTCGGCGCGCAGCGGATGAGTTATCGGCTTGAGGTTCTTGCCCAGGCCGGTGGTGCCCTCGCCGGTCACCGGCAACGGGTAGTGCGGGCCGTCGCTGTGCACCGGGGCCTCGCGGGCCCACACCTGACGCAGGATGTCGATGTACTCACGGGTGCGGGCCAGCGGCTTGCCGAACTTCGCGCCGTACCAGCCCTCCACCACCTGCGGGCCGGACACACCGAGGCCGAGGATATGGCGGCCGCCGGACAGGTGGTCCAGCGTCAGCGCGGCCATCGCGCACGCGGTGGGGGTACGGGCGGACAGCTGGATGACCGAGGTACCCAGCCGCATGCGGGTGGTTTCCCGCCCCCACCAGGCGAGTGGGGTGTACGCGTCCGAGCCCCAGGCCTCCGCGGTGAAGACGGTGTCGAAGCCCTCCGCCTCGGCCGCGGCCACGAGTTCGGCGTGGTTGGTCGGCGGCTGTGCGCCCCAGTATCCGAGTTGCAGACCGAGCTTCATTTAGATTGCCTTCCCACGTGTCCTTGCCACGATTGTTAGAACCTGTTCTACTCGATGTGTGACAGCCAGCCAAAGCCGCCCGGCCTCGACAGATCACCGTGAGCCGCCACTTTCCGCGCCACTGAAACTGTCGTTTGACTACACCCGTTCAGTAGGTCCACTGCTCAGCCAGTTCTTTACTGCCCTGCGTGAGCGCCGGATCGTCGGCGTGCGCGGGTCTGACGGACGCGTGCACGTGCCACCCGCTGAGTATGACCCGGTCACCTACGAGGCCCTGACCGAGGTGGTTCCGGTGTCCAGCGTCGGGACCGTCGTGTCCTGGACCTGGCAGCCCGAGCCGCTGGAAGGTCAGCCGCTGGACCGGCCGTTCGCCTGGGCGCTGATCAAGCTCGACGGCGCCGACACCCCCCTGCTGCATGCGGTGGACGTCAAGGAAGGCGAGCTCAGCAGCGGTGCCCGCGTACACGTGCATTGGGTCGACGAGCCGGTGGGCGCGATCACCGACATCGCGTACTTCGTGCCCGGCGAGATCGCCGAGGACGTCCCGGCGGTGGCGACCGATGACCGTGATCCGGTGACCATGCTGGTCGTCCCCTCGGCCATCGAGATCCAGCACACCGCCTCGCGTCCCGAGAGCACCTACCTGCGTGGCCTGCGCGACGGCAAGCTGCTCGGCGCCCGCTCCGGCGACACGGGCAAGGTGTACTTCCCGCCCAAGGAAGCTGATCCGGCCACCGGCCAGGAGCTCGACCAGTTCGTCGAACTTGTCGACAAGGGCACCGTCACCACGTTCGCGATCATCAACATCCCGTTCGCCGGCCAGCGCATCAAGCCGCCGTATGTCGCGGCCTATGTGCTGCTCGACGGTGCCGACATCCCGTTCCTGCATCTGGTCACCGACATCGATGCGTCCGAGGTGCGGATGGGCATGCGAGTCGAAGCGGTGTGGAAGCCCCAGGAGGAATGGGGCCTCGGCATCGACAACATCTCGCATTTCCGGCCGACGGGTGAGCCCGACGCCGATTACGACAGCTACAAGCACCACCTGTAAAGGGATCACATGACTTCTCGTGAAGTAGCCGTCGTCGGTTTCGCGCATGCCCCGCATGTGCGCCGCACGGATGGCACCACCAACGGCGTCGAGATGCTGATGCCGTGTTTCGCCAGCCTCTACGAAGAGCTCGGCCTGCAGCAGACCGATATCGGCTTCTGGTGCTCGGGTTCCTCCGATTACCTTGCCGGCCGTGCCTTCTCGTTCATCTCGGCGATCGACTCGATCGGCGCGGTGCCGCCGATCAACGAATCGCACGTCGAGATGGACGCGGCCTGGGCGCTGTACGAGGCCTACATCAAGATCCTGACCGGCGAGGTGGACACCGCGCTGGTCTACGGCTTCGGCAAGTCCTCCGCAGGTGTCCTGCGCCGGGTGCTGGCCCTGCAGACCGACCCCTACACCGTCGCGCCACTGTGGCCGGATGCGGTGTCGATGGCCGGACTTCAGGCCCGCTTCGGCCTGGATGCCGGTAAGTGGACCGCTGAGCAGATGGCTCAGGTCGCCCTCGATTCGTATGCCGCGGGTGGCCGCACCGACCGTGAGCAGGTCACCGGCAGCATCAGCGAACTGCTGGACCGCCCGTTCTTCGCCGATCCGCTGCGCCGCCACGACATCGCCCCGATCACCGACGGGGCCTCGGCCATCGTCCTGGCGGCCGGCGACCGGGCCCGCGAACTTCGCGAAAACCCGGCCTGGATCACCGGTTTCGAGCACCGCATCGAGACCCCCGTGCTCGGTGCGCGAGATCTGACCGTCTCGACCTCGACCGCCGCGTCGGCTCAGGCCGCCACTGGTGGTGACGTGAGCTCGATCGAGGTGGCCGAGATCTACGCGCCGTTCACCCACCAGCAGCTCATCCTCACCGAGGCGATCGGGCTGGGCGATGCCACGAAGATCAACCCCTCCGGCGGCGCGCTGGCCGCCAATCCGATGTTCTCGGCCGGCCTGGAGCGCATCGGTTTCGCCGCGCAGCACATCTTCTCCGGCTCGGCCGGGCGCGTGCTGGCGCACGCCACCAGTGGCGCTGCGCTGCAACAGAATCTGGTCGCGGTCTTGGAGGGCAAATAATGGCTAACAAAGCAGCGGTCCTCGGAACGGGCCAGACCAAGTACGTCGCCAAGCGGCACGACGTGTCGATGAACGGGCTGGTGCGCGAGGCCATCGACAAGGCGCTGGCCGATTCTGGCTCGACGATGGACGATATCGACGCCGTGGTGGTCGGCAAGGCACCGGACTTCTTCGAGGGCGTGATGATGCCCGAGTTGTTCATGGCCGACGCCACCGGCGCCACCAACAAGCCGCTGATCCGCGTCCACACCGCAGGTTCGGTGGGTGGCTCGACGGCGATCGTCGCCGCCAGCCTGGTCAAGTCCGGCAAGTACCGCCGGGTGCTGACCATGGCGTGGGAGAAGCAGTCGGAATCGAATGCCATGTGGGCGTTGAGCATTCCGGTGCCCTTCACCAAGCCGGTCGGTGCCGGCGCCGGCGGCTACTTCGCGCCGCACGTGCGGGCATACATCCGCCGCTCCGGCGCCCCGAACCACATCGGCGCGATGGTGGCGGTCAAGGACCGGCTCAACGGTGCCAAGAATCCGTTGGCTCACCTGCACCAGCCCGACATCACGCTGGAGAAGGTGATGGCCTCGCAGATGCTGTGGGACCCGATTCGTTTCGACGAGACGTGTCCGTCGTCCGACGGTGCCGCGGCCCTGGTGATCGGCAATGAAGACGCAGCGGATGCTCGAGTTGCCGAGGGTCATCCGGTCGCGTGGATCCACGCCACGGCCCTGCGGACCGAGCCCCTGGCCTACTCCGGTCGTGACCAGGTCAACCCGCAGGCCGGGCGCGACGCCGCGGCCGCACTGTGGCGCGACGCAGGCATCACCAGCCCGATCGACGAGATCGACGTGGCCGAGGTGTACGTGCCGTTCTCCTGGTTCGAGCCGATGTGGTTGGAAAACCTCGGTTTTGCCGCCGAGGGCGAAGGCTGGAAGCTCACCGAGGCCGGGGAGACCGCCATCGGCGGGAAGATCCCGTTCAACGCCTCCGGCGGCGTGCTCTCGAGCAACCCGATCGGCGCGTCCGGCATGATCCGGTTCGCCGAATCGGCGATCCAGGTGATGGGCAAGGCCGGCGATCATCAGGTCGAGGGCGCCCGCAAGGCGCTGGGCCACGCCTACGGCGGTGGCGCGCAGTATTACTCGATGTGGGTGGTCTCCAGCGACAAGCCGGCGGACAAGTGAGTATGAAGTACACGCTCAGCGTGGCCATGGGCCCGCTGGAGCATTTGACCGGATTGGCCCGCACCGCTGAGGAAGTCGGGTTCGATTCGATCGCGCTGCCGGACTCGCTGTTCTACATGGAGAAGCAGGCCGCGGACTATCCGTACACCCCGGACGGGTCACGGATGTGGAATGCCGAGACCCCGTGGGTGGATCCGCTGATCGCGGCGGCCTCGATGGGTGCGGTGACCTCGACACTGCGGTTCTACACCAACGTGATGAAGCTCGGGTCGCGCAATCCGCTGCTGCTGGCCAGGCAGGTCGGTTCGGTGGCCAACCTGACCAACAATCGGTTCGGGTTCGGTGTCGGGATCGGCTGGGCGCCCGAGGAATTCGAGTGGTGCGGGGTTCCGTTCGCCAAGCGCGGCGCCCGCGTCGACGAGATGATCGAGGTGCTCAAGCTCGTGCTCGGCGGCGGGATGGTCGAGTTCCACGGCGAGTTCTACGATTTCGAGCGGCTGCAGATGAGCCCGGCACCGTCACAGCCCGTCCCGTTCTACGTCGGCGGGCACACCCCGGTGGCCCTCAAGCGGGCGGCCCGGGTGGGTGACGGCTGGACCAGCGCGATGATGACGTGCGCGCAGCTGGCCGAGACCGTGGCGGCCATCAACAAGCTGCGGGCCGAATACGGCCGGGCCGACGAGCCGTTCGAGTTCCAGTCGGTGTGCATCGACAAGTTCGACCTCGACGGGCATCGGGAGCTGGCCGAGGCCGGCATCACCGACAACATCGTCATCCCGTGGATGCTCGAGGGCCTGGGCTTCGACGCGCCGCTGGAGCGCAAGCAGGATTCGCTCAAGCGCTTCGCCGACACCTACATCCACTCCGGCTGGCAGGACTGACATGGCAGTGACGAACTCCGAACACCCGGCACATTTGGCGGGCAAGCGATCCCGCGATGCGGTCGCCGCTCGGGACAAGCAGGCCTGGCTGGCCAATTTCGCCGACGACGCGATCGTGCAGGATCCCATCGGCCCGTCCTTCTTCGATCCTGAGGGCAACGGTCACCAGGGCAAGGACGCCATTGCGGCGTTCTGGGACAAGGCCATTGCACCGACCGACAACCTCGAGTTCAAGTTCGTCGACACGTTCCAGTGCGGCAGCGAGGAAGCCAACGTCGGCAGCATCGTCACCACGATGGGCGGACACCGCATCACCACCCCGGGCGTCTTCACCTACCGCGCGAACGAGGCGGGACAGCTGGTGGCGTTGCGGGCCTACTGGGAAGTCGACCGCGCGACCGCCGAGAAGATCGACAGCTAGATCTCGGCAAGCCCCGTGAGGTAGCGCTGGGCCAGCTCCCGGTATGCCGCCGGATTTGTCTGCACCCACATCTGGGCACCGGTGCCCGCGATAGGTCCCCGGATCTTCGCGGGTGCACCGGTGACCAACACCTCGTCGGGGATCTTGGTGCCCCCGACCACCAGTGAATGTGCCGCGATGAGGCTGCGCCTGCCGATCACTGCCCCGTCCAGCACAGTGCAGTGGTTGGCGATCAGCGCCTCCTCGCCCACGTGCGCACCGTGCACGACACACATGTGGGCAACCGTCGCACCGGGCCCGATGTCGACCGGGATCCCCGGTGGCGCGTGCAGCACCGACCCGTCCTGGACGTTGGCACCCTCACGGATGACGATGGGGGCGAAGTCTCCTCGCAGCACGGTGTTGAACCACACCGAGGCACCGGCCTCCACCGTCACGTTGCCGATCAATGTTGCCGTCGGGGCAACGAATGCGCCGGGGTCGACCACGGGCGCCCGGCCCTCGAACGAATACAGCGGCATCGTCCACATATACCGCAGGAAACCGGCGTCAGCGCAGCGACGCGTACCCTGAACAGTAACTATGTCGCTCACGACACTCTTTCACCCCAGGTTCTTGATCACCATCGGCCTTGCTGCGGCCGTCGTCGGCACGGCCGGCGCCTGCACTCCCACCGACCAGTCACCGAGTACGCCGTGGATGGCCACGCCGTCCACCTCGGCATCGGCGACGGCGCCGAAGTCGCCGAAATCGCAGGCGTCCGACTACAGCCACCTGCTGTTGCAGGCCGAGGATGTCAGCATTCCGCCGGACACGTTCACCGCCCGGTCCAGCAACGTGAACCCGGACGGTCAGTCGGGCGCCACCGCGCTGTTCGTCAACGCCGACGACACCAGGGCGATCGCCGACACCATCCTGATCTACCCGGATGTGGCCACCGCGTCGGCGACGCTCAAACAGGCCGCCGCTGCGGTGAGCACCATGGTGACCGGGGGGCAGCCGCAGCCGGTGCCGGTGGGCTCGAACGGCACCGTCATCTCGGGGACGGCACCCGATGGGAAGAAGGCCGTGACACTGCTGATGTACACGCAGGGGCGCGCGGTGGTGCGCCTGGAGTTCGACAGCAACCCGGATGATCCGGTGTCGCCGCAGACTGTGGCCAGCGTCGGCCGAATGCAGCAGATCGCCTTGAGAATCGGCCTTCCGGAGCGGGAGTAACTGCCGGTCGCGACGGGTATGCCCCAGGTCACGCCTTAATTATTGCCATCCGGGCTCGAAAAACTGTAACGTGTTCTAGTTAAGAGCACCGATACGGGAGGCCCACCGTGACTACCGAACATGCCGGCATCAGAGAGATTGACACCGGCGCCCTGCCAGACCGCTATGCGCGGGGTTGGCACTGCCTGGGACCGGTCAAGAACTTCCTTGACGGTCAGCCGCACTCTGTCGAGATCTTCGGCACCAAGCTGGTGGTGTTCGCCGACTCCCAGGGCGAGTTGAAGATCCTCGACGGCTACTGCCGGCACATGGGCGGCGACCTGTCACAGGGCACCATCAAGGGCGACACCGTGGCCTGCCCGTTCCACGACTGGCGCTGGGGCGGCGACGGCAAGTGCAAGCTCGTCCCCTACGCCAAGCGCACCCCGCGCCTGGCCCGCACCCGCGCGTGGCACACCGACGTGCGCGGTGGCCTGCTGTTCGTCTGGCACGACCACGAGGGGAATCCGCCCTCGGACGAAGTTCGTATCCCAGAGATTCCAGAGGCGGCCAGCGACGACTGGACCGAGTGGCAGTGGAACTCGATGTTGATCGAGGGCAGCAACTGCCGCGAGATCATCGACAACGTCACCGACATGGCGCACTTCTTCTACATCCACTTCGGTCTGCCGACGTACTTCAAGAACGTCTTCGAGGGGCACATCGCCTCGCAGTACCTGCACAACGTGGGCCGTCAGGACATCGGCGGCATGGGGACCCAGTACGGCGAGTCGCACCTGGATTCCGAAGCGTCCTACTTCGGCCCGTCCTTCATGATCAACTGGCTGCACAACAACTACAGCGGTTACAAGGCCGAGTCGATCCTGATCAACTGCCACTACCCGGTCAGCCAGGACTCGTTCATGCTGCAGTGGGGCGTCATCGTCGAAAAGCCCAAGGGCATGGACGACAAGACCACCCAGAAGCTGGCCAACGCGATGACGGACGGCGTCAGCCAGGGCTTCCTGCAGGACGTGGAGATCTGGAAGCACAAGACCCGCATCGACAACCCGCTGCTGGTCGAGGAGGACGGCGCCGTCTACCAGATGCGCCGCTGGTACCAGCAGTTCTACGTCGATGTCGCGGACATCACGCCCGACATGACCGACCGGTTCGAGATGGAGATCGACACCACCGCGGCCAACGAGAAGTGGCACGTAGAGGTCGAGGAGAACCTGAAGCTCCAGGCCGAGCAGAAGTCGGCCGAAAAAGAAGCAGCGCAGTCAAGCTGATGACGACACGCAACGAGCGGAGCCAGGCGCCAGATGTCGACGACCTGGCCCGCTCGATGCTGCTGCTACACGGCGCGCATGACGACGACGATCATCACGCCGGCAGCTCCACTACGAGCTCGTCCAGCGGATCATGGGCCAAGGCACCGAATTTCGCGTCCGATCCGGAGCGCGCCGCCGCGGTCCGTGAGTCGAGCGCACGCGACCGCGAGCGTTACCTGACCTCGGGCCTGGTGTCGGTGGACTGCCGGTTCTGCCATGTCGCGGTCCAGGTCAAGAAGCTCAGCGCGGAACACACTTCGGTGCAGTGGAGTTCCGAGGCGGTGCGGCGTTGCGCGACATTCGAGGAAATCCGGTCTACTGGTGGGGATCCGGCCCGGGCGCGGGCCTGCCCACGCCTGACCGACAGCATCCGGCACGCTGTCGCCGAAGGGTGCCTGGAAGAGGTGTCCTCGGCCCCCTCCCCCGGCGACGGCTAGTTCGCCGCCTGCAGTTCGGCCACACAGGCCCTCAACGACTGATCGTCGTCCCCGTCGCCCAGCGGCGGCAGCACGATGCCGTCGGCGACATCACCGAACCTGGCCTTGAGCATCGCGGGCAGTTCGTCGTGACGCCCGCAGACCAGCAGCTCATCCAGGATGGAATCGGTGAGCACCGAGGGCAATTCGCCCCACAGCTCGGTCCGCACCAGGGATCGCAGCCGCTCCGGGAGATCCGCCAGGCCGCGGCGGGCCAGACCGGTCGCGTACGCGGGCGTCGAATACAGGAACGCCAGCATCCGGCGCTGCCGTTCCCGTTCTACGGCCACTGCCTCATCAGTGCGTCCGGTGGCGATCGCCGTTGAGGCGACGATGCGCGGGATGTCTGCCCTGCCTGCCGTTTTCGCGCCACGGGCCAACGCCGGCCGTACCACGTCACGCAGGTATTCGGGATCGGAGTTGGTCGAGTGCGTGACGATCCCACTGGCGACGCCGCCGGCGAGTTCACACATGCCGGCGTTCACCGCGCCCAGCCAGATCGGTGGACGCACGGCGTCACCGGGGCCGGGGTTGAAGTAGGGCTGCATCCGGGTCAGCCGGTAGTTGTCGCTCCCGAAATGCACTGTGCCGCCGGTCCGGAACGCATCGAAGAGGGCATCGAGGGCGCCCACGTAGTCCCGCAGGCGGGCGATCGGATCGCTCCACGGCATGCCGTAGCGGTCGGTGATGTTCTGCTTGATCTGGGTGCCCAGTCCCAGCTCGAATCGCCCGCCGGACAGCACCGACAGATCCCAGGCCGTGTACGCCGTCAGTGTGGGGCTGCGCACGAATGCCAGTGTCACGGCGGTGCGCACGGTGATGTGCGAGGTGTGCTCCAGAGCCAGCAGGGAGACTGCCAGGGAGTCGTGCACGGTCTCGGCGACGTGCAGGCCGTCGCAGCCCAACCGCTCGACTCGCCGCGCGTAGTCCGCGGTTGCGGTCAGCGGTTCACGCGGGTCGAGCGCCAGATAGACCAACATGCCCGAATCTTCCCCCGCGAGCAGACCCGTAGGTACCCGAAAAAGTGCAATTCTGGGTACTTTCGCGTCTGCTCGCGGAGAAGGTCACAGACCCTTGAACCGCTCCTTGACCTCTTCGTCGGTCAAACCGTAGTCGGCCAGCGAGTAGGTGTGCTTCGGAGCCCGGGGCCCCTGCTGGGTCTGGGCGTGGCTGTCGGTCATCGCCTGCCGTGCGGCGTCGGTGAACTCCAGACCGAAGGTGCCGTAGATGCCTTCGACAGCACCCACCGGATCCTTGATGAACTCGAAGTAGTCCACGTCGCAGAACTGGGCCGGATCGTGCTTGGCCCGTTCGGCGTTGAACAGCTCAAGGCCGCGCGACCACGTCTCCAGCGCGTCCTGGCCGATCACCTCGCCGGTGAAGGTGTTCGACCAGCCCGCCGTGGTGTGCTGGGACAGCGAACACATCGAGGCCAGGATCGTCTCGGCCGGCCGGTGGCACTGGACCACCAGCGCATCCGGGTACACCTTGAACAGCGCGTCCAACGCGAACAAGTGGCTGGGGTTCTTGAGCACCCAGCGCTTTTCGGGCTCGTTGAGGCCGATCAGCTGCAGGTTCTTGCGGTGCCGCTGGTAGGACTTGGTCCAGTCCTGACGGGACAGCCATTGTGCGTAGGTGGGTACATGCGCCAACGTCTCGTAGGACACCGAGTGCAATGACTGACGCAGCAATTGCCAGCATTCCTCGACCTCGTCGGCGGTCATGAAATGCAGCCCGGTGTAGTCCGGATTCTCCTCGTGCGCCTGCTTGAACCGCGCATCGAGCGCACTGAACACCGGGTTGTCCGGCCAGGTTTCGCGGGGCGGCCGCGGCTGCGGGAACTCCGCCAGCCACATCTCGAGTCCCTGGTGCGACGGGTCCGCGGTCAGCAGCCGGTGGATCACCGTGGTGCCGGTGCGCGGCAGACCCGTGACGAAGATCGGCCGCTCGATCGGCACGTCGGCATGCTCCGGATACTGCTTGAACGCGGCGTTGGACACCAGCCGGGCCACCAGCGCGTTGCGGGTGAAGAACCGCTGCATCTTGCTGCCGAGTTCGGTCAGGTCGGCCTCGCGCTGATAAGAATCCAGCAGCACGCCAAGGGCTTCCAGATAGTTGTCGTCGTCACCGCCGAAGTCCTCCAGGCCGCAGGCCTTCACCGCCGAGGCGTGCAGATCCTCGATCGTGCCCACGTTGGTGCGCGGGGCGCCGCTCATGGCTCGACTCCTTCTCGCTCCGGTCCTCGCTCGTTCCTCGCTGCGATCCTCACTGGTCGTCGCCTTCGCATCATGCCTTGTATTCACCGCAGTTCACATCGAGGGCCTGACCGGTGATGCCGCTGGACAGATCGCTGGCCATGAACAGGATGGCCGAGGCCACCTCGTCCTCGGTCGGGAGCCGCTTGAGATCGGACCCGGCCGCCGACGCGTTGTAGATCTGTTCCACGGTGGTGCCGTACTTCTGTGCCTGATGGTTGAAGTAACCCTCCAGAGTTTCTCCCCAGATGTAGCCGGGCAACACGGAGTTGACCCGAATACCCTTCTCCCCCAGCTCGGTTGCGAGGGTCTGCGACATGGACAGCAGGGCCGACTTGGCCATCTTGTAGGCGCCGTACTTGGCCTGCGAGTGCCGCACGACCATCGAATTGACATTCACCACTGAACCTTTGGCTGCTTCCAGCGCGGGAGTAAAGCCCTGGGTCATGCGCAGTGCGCCGAACACGGTCAGCTCGATGGCATCCCGCATGTGCTCGAAGGTGGTGTTCGCGAACGGCTTCATGGACGGCACCCGGAACGCGTTGTTGATCAACACGTCAGCCTTGCCGTACTCCTCCATCGTGCGGGCCACCACGTTGGCGACCTGTTCCTCGTCGGTGATGTCGGTGCCCACTGCCAAGGCGCGACGGCCCAGTGCCGTCACCTCTTTGGCCACGTCCTCGAGCCGCTCCACCGTGCGGGCGGCCAACACCAGGTCGGCGCCGTTCTCCGCACATCGGCGGGCCAGCGTCGTCCCGAGCCCGGGCCCGACACCGCTGATGACGACGACCTTGTTCTCCAGAAGTGCCATGGGCTAGCCCACCATCCTTTCGCCGATCTGCCTTTGACGCAGGGCGATTCGCTCGCGCCAGTCCTGCTCGGAAATCTTGTTGGAGTCGTAGTGCGGTAGCGCCGAGGCGATCTGGTCGACGTCGACGATCTCAAGGGTCGGGCCGTCGGCCTCGGTGAGCTCGCGCGACACCCGTTGCCACCGGAACTGCAGATAGCCCTTGCCGTGGCCCAACGTCTCGCACCAGTTGGTCACGCCAGGGTTCGCGTCGGACACCACGATCCGAATCTTGCCGTCCGGATCAGCCTGGGCCTGAGTGCCGTTCAGCGAGGTCTGGTGGTTGATGTAGTCCAGCGAGATGTACCACAGGCTGCCCAGCTGGAAGCCCAGGTAGGGGGCATCCGAGACCGGCAGCGTGATGATCATCGCCTGGTCCGGCGTCAGGTCGTAGTGCCCGACCGACGAGTACTGGGTGGCGAGCCCGCCGGGCGTCAGGCGCGGCGCGGTCAGCGTGTTGACGGGCAGGTTGTCGTAGAACCACTTCGGGAACTGCAACCACGTCTTGACGCGCTGCACCAGTTGCTTACCCGCGGTGGCGTAACGCTTCTCGATGAGCTCACGGCTCAAGGGGGCCGGTGCGGTCCCGGCCGTGTCGGTACGCGAGATCGCGAACGAGCCGCGCTGCGCCGACCAGTCGTTGTAGACCTCCCGGATCACCAGCTGCGAGGGCGTCGCCGGGGTGAACCGCCACTCGAAGGTGCCGTCAGCGGCGATGTCCAGCTTGCGGTCGTCGAAGGCGGTGTCACTGTCCGGGACGTTGTCATCGGTGTACTCCCCGCCCAGCAGCTGGAAGCTGACGTCGGTGGTGGTGCCCCGCTTTCCCGTGACGACGTACTCGTGACCGGGCTGGACCCGGGTGCCGAAATACATGGTGTCGGGGTTGTCCAGGCCCATCTTGGTGAACGGTCCGGTTCCGCTGTGCAGGAACGGGTGGTCCCGGTCGTAGTCGAACGCGACATGGGTACACGCCGCGATGCACCCGGCCAGGTACTGCAGACCTTCGAGCAGGTCGGCCTCGGATTCGATGAAGGGGGCCGCGGTCACCAGGCGTTCCGCCTCGGCTATGGCCTCGACCAGTGGTTGTGAGTACATCTGGCATCTGCTCTCTCGGTCCAATATTGGACCGCCGTGGTAGAGTTTCCTACCTGACAGTAGAACGCGTTCCAATTCGCGTCAACGTTCGGGAGGTCAGATGACGGACGCCGAGCCGGCCGGCCGCGCCTCGCCGCCGACAGCCCGGGTGGTGGCCATCCTGGATTTTCTGTCCCGCCACCCACAGGAACGGTTCGGACTCTCGGAGCTGACGCGCCGGGTCGGGCTGAGCAAGCCCACCTGCCTGGGCATCCTGACCACGCTCACCGAATCGGGATACCTGGTGCGCGAAACCGCGGACAACGGTAAGGACAAGTCGTACCGCCTCGGCCCGGCGCTCATCGCGCTCGGGCACATGGCGCAGGAGTCGATGCGCGTCAACCCGTCGGCACGCGCCGAGTTGCTGGCTCTGTCAGCCACATTCGACACCTCGGTCGGCCTGTCCGCCGTGGTCGACGATCGGATCACGGTTCTGGAACTGGTCGGACCGGTGGGCCGCGACCCAGGAGTGCGGGTCGGGGAGAGCTATCCGTTCGCACCACCGGTCGGCCTGATGTTCGTGTTGTGGGACGACGAGGCACTGCGCGCCTGGCTGGCCAAGGCGCCTACCGTCCCACTGCGCACCGAATCGGCCCGGCTGCATCGGGTGATCGAAAACTGCCGTGCCGACGGATATCTCGTCGAGCGCCTGACCCCCGGCGGCCGCAGGCTCTACGCCCTGATGGCGGGGATGTCGAGCAATCTGCCCGACGAACTGCGGGCGCTTTTGAGCGAGCTGGTGTCCGATATCGGGGAGCGGGTGTACCTGGCCGACGAGGGTCCCGGCGGTCCCACCCCGCATGACATCAGCGTCATCTCCGCGCCGGTGTTCGACCACTATCAGCGTCAGATCATGGCGGCGTCACTGCACATCGGAACGGCCCTGACGGACAAGGAGATCACCGAACGCGCCCGCGCGCTGGTGGCGACCGCCGATGCGCTGACCAGACAGCTCGGCGGCACCAAGCCGCAACGCTGAGGCCGGGCTCAGAAGTTGTTGCAGGTGTCGAACACCGTTTGCAGCAACCCGAGGTAGGGCTGATTGGCCGGTTGGGCGGCGATGCCCTCGGCCATGCGCTGGCGTTGATCGCGCGGCGCGTCCAGGAACTGTTGCAGAACCGACTGCACCGCCGGGGATGCCCCGGCCATCGGACTCTGCGCGTTCAGGGCCCCCATCACCTGCGAATAACTGCACGTGGTGTTGACCGCTGATTCCAGCCTCGGATCCGCCGACGCGATACCGGCGCCGACGGACAGGGACATTGTCAAGGCGCCGGCGGCGATAGCCACTGTGGCCGACGATAGCTTCATCATTTGCGGACCTCCTCCCCCCGATGCCCGGACTCTACCCGCCGATCACGAATGCGCTTGGGGGTTTTGGCAATTTGCTACGTCGTCGACGAGAAATATCAATTGCCGGCAGAAATGAGTTTGCCGCGGACGGGCACCTCAAATTCGTGAATCAGCGCTCGTCCGACGGCAACAGCAGGGACCGGACCACCGGGCGGGGAGCCGTATCGCGCAACAGCATGCTGGCGGGCCGCTGGCGCACCTGCTGCGGCCACCAGAACCAGCGTCCCAGCAGCGCGGCAATGGACGGCGTCATGAGGGCGCGGACAACCAGAGTGTCCAACAGCAGCCCGATACCGATCGTGGAGCCCACCTGGCCGATAATTCGCAGATCGCTGGCCACCATCGACATCATGGTGAACGCGAACACCAGGCCCGCCGCGGTCACGACCTTTCCGCTACCGCCCATGGCCCGGATGATGCCGGTGTTGATCCCCGCCCCGATCTCTTCCTTCATCCGGGACACCAGCAGCAGGTTGTAGTCAGAGCCGACCGCCAGGAGAACGATCACGGACATCGCGAGCACGAGCCAATGCAGGTTGATGCCCAGAATGTGCTGCCAGATGAGGACCGAGAGACCGAACGCCGCGCCGAGTGACAGCGCCACGGTGCCGACGATGACCAGAGCGGCGATCAGGCTTCGCGTGACCATCAGCATGATGACGAAAATCAGGCAGAGCGCGGCAACCCCCGCGATCAACAGGTCGTATGTCGAGCCGTCGCGCATGTCCTTGAACGTCGGGGCGGTACCGGTCAAGTAGATCTTGGCGCTCTCCAGGGGAGTCAGTTTGAGCGCCTCCTCGGCCGCCTGCTGCACCGCGTCGACCCGTGAAATGCCTTCGGGCGTCGCGGGATCGCCCCGGTGCGAAATGATGAAACGGACCGACTTCCCGTCCGGCGAGAAGAACAGGTTCATCGCGCGTTTGAAGTCCTTGTTCTCCAACACTTCGGGCGGGAGGTAGAACGAGTCGTCGTTTCGCGCTGCGTCGAACGCCTGCCCCATCGCAGTGGCGTCCTCACTCACCTCGTCCATCATGGCGAGGGAACCGGCCATGGTGCTGTGCATCGTGAGAATGGAGGCCCGCATCGACTTCATGCCGTCGATCATCTTCGGGAACTGGGCGATCATCTGGGGCATGAGCACATCGAGTCGATCGGTCTCCCGACTGAGATCCATCACTCCGTCGGAAACCGCATCGACGCCGTCGAGTGCGTCGAACAGAGATCTTGTCGACCAACAGAGCGGAATGTCGAAGCAGTGCGGCTCCCAGTAGAAGTAATTTCGAATGGGCCGGAAGAAATCGTCGAAATCAGCGATGTGGTCGCGCAGCTCATCGGTGACCTCTGCCAATTCACGCGTGTCCTGCGTCATCTGGTGAGTCGTGTTGCTCATCTTGAGACCGACGTTGTAAAGACGCTGCGTGATATTGATCATCGTGGTCATATCGTCAGCCTGCTTCAACAGGTCTTTCATGCGATTCCGCTGGAACGGCATGACCTGCTCCTGGTTGGCATTCTGCAGGCTGAGCAGGAACGGTATCGACGTCCGATCGATCGGGTTGCCCTCGGGCCGCGTTATCGCCTGCACCCGCGATATGCCCTGGACCGCAAAAACCGCCTTGGCCACCTTGTTCAATATCAGTAGGTCTGCCGGAGTACGCATATCGTGGTCGGCCTCGAGCATGAGGATGTCGGGGGTCATGCGGGACTGCGGAAAGTGCCGCTCGGCGGCCGCATATCCGATATTGCCGGGAATGTCGCCCGGCACATAAAGGCGATCGTTGTAGCTGGTCTGATAGGCCGGGAGCGCCAACAAACCGATGAGCGCGATCACACTGGCCGTGACAAGGATGGGTGCCGGCCACCGGACGATCGCCGTCGCCAACCGACGCCACCGCCGGACGATGATCTTGCGCTTGGGCTCGAACAGCCCGAACCGACCGCCCACCACGAGTGTGGCCGGAATCAGCGTGAGCGCCACCGCGACCGCGACGACCATCGCCACGGCGGTGGGAACACCCATCGTCTGGAAGTACGGCAGTCGAGCGAAACTGAGGCAGAAGATTGCCCCGGCAATGGTCAGGCCCGAGCCCAGAACCACCTTGGCCACACTTCGATACGTGGTGTAGAAGGCGGTGTCCCGGTCCTCACCGGACTGTCGCGCCTCCTGATACCGCCCGAGGAAAAAGATGCCATAGTCGGTTCCCACCGCGATGCCGAGCGACACCAGCAGGTTGACCGCGAACGTCGACAACCCGATGACCTGGTGCATGCCCAGGAATGCCACCACTCCACGAGCCGCCTGCACCTGGATCCCCACCATGACCAGGAGAAGGACCGCAGTGACGATCGAACGGTAGACGAGGAGCAGCATCGTCAGGATGACCACCAGCGAGACCACGGTGATCTTGATGATGGACTTGTCGCCTGCGTGGTTCATATCCGAAACCAATGGCGCGGGGCCCGTGACGTAGGCCTTCAGCCCCGGGGGCGGCGGTGTCCGGTCCACGATTCCCCGGACGGCGTCCACGGACTCGTTCGCCAGCGATTCGCCTTGATTACCAGCAAGATTCAGCTGGACATAAACAGCTTTGTCGTCGGCGCTCTGGACTGCGGGCGCCGTGAGCGGATCACCCCAGTAATCCTGCACGTGCTGCACATGCCGGGTATCGGCCTTCAACTGCCGGATCAAATCGCTGTAGTAGCGGTGCGCTTCATCCCCGAGCGGTTGGTCGCTCTCCAGGACGATCATTGCCACGCTGTCCGAATCAGATTCCCCGAAGGTCTTGCCCATGCGTTGCGCCGCTTGGAACGACGGGGCGTCCTGGGGTACCAGCGAGACCGAATACTGCCGCCCCACATGTTCGAGCGAGGGAACGGCGAAGGTCAGTACCGCGACGATAACGAGCCAGCCGAGGATGATCAGCACCGCCAGGCGGTGGATCATCCGCGCGACAAACGGTGGACGGTCGTTCACCGCGGTCAGCGTTCGTCGGGTTTCAGCAACAGCGAACGGACCAGCGGGCGAGGGCCGGTGGGCCGCAGAAGCGCGCTGGCGGGCCGCTGGCGAACGTGCAGCGGCCACCAGAACCACCGGCCCAGCAAGGCAGCGATGGACGGCGTCATGAGTGCGCGCACGATCAGGGTGTCGAACAGCAGCCCGATGCCGATCGTGGAACCGACCTGACCGATGGTGCGCACGTCGCTGGCCAACAACGCGAACATGGTTGCGGCGAACACCAGACCCGCTGCGGTCACCACCTTTCCGCTGCCGGCCATGGCGCGGATGATGCCGGTGTTGATACCCGCGCTGATTTCCTCCTTCATTCGGGATACCAGCAGCAGGTTGTAGTCGGAACCGACGGCCAGAAGAATGATCAGAGCGATGGCGAGCACGATCCAGTTCAACTGGATTCCGAGGATGTGCTGCCAGATGAGCACCGAAAGCCCGAATGCCGCGCCGAGCGACAGGGCGACGGTCCCGACGATGACCAGGGCCGCGACCAGGCTCCTGATCATGATGAGCATGATGATGAAGATCAGGCACAGCGCGGCGATTCCGGCGATCATCAGGTCATAGGTCGACCCGTCGACCTGATCTTTCGCCATCGCCGAACTGCCGGTGAGGTACAGCTTGGCGCTTTCCAACGGCGTCCCCTTGAGAGCCTCCTCAGCCGCCGTCCTGATCGGATTGACCCGTGCAATGCCTTCGGGTGTCGCCGGATCCCCTCGCTGGGAGATCAGCAGGCGCGCCGTTTTCCCGTCCGGTGACAAGAACACGTCCATGACCCGCCTGAAGTCGGCGTTCTTGAACACAGCAGGCGGGATATAGAAGGAATCGTCGTTCTGGGCGTCGTCGAAGGCTCTGCCCATGGCGGTTGCGCCATCGGACATCTCATCCATCTGCGCGAGGATCCCGGCCATGGTGCTGCGCATCGACAACATCATGGTCCGCGTGCTCTGCATCGTCGCGATCATGGCCGGGAACTGGGCGATCATCTGCGGCAGGAGCAGGTTGAGTTGATCGAGGTTTCCGATCAGCCGGTGCATCGTCACGGTGAGCTTGTCAACGCCGTCAAGCGTCTCGAAAAGGGATTTGATCGACCAGCACAGCGGGATGTTGAAGCAGTGCGGCTCCCAGTACAGGTAGTTGCGAACCGGCCGCCAGAAGTCATCGAAGTCCGCCATGTGGTCCCGCAACTCGAGTGTGACGTCCTCCAGATCGTGCGTCTTGCCCACCAGGCTGTTGGTCGTGACAGCCAGTTGCTGCATCAACTCGTACATGCGCTGCATCACGGCGATGGTTTTCGTGATCTCGTCGGCCTGGGTGAGCAGATCATTCATCCGGGCCTTTTGGAACGGCAAAAGCTGCAGTTGGCCCGCGTTCGAGGAACTGATGATGAACGGGATCGTCGTGTGCTTGAGGGGAATTCCCTCGGGCCGGGTCGCCGACTGCACCCGGGAAACCCCGGGAACGGACAGCACACCTTTGGCGAGCTTGTTCAGAATCAGGAAGTCCGCCGAGTTACGCATGTCGTGATCGGCCTCGACCAGAAGTACGTCGGGCGATGCCATCAGCGACTGCGTAAAGTGCCGGGCGGCAGCGTCATACCCGGCGTTGGCCGGAATGTCTTTGGGCAGATACTGCTGGTCGTTATAGCCGGGCTGGTAGGCGGGCAGCGCCAGCAGGCCGATCAGCGATACCGCGCACGCCGCCACCAGAATGGGTGCGGGCCAGCGAACGATCGCCGTACCGATCCGGCGCCATCGACGAACGCTGATCTTGCGTTTGGGCTCGAACAGTTTGAATCGACTACCCAGCGACAGAACCGCCGGGATCAGCGTCAGCGCCACCGCTACCGCCACCACCATGCCCAGAGCGCACGGAATACCCAGTGTCCGGAAGTAGGGCAGGCGGGTGAAGCTGAGACAGAAGACCGCCCCGGCGATGGTCAATCCAGATGCCAGCACCACCTTGCCGACGCTGTGATAAGTGGTGTAGAAGGCGGTTTCGCGGTCCTCCCCCGCCTGACGCGCCTCCTGATAGCGCCCGACGAAGAAGATGCCGTAGTCGGTGCCCGCTGCGATGCCGAGGGTCACCAGAAGGTTGACGGCGTAGGTGGACAGACCGATGAGGCCTTGATCGCCGAGAAGTGCGACAACCCCTCGCGCCACCTGCAATTGGATGCCCACCAGGAAAAGCAGGATCACCGCAGTGAAGATCGAGCGGAAGAAGAACAGGAGCATCGCCAGGATGACCGCGAGGCTCAGGCCCGTCACCAGTAGGACCGTCCGGTTGCCACTCGCACTCAGGTCAGCGACTGTTGCCGCCGGACCGGTGACATAGGCTTTGACGCCCGGAGGCGGCGAGCTTCGCTCGACGATGCCCCGGACCGCTTCGAGGGACTCATTCGACAGTGCCTGGCCCAGGTCACCCGAAAGACCCAACTGGACGTACACAGCCTTGTTGTCGGCGCTTTCCGCTGCGCCCGCCATCAGCGGATCGCCCCAGAAATCCTGGATGTGCTGGACGTGCGCCGGGTCTGCCTTCAGCTGACGAATCAAGTCGTCGTAGTACCGGTGCGCCTCATCACCAAGGGGTTGTTCACCCTCCAGGACAATGATCGCCACGCTGTTCGACGTAGCTTCGCCGAAGTTCGCACCCATCCGCTGGATCGCCTCGAACGAAGGCGCATCGTTGGGAATCAGTGATACAGAGTGCTCTTTCTCGACCTGCTCGAGCGGGGGGACGACCGCGGCCAGGACATAGGCGATCACCAGCCAACCGAGGATGATCGGCACCGCCAGCAGGCGGATCATCCGCGGGATGAACGGCGGTTTGGCAGTGGCGGCTTGGCTACTCATGCGGCCTTCAGAAGGCAGTAGGTGAACGCGCTTTCCCCGCTCTCGACCTTTTCCGCCTTGACCTCGTCGTCCACGATGATGCGGCAGCCGATCCTGTTGCTATCGCCCTGCGCTATGACGTTGACCATGGATGTGGCCTCGGTCATCGGGAACTTCAACGACCATGGCAGGCTCGCCCCTTCGACAAACTGCGGCTCTGCATCGACATCGAAGTAGCTGATGTTCGCCACCGTCCCAGGCGGCCCGAACACCTCGTACACCAGTTGTTTCGGATCGTAGGGTTTACGTTCCTGGAGCTCCGTGTCGGCGTACGCGGGCCGGGTCTGTGAGCCGAACACACCATGCAGTCGCATGACGGTGAATCCTCCGGCGCCGAGGACGACCAATACCAGTAGCGGAATCCATAACCGCTTCAGAACCCCCAAAGCACGAACCCCCTGAATCCGTGGCCTAGTCCGGACAATCCATGTTGCGGGAACCGGCGAGGCACATATTCGACCATCCACACCATGCCGGCAACTCGAATGCGGTACGCACCCCAGGCCGGCCGTGAGTAGGGGTCACGGCATACACGCGGCGCCTCGGGCAGGACGATCCGAGCCTGACCAGTAGAGCATTCAGACGACCTCCATATCTGTCTATTCCCAAGGTGATACGGGATCGTAATGCATTTGGCGTGGCCTCCGGCGCGGAACGGAATTTAACGCGGCTAACAGTTCTCACCGCGCTGAATGGCCATTGCGTGAATCCGCAAAGAATTTGAGGATTGCCGAATTTACCGCTTGCGGGCGTTCCAGGAAGCCAAGGTGGCCTGCGTCGGCTATCTCGAGATAACGCCCGTTGGGCAGGGCATCTGCCACCTCCGCGCCGAGATGCGGGGGCATCACCAGGTCATCGGCGAATCCGATCACGAGCGCCGGAGTGTCGATCGCCCGGTAGGCGGGCCTGCGGTCGTTCTGCGGGGCGACGCCATACTGAGCGCGGATCCCCGGCGTCACCTTCGCCGGCCATCTGGTGAACGTGTCGATCCAGTCCCGAACACAGGCCTCGTCGTTCAACGTCTTCGGTGAGAAGTTCTCCAGCAGGCGCAATTTCGCGTCATACGTGGCCGGCAGCCGAACACCGGCCTCGGCAAGGTCCCGTTCAGCTATACGGAAGAACTCGCGCGTACAGTCATGTCGGCCGCGGGTCGCCATCAGCACGCACTGGCTCACCAACTCGGGCCTGGCCAGCATCAGTTCCTGCGCGATGTACGACCCCATCGACACCGCCACCACCCGCACGGGTGCGGCATCGAGCCGCTCGATCAACTCCGCCGTGTCAGCCACCATCGTGGCGGCGGTGAAGCCCTCGGCCTCCGACGTCGCGCCCACGCCCCTGTTGTCGAACGTGATGACCCGATAGCCGGCGGCACGGAATGCAGGCACCTGATGGAGGTCCCAGGTGCGTCCGACGCCGCCCTGGCCGGCGATGAACAGCACAGGGTCACCGTCGCCACGGTCTTCGTAGGCCAGGTTCATTCCCACCCGCCGCACAGGTGACTACGCGTCCAGGCGGGCGAACTCGCCCTGCTGGTACTGGTCGACGCACGCCGCACGGCGAACCTTGCCGCTTGTCGTGATGGGAATCGAACCAGGCGGCACCAGAACCAGGTCCGAGACACCCAAGCTGTGCGTATTGAAGATCGCCGATGTCACTTCACGTTTGACGACTGAGAGCTGATCCTCCGGTGTCTCCGGCGCGGCCGCGAACTTCCTGACTTCGATGATGACGACAAGCTTCTCGGTGTGGCCGTCCGGGACCGCGATGGCCGCACATCTGCTCCGGCTGATCTCCTGGATCGTGGCCTCGATGTCGTCGGGAGAGTGATTGCGCCCGTAGACGATCAGCAGATCCTTGATGCGACCGATGACAAACAGCTCGTCGCCGAACATGAATCCCGAGTCCCCGGTACGCAGCCACGGCCCCTCGGGAGTGCCGTCCGATGGAGCGGTGATCATGGCACCGAACGTCGACTCGGTCTCCTGTGGTCTGCGCCAGTAGCCGCTTGCGACGTTCTCTCCGTATACCCAGATCTCTCCGACGGTTCCGGCCGGACACTCGGTATGCGTCTCGGAATCGACGATCCGGATCATCGGCGAGACCGGGATGCCGTAGCTGACCAGGGGCGTGCCGGCTCCGTTCTGGCAGGCCCGCGCGGTACCCGCGGTCAGCGGTTCCGATTCGAAGCGCACGATCGCCGGCGGCTCGCCTCTTTCGCGAGTTGCGATATACACCGTGGCCTCGGCCATCCCGTAGGACGGACGTATCACTTCTCCAGGCAGATTGAAGCGAGCGAAGCGCTGGGTGAAGCGCTCGAGGGTAGCCGGGTGCACGCGCTCACTTCCGGTGATGATGACCAGCACGTCCGAGAGATCGAGTCCGGCCATGTCTTCGTCCGACGTCTTGCGCACCGCCAGTTCAAACGCGAAGTTCGGTGCAGCCGTGTACGTTCGGCCGTTGGTCGCCAGCATCTGCATCCACCGCGCAGGTCGCTGAAGGAAGGCCACCGGGCTCATGAGCACTGCCGGAACGCCCGCCAGCACCGGCCCGCAGACCCCCAGATACAGACCCATGTCGTGATAGAACGGCAGCCAGGACACGATCGACGAGCCGTCTGGGACGACATTTCCGAAGTCCGCGAAATAGCCCGACATCAGTTGCTCGAAATTCGCAAGCAGGTTTCGGTGCGACATCATCACGCCGGCCGGGTTCCGGGTCGACCCCGACGTGTACTGCAAATAGGCCGTGTCCGTGACACTTTCAGCCTGGCTCCCCTGGGCCACTGGAGCGTCGAAATCCAACAAGTCGACTTCGACGATCGCGGGAGCCGACTCACCGGTCTGCGATCTGACGAAGTCGGTCACTGCGCCGGCAACAGCCGAGCTGGTGAGGATGACGGTCGGTGCCGCGTCCTGAAGTACCGAGCTGACCCGCTCGTCGCTGACTCCTCCGAGTGGTACCGCCAGCGGAACCGCGATCAGTCCCGCTTGCAGCGCCCCGAAGAAGGCGACGATGTAGTCCAGCCCTTGGGGCGCCAAGATGAGCGCGCGGTCACCCGGCGAACCGAGCCTGCCGAGCTCTCGCGCCACGCTGCACGCGCGCCGATACAGCTGCGAGTACGTGAGGCTCTCGGCGGAGCCCTCCCAATCGGTTTCGTAGTCAACAAACGTCATCGCCGTGTCATCGCCCTGCAGCCCCGCTCGTTCCCGCAGCAGCGTCAAAATGGATGCCTCGCCCACAGACGCCAGAGTATCGCGGTAATGGCGGCCATATATCCCGAACAGCCAGCAAACTATATTTCCGTGACCATATGAATCACAACGACGTCATTCCTCCTATCCCACCGTTTCGAGCGAAGTCACGATCAGCGAACGACGATGGGCTCTGATCTTGACTATCAACGTATTTGCCTGGTGAAGGGCATCAAGTCCTTGCGAACGCGTGCAACTTTTCGATGGATTGATCGGATTCTGGGACAACTTTCCGCAGCGAACATACTGTTATTGATTGTGACCGCCCTGACGGGCGTTGGGCCACTAATAGGCGCTTGACGTAAGCCGCCTAATTCTGCGGCTGACGCGCGAATACAGGGCATCGAAGCCTGACAGCGGCCGAACCGCGGAAAGGCCTGCCGGGAGGAGGGGCAATTGACCGCATCTGAAATCGTGCGCGAGAGGCTTTCGAACGCGGACACGGGCCTCGATGCTCCCCGCCCGCCCCGCACGCCGGTTACTCCGGTTGCCATCATCGGCATGTCTTGCCGGCTCCCCGGCGGCATCGACTCGCCCGAGCGCTTGTGGGAGGCCTTGATCCGGGGTGACGACCTGGTCACCGAGGTTCCGCCCGACCGGTGGGACGCCGACGAATACTACGATCCGGAACCCGGGGTGCCCGGTCGGTCGGTGTCGAAGTGGGGCGCGTTTCTCGACGACGTGGCCGGATTCGATGCCGAATTCTTCGGGATCAATGAACGTGAGAGTGCTGCCCTCGATCCACAGCATCGGTTGCTGCTGGAGACCGCCTGGGAGGCCATGGAGAATGCCGGCCTCACCAAGGACGCGTTGTCAGATTCACCGACGGGCGTGTTCGTCGGCCTGACGCACGCCGACTATCAGATGCTGGCCGCCGACGCGCAAGCTCTCGAAGCCGCATACGGCTTCAGTGGCAACAACTTCAGCTTGGCGTCCGGGCGGATCGCCTACGCGCTCGGGGTCCATGGCCCCGCGCTCACGGTGGACACGGCGTGCTCGTCGGGTCTGACCGCAGTGCATCTGGCGTGCCGCAGCCTGCACGAGGGCGAGAGCGATCTCGCCATGGCCGGCAGCGCCACCTTGGCACTGGATCCACGCAAGTTCGCTTCGGGTTCGGCGGAGGGGATGCTCTCGGCGACCGGTCGCTGCCACGCCTTCGATGCCGCCGCCGACGGATTCGTGTCCGGCGAGGGCTGCGTCGTGATGCTGCTCAAACGGCTGCCGGACGCATTGCGCGACGGGGACCGGATCCTCGCCGTGGTACGTGGCACTGCCGCCAATCAGGACGGTCACACCGTCAACATCGCGACGCCCTCGGATGCCGCACAGACCGCGGTGTACCGAGCGGCATTGGCTGCTGCCGGTGTCGATCCCGGCACTGTCGGTATGGTCGAGGCGCACGGCACCGGCACACCGGTGGGCGACCCCATCGAATACTCCAGTCTGGCCAAGGTTTACGGCATCGATGGCCCCTGTGCACTCGCATCGGTAAAGACCAACCTGGGCCATGCCCAGGCAGCGTCGGGAGCCATCGGGTTGATGAAGGCGGTCCTCGCCGTACAGCACGGCGAGGTTCCACCGAACCTGCATTTCAACCGCCTGCCCGACAAGCTCGCGGAGATTCGGACCAATCTCTTTGTGCCCCAGTCGACCACACCGTGGTGCACCAACGGGCATCACCCTCGCCGGGCCGCGGTGTCGTCGTACGGGCTGTCGGGGACCAATGTGCATGCCATCTTGGAACAGGCACCGGAGCAACCGGCGACACCCGCCGAGGACTCGGCTCCCGGGTCGACAGAGGCACCCATGCTGTTCCCCTTGTCGTCGACCTCGGCTGAAGAACTGCGTCACACGGCCGGCCGGCTGGCCGACTGGGTGCAGGCACACGACGATGTCGCCTTGCCTGACCTGGCCTACACCTTGGCGCGCCGACGGGTACACCGCCCGGTGCGAACCGCCGTCAATGCTTGCAGCCGAACGGAACTCGTCTCGGTGTTGCGGGAGGTCGCCGATGGCGACACTCCGTACCAAGCCGCGGTGGGGCGCGACGATCGCGGTCCGGTATGGGTGTTCTCGGGTCAGGGTTCGCAGTGGGCAGGAATGGGCGCCGAGCTCTTGGCGACAGAGCCGGTGTTCGCCGCCACGGTGGCGCAGGCCGAACCGATCATCGCGGCCGAGTCCGGATTCTCGGTCACGGAAGCGATGTCGGGTCCGGAGGTGGTCACAGGTCAGGACCGGCTGCAACCGACCTTGTTCACCATGCAGGTCGCCATGGCCGCCACCATGAAGGCGCACGGCGTGCGCCCCGGTGCGGTCATCGGACACTCTCTGGGCGAGGGCGCGGCAGCCGTCGTCGCAGGTGCTTTGTCACTGGAGGACGGGCTGCGCCTGATCTGCCGCCGGTCTCGGCTGATGTCGCGAATCGCGGGCCAGGGCGCCACGGCCGCCGTGGAATTACCTGCCAAGCAGGTCCTTTCGGAGCTGACCGGCCGTGGGATCAACGATGTCGTGGTGGCGGTGGTGGCTTCGCCACAATCCAGCGTGATCGCCGGCACCACAGAAAAGGTGCGCGAGCTGGTCGCGGACTGGGAGAAGCGTGGGGTGATGGCTCGCGAGGTTCCGGTCGACGTCGCCTTCCACTCCCCACAGGTGGAGCCGATCGTCAATGATCTGGCCGAAGCGCTCGCCGATCTCCAGCCCATGACACCGGAGATTCCGTTCTATTCGGCGACTCTGTTCGACCCGCGCGAGCAGCCGGTATGCGATGCCGGCTACTGGGTGACCAACATGCGCCGGATGGTGCGCTTCGCCAGCGCGGTGCAGGCTGCCCTGGAGGACGGCCATCGGGTGTTCGCCGAACTCTCACCGCATCCGCTGCTCACCCGGGCCCTCGAACAGACTGCGGGCAGCCGGGAAACGCCGATGGCGGCGCTGGCCGCGATGCGTCGTCAGCAATCGTTGCCGAATGGGTTGCGCGGGCTTCTCATCGACCTGCACAGCGCAGGCGCCGAGGTCGACTTCTCGGTGCTCTGCCCGGACGGTCAGCTGGTAGATGCGCCACTGCCGACCTGGACACACCGCCGGCTGTGGCTCAGTGGGGGCGCTCAGGAATCCCCGACCCACGGTGGCTGCACCATAGCAGTCCACCCGCTACTGGGCGCCAATGTCAGGCTGCGCGAGGAACCCGAACGATACGTGTGGCAGGCCGATGTCGGCACCGCCGCCCAGCCATGGCTCGCCGATCATCAAATACGCACTGTGGCAGTACTTCCAGGAGCGGCGTTCTGCGAGATGGCACTGGCCGCCGCCCAGGCTGTGCTGGGCGAGGCTTCCGAAGTCCGCGATATCCGCTTCGAGCAGGCGTTGCTGCTGGACGAACAGACTGTGGTCGGAGCCTCCGCCTCGGTGTCGTCCCCCGGCGCCGCCACATTCACCGTCGAGACCGACGAGGACGGCCAGCAGACCCGGCACGCAACCGCGGTCCTGCATACCTCCGCGGATGAGCAACCGCCCGCCTACGACATACCGGCAATCCTTGTCGCCCACCCCTGCGACGACGACGGCGCCGAGGTGCGTAGTCGTGTGGGTCAGCATGGTATCCAGTACGGTCCGGCGTTCACCGGTCTGGTCACCGTACGTACCGGCGAGGCGAAATCCCCCACGGTCCTCGCCGAGGTCGCACTCCCCCGCTCGATCCGCTCACAGCAGGACGCGTACGGCGTACATCCGGCGCTTCTCGATGCCTGCTTCCAATCGGTCGAGGCTCATCCCGACGTTCAGGCCCTCGGCGGCGATGTGCTGGGATTGCCGCTGGGCGTGCGTCGCCTACGCATCTACAACTCGGCCCGCAATGCTCACTACTGCTACACGCGGTTGATCAACGCCGACGCCTCCGGTATCGAGGCCGACATCGATGTGCTCGACAAAGACGGCGCAGTCCTGCTGACCGTGCAGGGCCTTCGCCTTGGCACCGGTATCTCCGGAAGCCGACACGATGATCAGGTTCTCAGTGAACGACTGCTGACCGTCGAATGGCGGCCCCGGGAACTGCCGGAGGTGGAATACGCAGAAGCCGGATCCTGGCTGCTCATCAATGCCTCCGACGGTCCCGATGCGGTCACCGACGAGCTGAGCAGGATCCTGAAAGACCGTGGCGCACAATGCACCACCATGAGCTGGCCCAATCAACCCGACGACTCGGTGACCTGCGATCAGCTCGGCAACCATCTGCGGGACGGCCGGTTTACCGCCGTGGTCGTCCTGACTTCGCCCAACAACGGCGACCACACCGAGCAGTCACCACTTCTGGGCCGCGAGTATGTGCGGCATCTGGTGCACATCGCCCGCCAACTACCGGAGATGAGCGGCGAACTACCTCGCCTGTACGTCGTGACCCGCAACGCTCAGACGGTCGTCGCCGGCGATGTGGCCAATCTGGACCAGGCCGAGCTAAGAGGCCTGATCCGGGTGATCGGCACCGAACATCCGCACCTGTCCGCCACGCAGATCGACGTCGACGACGCCACCGACGTGGGGGAGCTCGCGCGGCAACTGCTCAGCGGGTCCGAAGAGGACGAGACCGCGTGGCGCAATGGCCGGTGGTACACCGCACGGCTGTGCCTGGCCCCGCTGCGCCCCGAGGAACGCCGGACCACCATCGCCCATCTCGAACGCGACCGGATGCGACTGCAGATCCGTACGCCCGGCGACCTGGAGTCGATGGAACTTGTTGCCTGCGAGCATGTTCCCCCGGGGCCGGGACAGATAGAGGTCGCGGTCGCCGCATCCAGCATCAACTTCGCCGACGTGCTCGTCGCGTTCGGGCGCTACCCCGCCTTCGACGGCCGATTACCCGAACTCGGTATCGACTTCGCCGGCGTGGTCACCGCGGTCGGTCCCGGCGTGACCGACCACCAGGTCGGCGATCGTGTCGCCGGCCTGTGCGCCGAAGGCTGCTGGGCAACCTTCGTCACCTGCGACGCGCAGCTGGCCGCCACCGTGCCCGCCGGCCTGACCGACGCCGAGGCGGCAGCACTGACCATCGCGACCGCCACCGCCTACTACGGGCTCAACGACATGGCCCGGATCAAATCCGGGGACAAGGTGTTGATCCACTCCGCAACGGGCGGGGTGGGGCAGGCAGCGATGGCCATCGCCCGCGCTGCCGGCGCGGAGATCTTCGCCACCGCCGGCAGCGAGCAACGACGGCAACTGCTGCGAGACATGGGTGTCGAGCACGTATACGACTCTCGCAGCCTCGAGTTCGCCGATCAGATCCGCCAGGACACCGATGGCTATGGCGTCGACATCGTGCTGAACTCGGTCACCGGCGCCGCCCAGCGTGCCGGGCTCGAATTGCTGGCATTCGGCGGGCGATTCGTCGAAATCGGCAAGCGAGACATCTACGGCGACACTCGGTTGGGGCTCTTCCCCTTCCGCCGCAACTTGTCGTTCTACGCCGTCGATCTGGCGCTGATGTCCGTCAGCCATCCCGAACGACTCCGTGAGCTGCTCGAAACGGTGTACCTACTCACGGCGGAGGGTGATCTGCCGGTGCCGGAGATCACGCGCTACCCACTTGCCGACGCGGCCAACGCGATTCGGATGATGAGCGGCGCACAACACACCGGCAAGCTCGTCCTCGACATTCCACACACCGGCTCCAGCCGGCTGGTGGTCCCGCCGTCACAGGTGCAGGTGTTCCGGCCCGACGGCGCGTACATCATCACCGGTGGCCTCGGCGGTCTCGGATTGTTCATCGCCGAGAAGATGGCGGCCAGTGGATGTGGACGAATTGTGCTGTCCTCTCGCACGCAGCCAACCGCTCGGGCGTCGGAGATCCTCGAGCGTATCCGTGCCACGGGTGTCGACGTACTCGTCGAGTGCGGGGACATCGCCGAGCCGGGCACCGCCGAGCGATTGGTGGCCGTAGCCACCGCCGATGGGCATCCCCTGCGCGGCGTGTTGCACGCGGCGGGCGTTATCGAGGACGCGGCGCTGACCAACATCACCGATGAGCTCATCGACCGTGACTGGGCACCAAAGGTTTACGGTGCATGGAACCTGCACACCGCCACCGCGGACCAGCCTTTGGACTGGTTCTGCTCCTTCTCGTCGGCCGCGGCGCTGGTCGGTTCACCGGGTCAGGGCGCATACGCTGCCGCCAACAGCTGGCTGGATGCCTTCAGTTTGTGGCGGCGATCGCAGGGATTGCCGGGCACCGCCATCGCATGGGGCGCCTGGGGCCAGATCGGCCGCGGCACTGCCTTGGCCGAAGGCGCCGGCATCGCGATCGCTCCTGACGAAGGTGCTTACGCGTTCGAGGCTCTACTGCGCCATGACCGCGCGTACACCGGATATGCGCCGATCACGGGCGCGCCGTGGTTGTCCGTGTTCGCTGAACGGAGCCCCTTCGCCGAGGCATTCAGGTCTACCGGTCAAACAACGACGGGCACCAACAAGTTGCGTGCGGAACTCGAGGCGCTGCCGCCGGACGAGTGGCCTGCGAAGGTACAGCATGTCATCTCCGATCAGGTGAGCGTGATCCTGCGCCGCAGTGTCGATCCCGACCGACCACTCTCCGAATACGGCATGGACTCGCTGGGAGCACTCGAATTACGCACCCGTATAGAGAACGAAACCGGCATACGGATCTCTGCCACGGGGATCACGACCGTACGCGGTTTGGCGGACCTGCTGTGCGAGAAGCTCCTTCCTGCGGGGGCTGCCTGAGATGCGGAAGGGCATGCAGATCGATCAGCGTGTTCGCAGCAAACACACATATAGACGTCGAGACTCCCATGCCTGTCGACCGGACAAGTCAGAGCACGGATACCGCGGCGGATCACCGGCCACTTCCTCCCACCCCGCGTCCACAGCTCCCGGCGGGTACTCAGCCGATCGACGGTTCTTGACCGTCACGACGGCTACCCCGGGGTCGATGTTATGAAACTGGTTATTTGACAATCATTCTGAAGATCGTGATACCGATGAATCGGAGGAAGGGCACCAGAGTTTCACCTAGCACGAGGAGGCGGTGGGCGATGAGGTCACGCGGTTCGAGTTCCCGTCGTCATGAATTGTGCAGCCTGGCGGAATCGCAGGGCCGCGAGCGACCAAGTTACTCAAGATCAAGTTTCGAGAAACCCAGCAGCAAATATCACAAGAGGTAGGATTCCGGTCATGTGGGGCTCGTTGGTAGTACTGGCACTTTTGACAACGATCAATCCTGTGCGTCTCGGAATCATCCTGTTGGTACTCTCGCGGCCGCGGCCCGTGCAGAACCTGCTCGCCTACTGGGCAGGCGCAGTGCTGATCGGGATCGCCAGCCTTGTCATTCCACTGGTCGTGCTCCACTCCACACCGGCCTCGTCCGCTTTCGCGAAGAAGTTTGCGCACCCGACGACAGACCCGCTCACACAGCGCATCACAATCAGCATCGGCATAGTGCTCCTGGCGGTCGCCGTATTCCTGTTGGCCCGCAACGTGCTACGGAAACCTGTCCCCGCCGGCAGCCATCGGAGGTCGGCGGGCGACGGCGGCGTCGCCACCTCGACACTCGTGGATGATTCCGGCGCACCTCCGGCGATCACCAGGCTGTTGTACTCCAACTCCGACGATGCCGACGCCGATCCCAAATCCCGGGGATTGGTCGGGCGCGTCCGCGAGGCGTGGCAGAACGGGTCCCCGTGGATCCCCTTCGTCATCGGTGTCATTGTGGTCCCGCCACTCGACGGGGTTCTTTTCGCCCTGGCCATCGTCGTCGCCTCGGGTGCCTCGTTCGAGATCCAGTTGGTCGCACTGATCGCGTTCGTCTTCGGCGTACTTCTCGTGGAAGAGTTCATTCTCGTCAGCAATGCCGTTGCACCGGTGAAAACCCAAGCCGCGCTGCGCAAGTTGCATGAATGGGCCACCGCACATCGTCAGACTTTCGCGGCAGCCATCTGTGTGGTGGTCGGGGCGTCCCTGGTGCTCCGAGGCATGGGCGGTCTCTGAGATGCCGATCGATCAGGGCGGAGGGCTGGAGGTGCCATGAAATCTCTGATGAAAACGCTGGCCAGCGGCACGCTTGGCATCTTGATCGTTGCACTACTGGTGTTCCTGCCGGCCGGCACAGTCCAGTACTGGCAAGGGTGGGTATTTCTCGCGGTGATTGTCATCTCTGGATGGGTTGCCGGCGGCTACTTCCTGCGCACGAATCCCGCTGTCCTCGAGCGCCGGATGCCGGCCACAGAGACCCGAAAGCCACAAAAGGTCCTTGCGACCACCTTGTTGCTGCTGTGGGCGGCGATGATTGTGGTCAGCGCATTGGACCATCGCTTCGGCTGGTCCGCGGTTCCGACATCGATCTCTCTGCTCGGCAACGTTCTGGTCGCGGTCGGAGTTGGCGGCCTGACGCTGGTCCTCGCGCAGAACAGCCATGCGGCCGTGACAATCCGTGTCGAGGACGGCCAGGAACTTGTGTCCACCGGCTTGTACCGGCTGGTTCGGCATCCCATGTACACCAGCGACATATTTCTATTGGCCGGGATCCCTCTTGCGCTCGGTTCCTACTGGGGGCTTCTCTTCGCCGTCCCATGCCTTTTGGTGCTTGTCTTCCGCATCTACGACGAAGAACGGCTACTTCGCGAAGAACTGGACGGATATCGCGAGTACACACAAAAGGTTCGCTACCGCATGCTTCCGCTCATTTGGTGACGGACGGGCTAGGGTTCCGGTAATGCATCGTTACAAGTCGATGCTCTGGCACTTTCCAGTAGTGATTTGAGCTGTTGTGCGTACGCGCCCAGCGATTCCGGGATGAACATTTCGAAGTGGGTGCAGTCGACCGGCACTACCTCGATCTCACCGGAAACGTACGGTCGCCAACTCTGCAGAAGGGACCGGGCAGCCCCTCGGTTCCGCAGACTCGCCCACCGCGACACGATCCCAGAACCGATCGCAGCATTTCGACGTCGCGCAGCCGAAAACATCACCACGTCGCCGTCGAACACATCCGGCTCATGGTCGAGCAACAACAACTGACCCGAGCTCACACTGCGCGCCATGAATTCGACCAACTGCCGCGACGGAGGACTGGAACCCTGTTGCGCAAGGATGTCAGCCATTCGCGAATAGCTCAGCGGTCCCCAATGCACTGGGACCCGAGCATTGTTGGTCCGCAGGATGTAATCCAGAACCCATCCTTCGGCCACCGCTCGAGTGCTCGCGATCTTCCTGGTGATGCTCTTCCAGAATCTGTTCGGGTTCAACAGGCCGTCGAGCAACACCAACCGCTCAACCTCACACCCGCGCCGCTGAAGCTCCACAGCCAATGCATGAGCGACCACACCACCGAATGACCAGCCCAGAATCCGATACGGCCCAACCGGATACAGCTCCTGCAGCCGATCTGCGTAGTTCGCCGCCATAGCCTGGATGGACAGCGCTTCGGCCTCGCCATCGGGTGAAGCTCGGTTGATACCGACGATCGGGCCATCGACATACTGGCCCAATGCCCGATACGACCAACTCAACCCGAAACCGTCATGGACACAACACAACGGAACACCTTCACCCGCCTTCAGAATCTCGACCGGGACCACTTCTTGCGAACTCTCATCCCGACCGACCTGCGCAGCCAAACTGCGCACCGTCGGCGCATCGAACATCACCCGCACCGCCAACTCGGCACCCAAACGGGCATTGGCAGCGGCGATCACCCGCATCGCAGACAGGGAATCACCACCCAGATCGAAGAACGACTCATCGACCCCTACCCGCTCCACACCCAAAACCTCGGCATAGACCCCCGCCAGAATCTCCTCAGTAGGCGTCGCCGGAGCACGATACTGCCGAGCATCGACATACCCCGGCACCGGCAGAGCCCGACGATCCAACTTCCCATTCACCGTCAACGGCAAGGTGTCCAACACCATCACAGCTGCCGGAACCATATACGCCGGCAATCGCTGCGTCAGCTGCGCCCGCAGCGCCGCCGGATCCACTGTCCCGCTGATTGACTCGGTGACATAACCCACGAGGCGTTTGTCGCCCGGCCGGTCCTCACGAGCGATCACCGCCGCCTGATCCACACCCTCCAGATCGGCCAGGACCGTTTGGATCTCACCCAACTCGATGCGATACCCACGAATCTTCACCTGCTCGTCAGCCCGACCCAAATAGTGCAACTGCCCGTCAACACCCCAACGCACCAGATCCCCAGTCCGATACATCCGCTGCCCCGCAGCGAAAGGACACGCCACAAACCGCGACCCGGTCAACCCACCCCGACCCAAATACCCACTCGCCACACCAGAACCAGCCACATACAACTCACCAACCACCCCCGGCACCACCGGACGCAACCACCGATCCAAGACAAACAACGCCGCGCCCGGCACCGGCCTACCGATCGGCACCGCCTTCGACCCCGCCACCAGCGGCGCACTGAACGACGTGTACCACGTCTCCGTCGGCCCATAACCATTGACCATCAACCGGCCCCGTGCCCACCGATCCACCAACTCCGCAGGACACGCCTCACCAGCCACCACCAACGCCGTCGACTCCAAACCATCCGACGACAACGCCGCCGCAGCAGACGGCGTCTGGTTCAACACCGTCACATGCTCGGCAACCAGCAAGTCGTGCAACTCATCCGGCGAAGCCACCACCGCCTCGGGCACCACCACCAGACGTCCACCATGCAGCAGAGCGCCCCAGATCTCCCACACCGACACATCAAACGCATACGAATGCCACTGCGACCACACCCCCACAGACGGCAAACCCACATCCAACGACGTCACCAAGCCGGTGACGTTGCCATGCGGAACCGCCACCCCCTTCGGAACACCCGTCGTACCCGACGTGTAGATCACGTACGCAACATCATCCGCAGCCGGCACCGGCAAAGCACTGCTCGGCTGATCATCGATCCGCCGATCCCTCACATCGATGACTTCAACCCCGCAGGCACGCAGACGCTCACTCAGAGCACCGCCGCTCAGCGCGGCGACTGGCTTGGCGTCGCCGATCATGAACTCGATCCGCGTATCGGGCACCACCGGATCCATCGGCAGATAGGCCGCCCCGGTCTTGAGCACGGCCAGGATCGACACAACCGCATCAGCCGACCGCCCCGTCAACAAACCCACAGACGTCCCCGGACCCGCGCCCACACCAACCAACAAACGCGCCAACCGATTCGACGCCTCGTCCAGCTCCCGATAACACAACGAACAACCACCAAAAGTCAGCGCCGCAGCATCCGGGCTACCAGCCACCTGTCGCGCAAACACCTCCGGAATCGAGCCCCTACCACTCACAGGCGCCAACAACGCCCCACGGTTGCCGACCACATCCAAACGAGCATGCTCGACAACGTCCAACACATCGATCGACGACACCCGCCGAGCCGAATCCACCGTCATCGCCACCAACACCCGCTGCAACCGCGCAATCAGCCCCTCGATAGTCGCCGCATCGAACACATCGGTACGAAACTCCACCGAACCACCGATACCCGCAGGCTCACCGGCCTCGGTCCAACGATCCTCCAGAGCGAACGTCAAGTCCATTCGGGCGGTGCGGGTTTCCGCCGCCAGCGGGTTGACTCGAACATCGCCCATCGTCGTTTCCACAGCGGAATCACCACTGTTCTGCGTCCAGGGCAAGTTCTGCCACGTCAGCAGCACCTGCACCAGCGGATGATGGGTCAGGCTCCGCGTCGGATTGAGCCTCTCGACCAGTACCTCGAACGGCACGTCCTGATGCTCAAACGCCCCCAGGCTGCGCTGACGCACCTGCTCCAACAACTCGGCGACCGTGGGGTCTCCGGAAAGATCCGTCCGCAACACCACTGTGTTGACGAAGAACCCCACCAGATCGTCTAGTGCGGGATCATTACGCCCGGCGATCGCAAAGCCCACTGCCACATCAGAACTGGCACTCAACTGCAACAACATCACCGCCAGTGCCGCCTGCATCACCATGAAGCCGGTCGCGTTGTGCTCACGCGCCACCCGGGCGATCTCCTGCTGCAGTTCCGGCGGCCAATCCACCGCCACGCTTGCCCCTTGGTAGTTGGCCACCGGCGGATACGGCCGATCTGTGGGCAGCTCCAAACGCTCGGGTAAACCGGCCAACTCTTGTTCCCAGTAGGCCACCTGTTCGGCGATCACACTGTCGGCGTCAGACTCATCCCCCAGCCAGTCCCGTTGCCACAAAGCATAATCGGCGTACTGCACCGGTAGCGGCGACCATTCCGGAGCCCGTCCGACACACCGGGCGGTATAGGCCACCCCCAGGTCAGCCACCAATGGAGCGATCGACCAACCGTCTGCCGCAATATGGTGCACCACCACCACCAACACGTGCTCACCGTCAGCGACACGGAAAAGAGTTGCACGCAATGGAATCTCAGAAGCCAGATCGAAGCAATGCCGCACCGCGTCGCCGACGGCTTCCTCCAGTTGCTCACCCGCCCAACCAGTGGCATCGATGACCTGCCACCCGAAATCAGCCTGCTCAGGCTCCAGTATCACCTGCCGGGGCGCCCCCTCTGATACTGCGAGCAACGTGCGCAGGCTCTCATGACGGCCCACCACATCCGCCAGCGCCGAACCCATCGCCGCAACATCCAACGGGCCGCTGATCCGATACGCCGTCGGCATGTTGTAGATCGGTGACGGGCCCTGCAACTGCTCCAAGAACCACAATCGTTGTTGGGCGTACGACAACGGCAACACCGGGGGCCGCTGTTGGACCGTCAACGACACACCTGGCCGTTCCCCGGCATGCAGGCAGATCCAGTCGGCCAATCCGGCCACGGTCGATACGTCGAACAACACCCGGATCGGTATCGCGACGCCGAGTTCGGTCCGGATACGGGCGAGCAACCGTGTCGCCGACAGTGAATGCCCACCCAAATCAAAGAAGGAGTCATCAATACCGACCCGGGTGCCTCCGAGTATGTCGCTGAACAGTGCTGCCAGCGCCCGTTCACGTTGAGTCTGCGGCGCCCGGTATGCCACCCCGCTGTGGAACTCCGGTGCAGGCAAAGCCCGCTTGTCCAACTTGCCGTTGACGGTCAGCGGGAGTGCATCCAGCACAGTGATCGACGCGGGCACCATGTACTCGGGCAGTCTTTCGGTCAGATAGGCGCGCAGTTCAGTCACGCGTTCGATTGCCGCCGGATCGTTGACGTACCCGGCAAGGGAGCCGACCTGGGTGGCCGGCAGGTAGAGATCCGACAGCGCCGGCGGTGCATCGGTGGCGCGCGTGAAGACGATGTCCACCAGACCGACAGTGGGCGACCAGGTCACGGACGTGAGGTATCCCAGTTCGTCCCCTAAAAGATGACACTGGTAAGGCAGCACCGCGTCCGTCGGGCATTCTTCACCGCGCAGTTCACCGACTGGCAGCCCGTCCCTGGCCTGGTCCAGCGCTTGAGCCAGCCGCACGTCCGCCGACATACCGGCGTGCGGCACCCCGGTTACCCGCAGCTCCGGTAGCTGCTGGGATCGCAGATACGAGCCCAATCTGGCCAGGCTTCCGAACCGCTGCCATGACTCCGTAGGCAACTGCGCCGCCGAACGTACCGACACCGGGGCCTTTCGCAGGATCACGTCATAGCGGTAGGTGCTCAGTTCGTTCACCGCGCGCATCCGTTTGAGCTCTATTTGGACCGCACCGATCTCGCCGAGCTGCTGCGGCAACTCGGTGAAGAACTCCGGCGTCAGCAGGAGTTCTTGCTCGGCAACCATTTCCCGGCGCACCCGCTCGCGAACCAGCCCCGCCGTGTCCCCACCAACGGACGGATCGGCACACACGATCCCAGTGGTGAAAGCCCGCAGTAGCGATAGGTTGCGCACGTCGCCGAGGAACACCGCCCCGCCCGGCGCCAACAGCTTCGTCACCGCTGCCAGCACATCCATCAGATAGCCCGCACTGGGAAAGTACTGGATCACCGAGTTGAGTACCACGACATCGAAATGCCCTTCCGGCAGCCCATCTGGAACATCCGCCGGCTGAACCCGAAGCTGAACTCGATCTCGCCACGACTGCGATGCCACGGCCGCCTGCAGCTTCTGAATCGTCGGCGCCGATAAGTCGGTGCCCCAATACTCCATGCATTCAGGGGCGATCTGCGACAGCAGAAGCCCTGATCCCACGCCGATTTCGAGGACCCGTTGTGGGCGAAGGGCCATGATCCGATCTACCGTGGCCGACCGCCATTCCTGCATCTGATCCAGCGGGATAGGCTCACCCGTGTAGCTGCTGATCCACCCGCCGAAATCCTCTCCCAGCTCCACCGGTTCATCGGCCTCGGGTGCCGGCTCCGAATAGACGCCGCCCCACACACCCCGCCACTGCTCGACGAGTCGCGCCTCGCGGTCGGGCTCCCGGACGAGCATCATCTCGGGATCCAGCACAACGTAGCCACCCAACAGCTTGTCGCTGCTGTGTTCTGTCTGACCCGCGATCGACGCGGGGGGCTGAGCAACGACCACCGCCTGCGCTACCCGCGGATGGCCCGCCAGTACCGCCTGGATCTCACCGAGTTCGATGCGGTACCCGCGGATCTTGACCTGCTCATCAGCACGTCCTTCGTACAGCAGTTGACCGTCCGCACCCCAGCGCACCAGATCGCCGGTGCGGTACATCCGGTTTCCTACCCCGCCGAACGGGCAAGCCATGAACCGTGACGCGGTCAAACCCGGCCGCCGCCAATACCCAACTCCCACACCGCGGCCCGCCACGTACAGTTCACCGATCACACCCGTCGGCACTGGCCGCAGCCATCGATCCAGCACGAACAACGCGGTGCCCGGCATCGGATAGCCAATCGGAACGACTCCCGACCCGCCGTCACCCGCTGCCTTCAACGGCTCACTGATCGCCACCCACATCGTGGTTTCGGTCGGACCGTATTGATTGATCATCGCTCGGCCCGGCGCCCAACGTTCCACTACTTCAGCCGGACAAGCCTCGCCTCCCACCAGCAAGGCCACCGAATCCAAACCCTCGGGGGACACCGCTCCCACCGCAGACGGGGTCTGGCCCAGTACGTCGACTTTCTCGTCGACCAGTAGGGCGTGGAACTCCGTCGGGGACAGCGCCACCGACTCGGGCACCACGACGAGCCGACCGCCATGCAGGAGGACCATGAAGATCTCCCAGCCCGAGATGTCGAAGCTGTAGGAGTGCCACTGCGTCCAGGCCGTCCCCGGTGCGGTCAGGCTCGGGTCCAGGGAATCGAGCAACTGGGTTACGTTGTGATGTGCGATAGCAACGCCTTTCGGCGTCCCTGTTGTCCCCGATGTGTAGATGATGTAGGCGACGTCGTCGGCACTGGGCGCGGGCAACTCAGCGCACTCGAAAGACTCGACGGCTGGATCGTCGACGTCGATGACCAACAGCTCGTGGCCGTCCAACCGATCAGCCAGCGCGGCCGTGGTGACAGCGGCGATCGGAGTGGCGTCGTCGAGCATGAATTCGATCCGTGAATCGGGATGGACCGGGTCGATCGGCAGATACGCTGCGCCGGTCTTCAGCACGGCCATGATCGACACGATCGCCTCGGCGCAGCGGTTGAAGAGCAGGGCCACACATTTTCCCGGGCCTGCACCGTGACTGATCAGCAAGCGCGCCAACCGATTCGACGCCTCGTCCAACTCCTGATAGGACATCGAGCGACCGTCGAAGCGTACCGCCACCGCGTCGGGGTCGCGTACGACCTGTTCAGCGAAGATCACCGGGATCGACACCGGTGTCACCGCCTGAGACAGCACCTTCCGGTTGCCGATCTCATCCAGTTCGATGCGCTCGGCGGCATCCAACACATCCAGGGACGACAACAAGCCGCCCGGGGCGGCGACCATCGCCTGCAACACCCGCTCGAATCGCTGGATCAGCGCCTCGATGGTGGCAGTGTCGTACACATCGGTGCGGAACTCCACCGACCCGTAGATCCCGTCCGGCTCACCGTCTTCGGTCCAACGTTCCCGCAGGAAGAACGCCAGATCCATCCGAGCGGTGTGGGTCTCGGCAGACAACGGCGTGGCCCGCAGATCGCCCATGGCGGCCTCGGTCGCGGGGGCATCGCCGTTCTGCCCGGCAAAGTTCTGCCAGGCGAACATCACCTGGATCAGCGGGTGATGGGTGAGGCTGCGAGTCGGGTTGAGCCGATCCACCAATACCTCGAACGGAACATCCTGGTGCTCAAAGGCACTGAGGCTGCGCTGGCGCACCTGCTCCAACAACTCGGCGACGGTCGGATCGCCGGCCAGGTCGACCCGCAGCACCAAGGTGTTGACGAAGAACCCGACCAAATCTTCCAGTGCCGGATCGTTGCGTCCGGCAATCGGAAACCCCACCGCCACATCGGGACTGGCGCTCAGATTCGACAACAGGACCGACAGTCCGGCCTGCATCACCATGAAACTGGTTGCATTGTGCTCGCGAGCCACCCGTGTAACCAGTTGCTGCAGATGTGCCGGCCAGTCCACCGCCACACTGGCGCCACGGTAATCGGCCACCGCCGGATACGGCCGGTCGGTGGGCAACGCCAACCTCTCCGGCATGCCCGCCAACGCGTTCTCCCAGTACGCCACCTGCGAAGATATCCGACTGTCCGCATCGGCAAGATCACCCAGATACTCACGTTGCCACAGCGTGTAATCCACATATTGCACCGGCAGCGGCGCCCAATCCGGCGCCCGTCCCGTGCACCGGCTCGCGTACGCGACTCCCAGGTCACGCACCAGCGGGCCGACCGACGAGCCGTCTCCGGCGATATGGTGCACCACCGCCACGAACACATGGTCGTCCTCCGCAACGCGGAAAAGCCATGCACGCACCGGTATTTCGGTTTCGAGGTCGAAGTTGTAACACACGGCCGCGCCGATCGCTTCCATCAGCCGATCAGGTGACCAGCCACTGGCATCAACGACCTGCCACCCGAAATCGGCTTGATCGGCGGAGACGACAACCTGCCGGGGCAGCCCGTCACGCGCGGCAAACACCGTGCGCAGCGACTCATGGCGGCCGACCACATCGGCCAGCGCCGCGCCCAACGCCTCTACATCCAGGCTTCCGCCGATCCGGAACGCGGTCGGCATGTTGTAGGTCGCAGCCTCGCCCTCGAACTGGCTCAAGAACCACAACCGTTGCTGCGCATATGACAACGGCAACACATCGGGCCGCTCGACTCTCGTCAATGGCGGCAATCCGGCTGTGCCGTCACCGATACGCCCCGCCAGCTGGGCTACCGTGGATGCTTCGAACACGGTTCGCACTGCGACTCCGACGTCCAGAGCGTTGTTGATCGCGGCGATCACCCTCATCGCCGACAGAGAGTCCCCACCGAGATCGAAGAACGAGTCATCGGCTCCAACCCGTTCCAACCCGAGCACCTGGGCGTAGATGCCGGCCAGTATCTCCTCGGTGGGTGTGGCCGGGGCCCGGTACCGGTCGACGGCCGAGTACTCCGGGGCCGGCAGAGCCCGCCGGTCCAGCTTGCCGTTGACCGTCAACGGCAGCGCATCGATCACCACGATCGCCGCCGGCACCATGTATGCGGGCAACCGCTGAGCCAGCACAGACCGAATCTGGACCGGATCCACTACCCCGGCGTCCAACTCGGTGACATAACCGACCAGGCGCTTGTCGCCGGGCCGATCTTCACGGGCAACCACTACCGCCTGTGCAACCCCGTCGATATCGGCCAGCGCCGACCGGATTTCACCGAGTTCGATGCGATACCCGCGGATCTTGACCTGCTCATCCGCACGCCCCAGATACCGCAACTGCCCGTCAATACCCCACGACACCAAATCGCCGGTTCGATACATACGTATTCCAGGCGCTCCGTCTCCGCCGAACGGGCACGCCACAAACCTGGACGCGGACAGCCCCGCCCGGCGCACATACCCCACCCCGACTCCCCGGCCGGCCACATACAGCTCGCCGACCACGCCCACAGGCACCGGGCGTAGCCACTGGTCCAGGACGAACAATGCCGCCCCGGACACCGGCGCACCGATCGGCACCGCACCTGAACCGGGAACCAACGGGGCGCTGATCGTGGCGTACACCGTCGCCTCGGTCGGACCGTAGGCGTTGATCATCACCCTGTCCTGCGCCCACCGGTCCACCACGTCAGCCGGGCAGGCCTCACCCGCCACCACGAGCGCCGTCGACTCCAAACCCTCAGCCGACAGCATCCCCACTGCCGACGGGGTCTGACTCAACACTGTGACCCGCTCGCTGACGAGAAGGGCATGCAGATCCTGCGGAGAGTGCGCCACCGACTCGGGGACCACTACCAGCCGACCACCATGCAGCAACGCACCGAAGATGTCCCATACCGAGACGTCGAAGACCAAGGAGTGCCACTGCGTCCACACCTGTTCCGATGTCACCAAAGCCGGAGGCATTGTCTCTAGAAGCTGGGTCACGTTGGCGTGGGTGATCGCCACTCCTTTCGGGACACCCGTGGTGCCCGAGGTGTACATGATGTAGGCGATATCGTCCGGCTCCGGCGCCGGCAGGGCGGTGACCGGATACCCGTCGACACGTGGGTCGTTGACATCGATGACGACCAGGCCCGCCCCTTCGAGCCGATGCGTCAATCCGGCTGTCGTCACAGCGGCCACCGGCGTGGCATCGGAGATCATGAACCGCGCCCGCGCATCCGGAACTGCCGGTTCGATCGGCAGATAGGCCGCCCCGGTCTTGAGCACGGCCAGGATCGACACCACCGCTTCGGCGCATCGGTTGAAGAACAGCACCACGCACTGCCCCGGACCCGCGCCGTGGGAAACCAGGAAGTGCGACAACCGATTCGAGGCTTCATCCAGCTCGCGATAGGTCATCGCACGACCGTCACAGGTCAATGCGACCGCATTTGGCACCCGAGCCACCTGCTCGGCGAACGACACCGGAATCGACATCGCAGCCACAGGCTCGGTCAACACCGCCCGGTTGCCAAGTAAGTCCAGACGGACTTGGTCGGGGTCATCGAGCAGATCCACCGACGACAACCGCCGGGTCGAGTCAGAGGTCATCGCCATCAGTACCCGCTGCCACCGCTCGATCAGCGTTTCGATGCTGGCGGCGTCGTACACGTCGGTGCGGAACTCCACCGATCCGCCGATTCCATCGGGCTGACCGTCTTCGGTGAAATGTTCTGACAGAGTGAACGTCAAATCCATTCGGGCGGTGTGGGTTTCCGCGGAAAGCGGGCTGGCCTGCACGTCACCAAACGCTGCCCCCGGGGCAGAGCCACCGACAAAGTTCTGCCAGGACAACAACACCTGAACCAGGGGATGATGTGTCAGGGTTCGCACGGGGTTGAGCCGTTCGACCAGCACTTCGAACGGCACATCCTGATTGTCGTAGGCGGCCAGGCTGCGCTGGCGCACCTGGGCCAACAGGTCAGCGACGGTGAGTTCGCCGCTCGCATCGACCCGAAGCACCAAGGTATTGACGAAGCAGCCCACCAACGCATCCAGGGCTGGATCACTACGACCGGCGGTGGCGATCCCCATCGCCACATCGGTACTGGCACTGGTCTTGGCCAACAGCACCGCCAGTGCAGCTTGGATCACCATGAAACTGGTCGCGTTGTGCTCACGTGCCAGCTGGGCGACCCGCTGCTGAAGTTCTGCGGGCCAATCCACCGCCACGCTTGCTCCACGATAGTCGGCGACGCGCGGATACGGCCGGTCCGTGGGCAAGTCCAACCGCTCGGGCAGGCCCGCCAACGCATTTCGCCAGTACGCCACCTGCCCGCCAATGCGACTGTCAGGGTCGGCCAGATCACCCAGATGCTCACGTTGCCACAACGTGTAATCCACGTACTGAACCGGTAACGGCGCCCACTGCGGCGCTCCGCCCGAAGACCTGCTCGTATAGGCCGCGCCGAGATCTGCCAACAATGGCGCTACCGACGAACCGTCCCCAGCGATATGGTGCAGGACCCCGACCAGCACGTACTCGTCCTGATCCAAGCGGAAAAGTGTTGCGCTCAGCGGGCTCTCGACCGACAAATCGAATCTGTGGCCGGCCGCCCCCTCGACGGCCTCTCGCAGGTCCTCTGCTGACCAGCCGCCGGCATCAATGACCTGCCATCGGAAATCGACTTGCCCGGAAGGCACAACCAGCTGCTCCGGGACACCACCAACCGCACGAAACACCGTGCGCAACGATTCATGCCGGTCCACCACGTCCGCCAACGCCTGACCCAGTGCGCCGACATCCAAGCGTCCACTGAGCCGCAGCGCCATCGCCATGTTGTAGGTCGGCGACGGCCCCTCCAACTGATCGAGGAACCACAACCGCTGCTGGGCATACGACAACGGGATCACCGGCGGCCGCTGCCGAGCCTCCAACCGCGCCCGCCCACCGGCACCGGCATTGACACCTCTCGCCAGCCCGGCCACCGTCGGTGTCTCGAACACCGAACGAACCGCAAGATCGGCATCCAGGCAGGTGTTGATCGCATTGACCAACCGAGTCGCAGACAGTGAATCTCCGCCCAGATCGAAGAAGGAATCGTCGACCCCGACCCGCTCCAGCCCGAGCACCTGGGCGTAGATCCCAGTGAGGATTTCCTCGGTGGCGGTGCTGGGAGCCCGGTACCGATCACCGGTGTAGTCCGGTGCGGGCAAGGCGCGCTTGTCGAGCTTGCCGTTCACGGTCAGTGGCAACGCATCCAGCACCACCACGGCCGTGGGCACCATGTACGAGGGCAGCCGGTCGGCCAGCGCGGCACGCACCTGCCCAGGATCGGCCGCGCCGGTGATGTAACCGACCAAACGCTTATCGCCGGGCTGGTCCTCACGGGCGATCACCACCGCCTGCTGCACACCCTCCACATCAGCCAACGCCGACTGGATCTCACCCAACTCAATGCGATAGCCACGGATCTTCACCTGATCATCAGCCCGCCCGGCATACCGCAACTGTCCATCAGCGCCCCACGACACCAGGTCCCCGGTCCGGTACATCCGAGCACCAGATCCGCCGAACGGACACGGCACGAACCGCGACCCGGTCAAACCGGCCCGCCCCAGGTAGCCCGCACTCACCCCGCGGCCGGCGACATACAACTCACCCACCACACCGGCAGGCACCGGACGCAACCACCGATCCAAGACAAACAACGCCGCGCCCGGCACCGGCACACCAATCGGCACACTCGACGGACCCGCCTGTTCGGTCTTCTTCAACGGCTTGCTGATCGTGGCGTACACCGTGGTCTCCGTCGGGCCGTAGCCGTTGATCATCACCCGGCCCGGCGCCCACCGATCCACCACATCTGACGGGCAGGCTTCGGCCGCCACCATCAACGCAGCCACAGAACCCAGCGCCGCCGGATCCAAAACCCCTACTGCAGAAGGAGTCTGACTCAACACAGTAACTCCCTCGCCGACCACCAACGCCTGCAGCTCCTGCGGCGAGCGCGTCACCGCCTCGGGCACCACCACCAGACGTCCACCATGCAGCAGAGCGCCCCAGATCTCCCATACCGAATAGTCAAACGCCAACGACGAACATTGGGTCCACACCTGCTGCGGCCCCAACTCGATACCCACATCCAGCGCATCGAAAAGTCGGGTCACGTTCTGATGGGTAACCGCAACGCCTTTCGGCACCCCAGTGGTCCCCGACGTATAGATGATGTGCGCGATATCATCCGGCGCCGGCGCCGGCAGCGCAGTACTAGACTGAGCATCAACTCGGGGATCCTCGAGATCGATCACCGGCACACCACATCCGTCGAGCCGCTCGGCCAGCTCAGCCGTGGTCAACACCGCGACCGGCCCCGCATCAGCGATCATGAACTCGATCCGCGCATCGGGCACCACCGGATCCATCGGCAGATACGCCGCCCCCGACTTCAACACACCCAAAATCGCAACAACCGCATCAGCCGACCGCCCCGTCAACAAACCCACAGACGTCCCCGGCCCCGCGCCCACACCAACCAACAAACGCGCCAACCGATTCGACGCCTCGTCCAGCTCCCGATAACACAACGAACAACCACCAAAACTGACGGCCACCGCATCCGGAACGCGAACCGCCTGCACGGCAAATGCCTCCGGAACCGAAGTCTCGGTCACCGAGGCCGACAACACCGCACTATTGCCCCACTCGAACAACTCAGAGTGATCGTCCTCGTCCCACAAGTCCATCGACGACAGCCGCCGGGACAGATCAGCAGTCATGATGACGCCTCGTCAATCACATCGGTGCGAAATTCCACTGCCTCTCCGATCCCCGCAGGCTGAATGATCCGAACGTTGCGAACGTCGGGTCACCGGGCGATGACGGACGCCGAACCCACGAGGGCCGTGTTCTCCTGAGTCGACGGCCAGGCCACCCGCCGGGGAGCCGACTATTCGGATGGCATGCTTCGGCCACGGGCCTCGTAACTCCTCGTCATCGATCGAGACGAGAAATCGTCCATTGCAGTCGTCAAATGAGTTGACGCGCATCTGGCCCTCCTCCCACCGAGTCGACCAGCGAAAATCGTCCAGCGATCAGGATGCGCGGCGGTTGCCCACCTCGCTTCCGCGCATCCTTGGGCCACTCTAGCTATGAAATGTCTAGTTGCAGAGCGTCAGCATATCCACTTCATGTCGCCAGGGAGAAGGATTGGACAATCCAATGCACCTCCTGTTGCTACAGCCGGTCATCGGCGCCCACAAATGGACGTGCCGCCATCAAATAGCAAACCAATTGAACAGCTCGTCGAGCCGGACTGCCGACTCTCACATTTGCCATACTCGGCGACCGCCGGCAGTGCGAAACCAGTGCTGCCGACCTGGGCCGCACCCCCATCCCGGGATCGTTCACCGCCCGAGCTGCGGTGAGCTCCCGGGCAGCCGAACAACACTGCCGATGCCGGTGAGAAGCCTGGGAGCCAGGCTCCACCACGTCCGCTGAACTCGCAATATCTGTGGTAGATAACGCCATGAGGGATGCGAAGAGCCGCACGCCGGCCTCGCCCCTCCGACCGCCAGGGCTTCGCGGCGCGGTGGATCATGATCACTTCTCGCCCGCCGCCCCGCGCGACACCGATGTAGTTCAATCCAGCGAAGCGGGCCGGGTCAGCGCCGGATTCGACGGCTTGCCTTACGCCCGACAAAAGGCGGCAGCTACGGAGCCCGTCTCGCGTGAGGCAAACTCAGCGGCGCACGAGCGCAACGTCCTCGGCGTCACAATCCATTGCCCCGTCAACAAAGGTTGAGTTAGCCAGATTCACGTCGGGTGCCGGCGTCGGGGAATCTCGGAATGGAATTTGCGCCTGCAAACATCGGCAAACTTTGTGAATATTTACCTCTCAGCAAATCTGGGGCCGCGATCGAATTCGCACGGCGTTCTGAGGGCGGTCATCGTGCCGATGTTTCGCGCATGGTCAGTCGCTGAGCCTGCGGCAGCTCGGTATCGTCCTCGGAGATATCGTTGGTTGATCTGTGGGGATGGAATCGCATGTCTGCACACGTCGAGCAGTTGGAGTTTCAAGCGGAGGCACGCCAACTCCTGGAGTTGCTGGTGCACTCGGTCTACTCCAACAAGGATTCCTTTCTTCGGGAGCTGATCTCGAATGCGTCGGACGCCCTGGACAAGCTCCGCCTCGAAACTCTGCGGAACAAGGACCTGACCGCCGACATCTCCGACCTCCACATCGACATCGAGGTGGGGCGGGATCCACGGACCCTGACCGTGCGTGACAACGGCATCGGGATGACGCACGACGAAGTTGTGGCGCTGATCGGCACGCTCGCGAAGTCCGGAACCGCGGAGCTGCGTCAGCAATTGCAGGAAGCCAAGCAGGCGGCCGCCTCCGAGGAATTGATCGGACAGTTCGGCGTCGGCTTCTACTCGACGTTCATGGTGGCGGACAAGGTTGAACTGCTCACCCGCAAGGCCGGCGAGAGTGGAGCCACCCGATGGGTGTCGAGCGGCGACGGCACCTACACCATCGAGTCCGTCGATGACGCTCCGCAGGGCACATCGGTCACGCTGCACCTGAAACCCGAAGATGTCGAGGATCAACTTCACGACTACACCGCTGAGCACAAGATCAGAGAGCTCGTCAAGAAGTACTCCGACTTCATCGCCTGGCCCGTACGCATGCAGGTCGAACAACGTACGCCGGCCCCTGAGGAAGGCGGTCCGGACACCGTCACGGTCGAAACTCAGACGCTCAACTCGATGAAGGCGTTGTGGGCCAAGCCCAAAGACGAGGTTTCCGAGGAGGAATACCACGAGTTCTACAAGCACATCGCCCACGCCTGGGACGATCCGCTCGCGATCATCTCGATGAGGGGAGAGGGCAGCTTCGAGTACCAGGCCTTGTTGTTCATCCCGTCACACGCCCCATTCGACATGTTCACCAGGGACGCCAGGACCGGGGTCCAGCTCTATATCAAGCGCGTCTTCGTCATCGGAGATTGCGAAGAACTCATGCCCGGTTACCTGCGCTTCGTCAAGGGCGTGGTGGATGCACAGGGCATGTCACTCAACGTCTCCCGCGAGATCCTGCAGCAGGATCGGCAGGTCACGGCAATCCGTCGCCGGCTGACCAAGAAGGTCCTGTCGACAATCACGGATCTGAAGTCCGGCAAGCCCGAGGACTACCGCATCTTCTGGGAGCAATTCGGCGCTGTCCTCAAGGAGGGCCTGATATCCGACCTGGACAATCAGGACACGCTGCTGCGGGTGTCGTCCTTCTTCTCCACCTTCTCCGACGCAGAGGGCGCCGAGAGGCTCACGACGCTGCCCGAGTACGTCGAGCGGATGAAGGATGGTCAGGAACAGATCTTCTACGCCACCGGACCATCTGCCGAGCAACTTCTGAAGTCACCGCACCTGGAGGCATTCAAGGCCAAAGGTTACGAGGTCCTGCTGCTCACGGACCCGGTCGACGAGATCTGGGTGACTTCGGTGCCTGAATTCGACGGCAAGCCGCTGCAGTCGGTGGCCAAAGGTGAGATCGACCTCGACTCCGACGAGGACAAGGCCGCGCATGAGGCCGAGCGAGAGGCGCAGCAGCAAGAGTTCGCCGGCCTTGTGGCCTGGTTGAAGGAGACGCTGACCGAGCGGGTCTCGGAAGTGCGATTGTCCAGTAGGTTGACCGAGTCTCCGGCCTGCCTGATAACCCCCACGTTCGGCATCACGCCGACGCTGGCACGCATCTACCGGGCCTCAGGACAGGTTGTCCCGACCGGAAAACGGATCCTCGAACTCAACCCGAGCCATCCACTGGTCACCGGCTTGCGGGAGGCGTACAAGACGGGCGGAGACGACGCTCATTCGCATCGACTCGCTGAGACCGCCGAATTGCTCTACGGCACAGCCCTTCTTGCCGAGGGCGGGGTGCCCGACGACCCTGCCAAGTTCGCCGGACTGCTCGCCGACCGCTTGGCACGCACGGTGTAAGACGCGTCATTCCAGCCAATTCGGAGTGTGGTTTCGTCGCAATTGCCGAGTGAAACCGCCTTCAGGCTCGTACCGTACAAAAATGAGCAATGTACTGGATGTGCTCGATCAGACCATGTTCGACCTCGGACAGGCGACAGGTTCGGAAACCCTGCTGCAGTGTGTTTGGGTGTATGACCGGCCGATCGACATCGACGGTCTGCGGCAATTCCACGAGCATCTTCAGAGGGGACGGCTATCCCGCTGCATCGGGCGGTCACCATTGTCGTTCGGTCGCCATCGCTGGGTAGCACCCGAGAACCCATCCGACCTCGAGGTCGTCGAGACAGCCAGGCCGCGTGAAGAATTCGACGACTGGCTCGACGAGCAGGTCAACAGCCCACTCGATCTTGAGCACGGACCGGGCTGGCACCTTGCGGTGCTCCCCTTCACCGACGGCGGCACGGGCGTGAGCTTGGTCATCTCGCACTGTCTCACCGACGGTGTCGGGCTGTGGGAGGCCGTGGCCGATGCGGCACTCGGCCGCGACGACGCGATCACCTGGCCGACTACCGCATCACGCGGGCGGTGGCAGGCCATCCGCGAAGATGTCGGCCAAACTGTGAGCGATATCCCGTCCATCGGCCGTGCCGTCGTCGCCTCGATGCGGATGGGGCGTGGCGGTAACAGTTCCGAAGCTGCCGCGCCACCCAGTACCGCATCACCCGCACCAGCTCCTGAAGCCGACGAATCCCACCTTCTCCCAACGGCAACGATCTTCGTCGACGCCGATGAGTGGGACGCCCGCGCAAGTGCACTCGGCGGGACCCGCAACACACTGCTTGTGGGACTGGCAGCTCGCCTCGCCCAGCGCGCGGGGCGGGTTGCGGCCGACGGCTCTGTGGTCGTAACGCTGCCGGTCAACAAGCGCGCCGCAGACGATACCCGCGCCAACGCGCTCGGCGGCGTGCGCGCCACAGTCGACCCGACGTCAGCAACGACAGACCTGACCGGGATTCGAACGGCAGTCAAACAAGCCTTGATTCGCCACTCGGAGGAACCCGACCCCCAGCAGGTAGTGAATGCTCTGGTTCCGCTCTTGTCTCAGCGGCTTCTCAAAGCCGCCCGCGGCGCGACAAGAGGCAACCCGTTCAATCTGGTCGGTGCGTCGAACGTCGGTGTGATCGACGCCGCCGCCAACCGTCCAGACGGCACAAACGCCGACGCCTTCGCGTTGAGGCTTCACCACCTCGGTGTAGCCACGTCGACGCTGCACCGGTACGGCGGAGTCCAGACGATGCTGTCGGGAGCAGTGGACGGACGGATCTTTGTCTCGTTGGTCTCGACTCTGCCGGACCGCCTGAACACGAACGATGAATTGCGACGGGAGCTTTCAACCACCTTGAGTGAGTTCTCGCTCAGCGGCGCGCATCTCTGAACGACCCTGGACCGGCAGGGCCTCGACAAAGGCTCGGAGGCTCAACAGTCACCAGACGAGTGGTACGAGCCGGTAGTGCACCTTCTGCGTGTATTCCCCATACCCGGCGAGTTGCTGCCGAAGCAGCTTCTCTTCGTCCTGGATGCGGAAGGCGTAGATGACCAGGACGGGAATGAGAACAGCCAGCCCCCACCAGGAACCGAGTGCGAGCGGCATTCCCGCCACCATGAGCAGCGCCCCCATGTACATCGGATGCCGGACGAGCCCATAGAGGCCGGTGGAGACCAGCTTCTGCTCCGACTCGACGGTGATGTTGGCCGACGCGTAGCTGTTCTGGACGATCGTGAAGATCGTGATCACGAGACCGATCGCGAACATCACGTTGCCGATCCATGACACGGCGGTGGGCACCGGGGACCAACCGAAGCGATGGTCGAGGCCACAGAACACCGGAAGCCCGACGGACAACACCGCGATGACGACGAGTACCGCCTTCTGCACCGGTCTCGACTCGGCCTTCTGTCCAACGCGCATGCGGCGCTCGACAACTGCCTTGTCCTTCCTCAACAAGTAGACGGTAGACAGAATCGCCATGACCGAGTACACGGCCAGAAAAACCCATGCCTGCCAGTAGTTGAACGTTCCCGCCGGCACGAACAGCAGCGCGCCCAATGCCGCGAGACCGAGAACTGATTGGATAGCCACCCGGAGATTGGTGCCCATGTCATCCTCCTACTTGTGGGATTCGGGGACGCTCAAAGATGCGTGCCGGTCAGCGAAAAATCGTTCAATGCCTGTGAAAGGTCTTGCTTCAACCGCTCATTCGTGTTGACTCGGTCGGGTAGATATGAATGGGCTGAGACAAATACCTGCCCGTTCGCTCGGCCGGAGAGAAATGACTGAGTCCCGCCGAACCGGTGCAGCATCGCCTCTGTCAGCCCTAGGTGCGGGAGGACTTTCACGGCGAAGTAGTCGGCGTCCGTACCATCGGCCCGGCTGGCGGCCGGGTTGACCACACCGAGGTTGGACGAACCGACCTGGTTCACCGAACCGACACGGGAAGTGGCCCCGAGAAACCGCTTGGGTAACAGCGGAATGATGGCATTCACTGCCAGCTCCTCGTCGGGGACTTCCCCGTGACGGATCAGCGCTTGTTTGACCGAGGCGCGGATCTCGCGCAGGTCCGTGGTCGCAAGCGCAGGGTCGACCGATAGGGCCACACTGCTTCTCGCGTTGGCGCGGGTATCTCCGTCGGCGCGCTGATTGACGGGCATCGTGACGATCACCGATCCGTCCGCGCCGACACGTCCTGCGCGATGGGCGAGCCGAGCCGCCAACCCCACGAGAAGAGTGTTGCTGGTCCCGCCCAGCGCCTCTGCGCGAGAATCCCATTCGCCGGCATCGACGAGGACCGTTGCCATCGGGACCCGGATCGATTCGTCGGAAACGGCGGCTTGTGCAGGTGACGCGACAGTCGTCGAAGTGGCCGGGGTTGTCGCCCCCTCCCGGCTGCGCCGGGCGAGCCGAATCGCTGCGACAAAGCCCCGCGCCATCGCGGGGATGTCGCGCACGGTTTGCCAGGTGTCCTGCATGCGGGCTTGCCAACGACCGCGCGATGCGGCAGCAGGCCAGCTGATCGGGTCGTCACGGCCGAGTGCAGCATCAGCCAGTGCCTCGCACAGCCCGACGCCATCGATGAGGCAATGTGACACGACCAAGCTCACACCTGAGCCTCCATCGGTGAATGGGAGCACCGCAAGGTGCCAGCCGGGCCCGTGCTCGCAATCGAGCGGAGTATCGATCTGCTCGTCTAGCCAGTCGTCGAATTCTTCACGGGGTCTGGCTGTCTCGATGATCTCGATCTCGGAGAAATTCTCCGATGCCACCCAGCGGTGCCGGCCGAACGACAGCGGTGACCGCTCGATGCCGCGGGACAGACGCCCCCGCCGAAGATGGTCGTGGAACTGCTGAAGACCTGTGATGTCGACCGGGCGGTCATAAATCCAGACGCTCTGGAGCAGGCTGTTGACTCCTATCGCCAGCCCGAGATCAAACGTACGCTGGTCGAGCACATCGAGGACGTTGCTGATGTTTGGAACTGTATCCGCGTTGCATTCACGCGTCTCGTGTTTGTAAGTGGTCCGCATTTGGCGATCACCGTCCCCACGTCAGCCGCTCAACGCCTGTGCGCCAGAGCATCGTTACGAAACTATTCCGAGGTTCTTTCCAGGACAGACTTGAGCTGTTCGATGTACCCACTCAGTGCTTCCGGAGTGAACATTTCGAAGTGGGTGCAGTCCACCGGTCGCACCGTGATGTTCCCGGAAACATAAGGGCGCCAACTGTGCAGAAGCGCTCTGGCCGCCCTGCGGTTACGCAGCCGCGCCAACTTCGACATGAGCCCATCCCCGCTGGTCTCCTCGCACCGAGGACGGGCAGCCGAGAACATCACGACATCACCATCAAACAGTTCAGGCCGATGGTCGAGCAACAACAACTGACCCGAGCTCACACTGCGCGCCATGAATTCGACCAACTGCCGCGACGGAGGACTGGCCCCGTGCCGAGCAAAGATATCGGCCACCCGCGAATACGTCAGCAGCCCAAAATGCATCGGAATCCGGACCTTGTTGGTCCGCAGGATGTAATCCAGAACCCATCCTTCGGCCACCGCCTGATTCTGCGCGATCTTCCTGGTGATGCTCTTCCAGAATCTGTTCGGGTTCAACAGGCCGTCGAGCAACACCAACCGCTCAACCTCACACCCGCGCCGCTGAAGCTCCACAGCCAATGCATGAGCGACCACACCACCGAATGACCAGCCCAGAATCCGATACGGCCCAACCGGATACAAGTCCTGCAGCCGATCTGCGTAGTTCGCCGCCATACCCTGGATGGACAGCGCTTCGGCCTCACCGTCGGCTGAAGCTCGGTTGATACCGACGATCGGGCCATCGACATACTGGCCCAATGCCCGATACGACCAACTCAACCCGAAACCGTCATGGACACAACACAACGGAACACCTTCACCCGCCTTCAGAATCTCGACCGGGACCACTTCTTGCGAACTCTCATCCCGACCGACCTGCGCAGCCAAACTGCGCACCGTCGGTGTCTCGAACACCGAACGAACCGCAAGATCGGCATCCAGGCAGGTGTTGATCGCATTGACCAACCGAGTCGCAGACAGTGAATCTCCGCCCAGATCGAAGAAGGAATCGTCGACCCCGACCCGCTCCAGCCCGAGCACCTGGGCGTAGATCCCAGTGAGGATTTCCTCGGTGGCTCGCCGGAGCACGCTACTGCCGAGCATCGACATACCCCGGCACCGGCAGAGCCCGACGATCCAACTTCCCATTCACCGTCAACGGCAAGGTGTCCAACACCATCACAGCTGCCGGAACCATATACGCCGGCAATCGCTGCGTCAGCTGCGCCCGCAGCGCCGCCGGATCCACTGTCCCGCTGATTGACTCGGTGACATAACCGACCAGGCGCTTGTCGCCGGGCCGGTCCTCACGGGCGATCACCACCGCCTGCTGCACACCCTCCACATCAGCCAACGCCGACTGGATCTCACCCAACTCAATGCGATAGCCACGGATCTTCACCTGATCATCAGCCCGCCCAGCATACCGCAACTGTCCATCAGCGCCCCAGCGCACCAGGTCCCCGGTCCGGTACATCCGAGCACCAGATCCGCCGAAAGGACACGCCACAAACCGCGACCCGGTCAACCCACCCCGACCCAAATACCCACTCGCCACACCAGAACCAGCCACATACAACTCACCAACCACCCCCGGCACCACCGGACGCAACCACCGATCCAAGACAAACAACGCCGCGCCCGGCACCGGCACCCCAATCGGCACCGCCTTCGACCCCGCCACCAGCGGCGCACTGAACGACGTGTACCACGTCTCCGTCGGCCCGTAGCCGTTGATCATCACCCGGCCCGGCGCCCACCGATCCACCAACTCCGCAGGACACGCCTCACCAGCCACCACCAACGCCGTCGACTCCAAACCATCCGACGACAACGCCGCCGCAGCAGACGGCGTCTGGTTCAACACCGTCACATGCTCGGCAACCAGCAAGTCGTGCAACTCATCCGGCGAAGCCACCACCGCATCAGGCACCACCACCAGACGGCCACCACTCAGCAGCGCACCGAAAATCTCCCACACCGACACATCAAACGCATACGAATGCCACTGCGACCACACCCCCACAGACGGCAAACCCACATCCAGCTCATCGAAAAGTCGGGTTACGTTCTGATGGGTAACCGCAACGCCCTTCGGAACACCCGTCGTCCCCGAGGTGTAGATCACGTACGCAACATCATCCGCAGCCGGCGCCGGCAGCGCAGTACTAGACTGAGCATCAACCCGCCGATCCCTCACATCGATGACTTCAACCCCGCAGGCACGCAGACGCTCACTCAGAGCACCGCCGCTCAGCGCGGCGACTGGCTTGGCGTCGCCGACCATGACCGCGATCCGGGAATCGGGATGCACCGGATCGATCGGCACATACGCCGCCCCCGACTTCAACACCGCCAGAATCGAGACGATCGCCTCAACCGAACGATTGAGGAACAACGCCACGCACTCACCCGGCCCCGCGCCCACACCAACCAACAAACGCGCCAACCGATTCGACGCCCCATCCAACTCCCGATACGACCACGAACGGCCATCGAAAGTCAGCGCCGCAGCATCCGGGCTACCAGCCACCTGTCGCGCAAACACCTCCGGAATCGAGCCCCTACCACTCACAGGCGCCAACAACGCCGCCCGGTTGCCGACCACATCCAAACGAGCATGCTCGACAACGTCCAACACATCGATCGACGACACCCGCCGAGCCGAATCCACCGTCATCGCCACCAACACCCGCTGCAACCGCGCAATCAGCCCCTCGATAGTCGCCGCATCGAACACATCAGTACGAAACTCCACCGAACCACCGATACCCGCCGAAGCACCCTGCGCATCGAACCTCTCGCCCAGGGCGAAGACCAGATCCATCCGCGCGGTGTGAGTTTCGGCCATCAGCGGTGCCGCATACACATCGCCCAGTGCCGACTCGGCATCGGGTGCACTGACGGGGTTCTGCCAGGCCAGCATCACCTGGATCAACGGGTGATGGGTAAGACTGCGCGTCGGATTGAGTCTCTCGACGAGAACCTCGAACGGCACGTCCTGATGCTCGTAGGCGGCCAGGCTGCGCTGCCGCACCTGCCCGACCAGTTCGCCGACGGTGGGATCGGCGGCCAGGTCGACCCGCAACACGAGCGTGTTGACGAAGAACCCGACCAGCTCGTCGAGGGCGGGATCGTTACGTCCGGCGATCGGGAACCCCACCGCCACATCGGAACTGGCACTCAGATTCGACAGCAGGACCGCGAGTGCGGCTTGCAGCACGATGAAACTGGTCGCGTTGTGCTCGCGCGCCACCCGCGCCACCTGCTGCTGCAACTCCGCCGGCCACTCCACTTCCACGACAGCGCCCTGGTAATCGGCGACCGCCGGATACGGCCGATCTGTCGGCAATTCGAGGCGATCAGGCAGTCCGGCCAACGCGTCCTGCCAGTAGGCGAGTTGTCCGGCGATCCGGCTCCCGGGATCCGACAGCTCCCCGAGCTGCTCGCGCTGCCACAGTGTGTAGTCCACATACTGCACCGGGAGGGGAGACCACTCCGGTGCCTGCCCGCCGCACCGAGCTGCATAAGCGGCGGCCACATCTCGGGCGAGTGGGGCGAAAGACCAAGCATCACCAGCGATGTGGTGGAGCACCGCGACCAGCAGATGCTCATTCTCAGAAACGCGGAAAATCCTTACGCAGATCGGGATCTCAGCTTTCAGATCGAACGGATGCCGCACAGCTGCGTCGACGGCGTCGGCCAACTGGTCTGCCGGCCACGCTGATGCATCGATCTCCTGCCACCCGAGATCAGCATGCGCGGCGGGGATCACCGACTGTCGAGGAACACCGTCGACCTCGGGAAAGACCGTGCGCAGACTCTCATGCCGGACAACCACATCGGCCAGCGCCAAGCCGAGTGCATCGACGTCCAATCCGGTGACTCGATACATCATCGGCATGTTGTAAATCGGTGACGGACCGTGTAATTGGTCCAGGAACCACAGCCGCTGCTGGGAGTACGACAACGGCAGCACGGTCGGCCGCGGCATAGGCGCCAACGGAGTCCGTCCGCCCGTTCCCGTGGCGATTCGCGCCTCCAGCTGAGCCACGGTCGGTGCGTCGAAGACCGCGCGTACTGCCAGGTCGGTGTCGAAAGCGGTATTGACGGCGTTGATCAGCCTGATCGCTGACAGCGAGTCACCGCCTAGATCGAAGAACGAGTCGTCGACGCCGACCCGGTCCAGCCCCAACACTTGGGCGAAGATGCCGACCAGAATCTCCCCGGTCGGGGTGGCCGGTGCACGGTAACTGTCGGCGTCGATGTATTCCGGTGCCGGTAGCGCGCGCCTGTCCAACTTGCCGTTGACCGTCAACGGTATGGCGTCGACCACCACCACCGCAGCGGGCACCATGTAAGCCGGCAGGTGTTCGGCAAGCTGGGCGCGGGCCTTACCGGCGTCGACCAATCCCGTCACCGACTCGGTGACGTAGCCGACGAGACGCTTCTCACCAGGGCGGTCCTCGCGGGCGATGACGACGGCTTGCTCCACGCCATCCAGATCCGCAAGAGCGACCTGGATTTCGCCGAGTTCTATCCGGTAGCCCCGGATCTTGACCTGCTCGTCGGCGCGGCCGAGGTACTGCATCTGCCCATCGCCGCCCCAGCGCACCAAGTCGCCGGTCCGGTACATGCGGGCTCCCGCGCCGCCGAACGGGCAGGGGACGAAGCGGGATGCGGTCAGCCCGGGTCGACCAACATACCCGACGCCGACGCCGCGGCCGGCCACGTACAACTCCCCCACCACGCCAGGCGGCACTTCTCGCAGCCAGCGGTCCAGGACGAACAATGCCGCACCCGGTACCGGGGCACCGATCGGAACAACATTCGAACCGGCCGCTTCAGCTTTCAAGGGCGCACTGATCGTCGCGTACACCGTCGCCTCGGTCGGTCCGTACGCGTTGATCAGCACCCGCCCCGGCGCCCAACGCTGCACCAACTCGGTCGGGCAGGCTTCGCCGGCCACCACCAGGGCCGCGGACTCCAAACCTTGCGGTGAGAGCATCCCCGCGGCCGACGGCGTTTGGCTCAAAACACTGACCTTCTCGGCAACCAACAGCGCGTGCAGATCGTGCGGTGAACGTGCCACCTCCTCGGGCACCACCACCAACCGGCCACCGTGCAGCAGAGCGCCGAAGATGTCCCACACCGAGACGTCGAAGACCAGCGAATGCCACTGCGACCACACGGTTCCGGGCCCCACCAACGCCGGGTCCACGGACGCGAGGAACTGCGTCACGTTCTGATGAGTGATCGCCACGCCCTTGGGAACACCGGTGGTCCCCGAGGTGTAAATCAGGTAGGCGACGTCATCGGCGGCCGGCGCCCGCAGCGCGGTGCCGGGTTGCGTCGCGATCCGGTCGTCGGAAACCTCTATGACAGCCAGGTCGGCGCCATCCAGCCGGGCCCGCAACTCAACGGTGGTGATCGCTGCGACCGGGCGAGCATCGCCGAGCATGAACTCGACCCGGGCATCGGGCACCATCGGGTCGATCGGAAGGTATGCCGCCCCGGACTTGAGCACCGCCAGGATCGCCACGATCGCCTCGGCCGAATGGTTGAGCAGCAACGCCACGCTTTCACCGGGCCCCGCACCGTGGCCGACAAGCAGGTGTGCCAAACGATTCGACGCCTCATCGAGCTCGCGGTAGGTCCACGAAACGTCACCGCACACCACCGCCACCGCGTCCGGATCCCGGGCCACCTGCTCCGCGAAGACCACCGGGATCGACACCGCGGCCACGGGCTCGGACAGCACCGCCCGGTTGCCCCACCCGTCGAGGCTGGCGTGGTCATCCGGCCCCAGCAGATTCATCGACGACAGCTTCGCCGCGGGATCGGCGGTCAGAGCGTGCACCACTCGCGACAGTCGCTCGATGAAGGTCTGGATGGTGGCAGCGTCGAATACATCGGTGCGGAACTCCACCGCCCCGGTGATCCCGGCCGGCTCACCACCGCTCCAGCGTTCTGCCAACGAGATCGTGAGATCCATGCGTGCGGCCTGAGTGTCCGCTTCCAGCGGTGTGGCCTGCATACCACCCAAAGTCGGTGCGGGCGTTCGGTCGTCGTCCTGCTTGCTCACGTTCTGCCACGCCACCAACACCTGGACCAGCGGGTGGTGGGTCAGGCTGCGCACGGGATTCAGCCGATCCACAACCATCTCGAAGGGCACATCCTGGTGCTCGTAAGCAGCCAGACTGCGCCGACGCACCTGGGCCAGGAGATCGGCACCGGTGGGATCGCCGTCGAGTTCGACACGCAACACCAGCGTGTTGATGAAGACGCCGACCAACTCGTCCAAAGCCGGGTCACTGCGTCCCGCGATCGGGAAGCCCACCGCCACATCCGAACTCCCGCTCAGATTCGACAGCATCACCGCCAGGGCAGCCTGCACCACCATGAAACTGGTCGCGTTGTGCTCAGTCGCAACCCGCGCGATCTGCTGCTGCAACTCGACCGGCCACTCCATCGGGAGACTGGCCCCTTGGTAGTCGGCCACCGGCGGATACGGCCGGTCGGTCGGCAGCTCCAGACGCTCCGGCAGGCCCGCCAGGGTCTCCTCCCAGAACTCCAACTGCCCGGCGATCCGGCTGCCGGAGTCGGCCACATCCCCGAGATACGACCGCTGCCACAGCGTGTAATCCGCGTATTGCACCGGCAACGGTGGCCATTCCGGAGCCTGTCCCGCGCACCGGCTCGCGTAGGCGAGCCCGATATCACCCACCAGCGGACCGATCGACAAGCCGTCGCCGGCGATGTGATGCACCACCGCTACCAGGACATGTTCAGCCTCGGCCACGTGGAAAAGAGTTGCCCTCAGCGGAATCTCGGCTGACAGGTCGAAGTGGTACGCGACGGTCGCCCTGATCGCGTCGTGTAGCTGATCCGCGGACCAGCCCATCGCGTCGATTACCTGCCACCCGAGATCGGCCTGTCCCGCAGGCACCACGACCTGTCGGGGCACTCCGTCGACCGCCGGGAACACCGTGCGCAACGACTCATGCCGCTCCACCACATCGGCCAGCGCGGCACCGAGCGCACCGACATCCAACCCACCGGTGATCCGATAGGCAGTCGGCATGTTGTAGATCGGTGACGGCCCTTCGAGCTGGTCGAGGAACCACAACCGTTGCTGGGCATACGACAGCGGAAGGACATCCGGCCGTTGCTGAGCCACCAGCGGTTCACGCCGGCCCGAACCCTCACCGGCACGCGCCGCCAGTTGCGCCACCGTGGGCGACTCGAACACCGCCCGCACCGCGAGATCGGAATCCAAGCCGGCATTGACCGCATTGATCAACCGCATCGCCGAGAGGGAGTCGCCGCCGAGGTCGAAGAAGGAATCATCCGCACCTACGCGTTCCAGACCGAGAACCTGGGCGTAAATACCGGCCACCAGTTCCTCCACCGGGGTGGCCGGGGCACGATATTCCTGACCGTTGACGTAGTCGGGTGCCGGCAGGGCTCGTTTGTCGAGCTTTCCGTTCACCGTCAACGGCAACGCGTCGAGCGCCACCACTGCCGCGGGCACCATGTAGCCGGGCAACCGCTCGGACAATGCGGCTCGTACGGCAACCGGGTCCGCGGTGCCGGTGATGTATCCCACCAGACGCTTGTCGCCGGGGCGGTCTTCCCGGGCGATCACCTCGGCTTGTCGCACCCCGTCCAGATCTGCCAGAGCCGATTGGATTTCGCCGAGCTCGATGCGGTACCCACGAATCTTGACCTGCTCATCAGCCCGCCCCAGATAGCGCAACTGGCCGTCAGGACCCCACGAGGCGAGATCGCCGGTCCGATACATGCGGGCTCCGTCACCACCGAACGGGCACGCCATGAACCTGGTCGCGCTCAACCCGCCACGGCGCCAGTAACCGAATCCCAGTCCGGCGCCGACCACATACAACTCCCCTGTCACGCCGGCCGGCACCGGCTGCAAGGACGAATCCAGTACGAAGAACCCGAGATGCGCCAACGGCACACCAATCGGACTGACGATGTCCTCGACATCGCCTACCACGATCTCCCGGAACGACGCATGCACCGTCGTCTCGGTGATCCCGTACATGTTGATCAGCCGCGTCGAATCCGGATGCCCCTCGAACCACGGCCGAAGACGCTGCGGCTCAAGTGCCTCACCGCCGAATACCACCGTCTCCAGCTTCAACTGACGGCCCAGTTCAGGTTGCAGCGCATCAACGGACTGCAACGCATAGAACGCCGACGGTGTCTGACTCAACACCGTCACCTGCTCGGCAACCAACAACGCCAACAGCTCCTCAGGAGCCCGCGTCACCGACTCCGACACCACGACGAGCCGGCCGCCGTACAGCAACGCCCCCCAGATCTCCCAGACCGAATAGTCGAACGCCAATGAATGACACTGAGTCCAAACCTGACCCGCCAACCCCAATTCCGTGTCCAAGGTGCCCAACAACCGAGCCACATTCCGATGGCTGATCGCCACGCCCTTCGGAACACCCGTCGTCCCCGAGGTGTAGATCAAGTACGCGACGTCATCAGCAACCGGCGGTGCCAACGCGGCACTGGGCTGCGCTTCGATCCCGGCGTCCGCAACGTCTACGACGGTCAGGTCGATCCCGTCCAGCCGCGCCCGCAACTCAGCGGTGGTCACCGCGACAACCGGAGCAGCGTCGCCGAGCATGAACCGGATCCGGCTGTCCGGGTGCATCGGATCGACCGGCACGTACGCCGCACCCGACTTCAATGCCCCCAGGATCGCGACGATCGCCTCAACCGATCGGGGCACCAACACCGCCACGCATTTACCTGGGCCGGCGCCCAGCCCAACCAACCAGTGCGCCAACCGATTCGATGCCTCATCGAGCTCCCGATAAGTCATCGAACGCCCATCGAAACTGACCGCCACGGCCTCAGGTGCACTGGCCACCTGCGCCGCGAACAGTCCCGGAATCGACAGCGCGGGGACCGCCGATTCGGCCAGCACCGCCCGGTTACCGACATCATCGAGGCGAGCGTGTTCGACGACATCCAGCACATCGATCGACGACAACCGTCGCTCCGGATCATCGATCAGCGCTTCTGCGACGCGCGCCAACCGCTCGATCATCGTTTCGATACCGGCCGCGTCGAACACGTCGGTGCGGAATTCCACCGTGCCGCCGATCCCCGCCGGCTCGCCGGCATCGTCCCACCGTTCAGCCAACGAGAACGTGAGATCCATCCGCGCCACGTGGGTGTCGACCGACAGCGGACTGACCTGTGCCTCACCCAGAGTCGATTCGGTCGCTGCGTCGGCGGTGAAGTTCTGCCAGGCCAACGCCACCTGGACCAGCGGATGGTGGGCCAGCGATCTGGTCGGCTTGAGCCGATCCACCAGTACTTCGAACGGCACGTCCTGGTGCTCGAGCGTGGCCAGGCTGCGTTGGCGCACCTGGGCCAGCAGCTCGGCAGCAGTGGGGTCACCTGCCAGATCCACCCGCAGCACCAGTGTGTTGACAAAGAATCCGACCACGCGATCCAGCGCGGCATCACCCCGGCCCGCGATCGGAACCCCGACCGCCACATCAGAACTCGCACTGAGCTTCGACAGCAGTATCGTCAGCGCGGCCTGGACCACCATGTATGTCGTTGCGTTGTGGTCCCGTGCGACTGCGCGGATCCGCCTGTGCAGCTCGGCCGGCAACGACACCGGGATGCTGGACCCACGGTGATCGGCCACCGGCGGATAGGGCCGGTCGGTCGGGAGTTCCAGGCGCTCGGGCAGCCCGGCCAACGCCTGCTCCCAATACGCCACCTGCCCCGAGATGCGACTGTCGGGATCTGTGAGGTCACCCAGATTTGCGCGCTGCCATAGGGTGTAGTCCACGTACTGCACGGGCAGCGGTGCCCAGTCGGGCGCCAGTCCCGCAGACCGGCCGGCGTACGCCAGCTGTAGGTCGGCGATCAACGGGGCCACAGACCAGCCGTCGGCGGCGATGTGGTGCACCACGGCCACCAGGACATGCTCATCGTCGGTCAGCCGTAAAAGCGTAGCCCGCAATGGTATTTCGCTGCCCAAGTCGAAGGGTTGGCCGGCCATCGCTTCGATGGCCTCACGCAATTCGGTCATCGACCAACCGACGGCGTCGACCACTCGCCAACCGCAGTCGACCTTCTCGGCCGGCAGCACCAGCTGTTCTGGGATGCCCTCGACCGAACGGAACACCGTGCGCAAAGACTCGTGGCGCTCCACCACATCTGCCAGTGCCGCGCCGAGCGCATCTGTATCCAGGTGGCCGGTGACCCGCAGCGCCACCGCCATGTTGTAAATCGGTGACGGCCCCTCCAACTGATCGAGGAACCACAAGCGCTGCTGCGCATACGACAACGGGAGGACATCGGGCCGTTGTTGGGCCAACAACGGCTCACGCCGGCCCGAGCCCTCACCAGCACGTGCCGCCAGTTGGGCCACCGTAGGAGTCTCGAACACCGCCCGGACCGCAAAATCAGCGTCCAGACTGGCGTTGATGGCATTGATCAGCCGGGTCGCCGACAACGAATCGCCACCCAGGTCGAAGAACGAGTCGTCGACACCGACCCGCTCCAACCCCAGTACCTGGGCGTAGATCCCGGCGAGGATTTCCTCGGTGGGTGTACTCGGAGCCCGGTACCGGTCAACATCGATGTACTCGGGCGCCGGCAGAGCCCGCCTGTCGAGTTTTCCGTTGACGGTCAACGGCAAACTGTCCAGTACCAGGACCGCGGAGGGCACCATGTAGCCGGGCAACCGCTCCGACAATGCCGCTCGAACCGCAGCCGGGTCCGCGCTGCCGGTGACGTAGCCGACCAGGCGTTTATCGCCGGGGCGATCTTCCCGGGCGATCACCGCCGCCTGGCCTACCCCGTCGACCTCCGCCAAAGCGGTTTGAATCTCCCCCAGCTCGATCCGGTACCCACGAATCTTGACCTGCTCATCGGCACGGCCGCCATACCGCAGCTGCCCGTGACTGTCCCAGGACGCCAGATCCCCGGTCCGATACATCCGGGCCCCGTCCCCACCGAACGGGCACGCCACGAACCGCGAAGCACTCAGTCCGCCGCGACGCCAGTATCCACAGCCCAACCCGGCGCCGACCACATACAACTCCCCTGTCACGCCGGCCGGCACCGGCTGCAAGGACGAATCCAGCACAAAGAACCCGAGGTGGGCCAACGGCACCCCGATCGGGCTGACACTGCCCTCAGCGTCTCCAACGACGATCTCGCGGAAGGACGCATGCACGGTCGTCTCGGTGATGCCGTACATGTTGATCAACCGCGGTGAACCCGGGTGACGATCCAGCCAGCCCCGAAGGCGCTGCGGCTCAAGCGCTTCTCCGCCGAAGACCACCGTCTCCAACTTCAACTGACCACCCGTTCCAGCCCCCAACGCGTCAACGGCCTGCAAGGCATAGAACGCCGAGGGGGTCTGGCTGAACATGGTGACCTGCTCGGCAACCAGCAGGGCATACAAGTCCGCCGGTGACTGCGTTACGGACTCTGGCACCACAATCAGTCGGCCGCCGAACAGCAGAGCGCCCCAGATCTCCCACACCGAATAGTCAAACGCCAGCGAATGGCACTGTGTCCAAACCTGACCCGCCAGGCCCAACTCCGCATCCAGCGTCTCCAACAGCCGCACCACATTCGCATGGGTGATCGCCACGCCCTTTGGCCGGCCCGTCGTCCCCGAGGTGTAGATCAAATATGCGACATCGTCAGCCGTCGCCCCCGGCAGTTCCTGGCTCTGCCCGTTGTGCATGAGGGCGTCATCGAAATCGAGGACTTCCAGATCGCACCCGGCGAATCGGCCCATCAACTCCGTGGTCGTGATTGCCACGGCGGGTTCGGCATCGGCGAGCATGAACTGAACTCGCGCATCGGGATGCATCGGATCGATCGGCAGATAGGCGGCCCCCGACTTCAACACCGCGACAATGGAGACAATCGCCTCGATGGACCGGGGGAAGAGCAGTGCCACCCGCATGCCCCGGCCTACGCCCAGGCTGACCAAATGGTGCGCCAACCGATTCGACGCGTCATCCAACTCCCGATACGACATCGAGCGACCGTTGAATGTTACGGCTGCCGCCTCGGGCGCCCGCGACACCTGAGCCGCGAACAACCCCGAAATCGAAGCCGCCGAGATGGCCGACTCGGTCAACACCTCCCGATTACCCCACCCGAACAGCTTGCCGTGCTCATCCTCATCAAGGAAATCCATCGACGACAAACGACGGCTAAGGTCAGCAGTCACGACTAGGCCTCCACCTCAGCCGTCATCGCCGTCAACACCTTTCGCAACCGATCGATCAACCGCACGACACTGGCTTCGTCATAGACGTCGGTGCGAAACTCCACAGTCCCTCCAATTCCGGCGGGCTCGCCGCTCTCAGTCCAACGTTCTCCCAACGCAAAGGTCAGATCGGTACGCGCGGTATGAGTTTGGGCAGGTAGCGGGGTCACCTGCACGTTCCCCAGCGTCAGACCACCGGCGGCATCTGCACTGTGCTGCCAGGCCAAGTTCTGCCACGACAGAATCACCTGCACGAGCGGGTGATGGGTCAGACTGCGGGTCGGGTTGAGCCGATCCACCACGACCTCGAACGGCACATCCTGATGCTCGATGGCTTCGAGACCGCGCTGCCGCACCTGGTCCAGCAACTCGCCGATGGTCGGGTCTCCGGCGAAGTCGACACGCAATACCAACGTATTGACGAAGAACCCCACCAGGGAGTCGAGCGCGGGATCATTACGGCCCGCAATCGATATCCCTACCGCCACATCCGAGCTCATGCTGAGCTTCGACAGCAGCAGAGCCAACCCGGCCTGCACCACCATGAAACTGGTCGCGTTCTGCTCGCGAGCCACCCTGGCGATCCGCAGCTGAAGCTCGGCGGGCCAGTCCACCTCCAGGCTGGCACCGCAGTAGTCGGCCACCGGTGGGTACGGCCGATCCGTCGGCAACTCCAACCGCTCGGGCAGCCCCGCCAAAGCCTGTTCCCAGTACGCCAGCTGACCGGAAATGCGACTGTCCGGATCGGCCAGGTCACCTAGGTACTCCCGTTGCCACAGGGTGTAATCCGCATACTGCACCGGCAACGGTAGCCACTCCGGGGCCCCACCCGCAGACCGGGCAGCGTAGGCCGCACCCAGATCTGCCACCAAGGGGGTGACCGACCAACCGTCGGCAGCGATGTGGTGTACCACCGCCACGAGCACATGCTCGCGTTCTGCGACACGGAACAGTGTTGCCTTCAATGGCAATTCGGCCGACAGATCGAATGGATGGCGCGCGACGGCGCCGGCGGCCTCGACCAGCCGGTCCGCCGGCCAGCCGACTGCGTCGACCACCTGCCATTGCATCCGGGCGCTCTCGGCCGGCACCACCGATTGCTGGGGCACCTCACCGGCCAGGGTGAATATGGTGCGCAGGCTCTCGTGGCGGCCCACCACATCCCCCAGTGCCTGCCCGAGCGCAACGGGGTCGAGGTCACCGGTCAGACGCAATCCCACGGCCAGGTTGTAAACCGGTGAGGGACCGTTCAATTGATCGAAGAACCACAACCGCTGCTGGGCATACGACAACGGGATTGTCTGTGGACGCGGCATCACCTGTAGCGGTGGACGTACCGCCTCGTCCTGCTGACGGTCCAGAGTGGCGGCCAGACGGCCGACCGTTGGCGCGTCGAACAGATAGCGCACCGGCACATCCTTGCCCAGCGCCAACTGCAACCGCGCGCTGACCCGGATGGCGATCAACGAATCTCCGCCCAGGGCAAAGAAATCGTCATCGAGACCCACCCGATCGAGCCCAAGCACCTCGGCGAAGACCTCGGCGACGGTCTTCTCCGACGGTGTCTGCGGTGACCGGAAGGTGGCGGCCGCGAATACCGGCTCAGGCAGCGCCCTGCGATCGATCTTGCCCGAGGAGGTCAGGGGGAACTCCTCGAGAACCACAATCTGGGACGGCACCATGTATTCCGGCAGACGAGCGGCCAACCACTGGCGGACCTCGCTCACCTTGCTGTTGGCGTCAGGGTCGTTGACGTAGGCGCTGCGCTTGTGCGACCCGGCCGGAGGCAGATAGAGATCGGTCAGTACCGGAATCTCCTCGTCGCCGGCAGCGATGAAGACCGCGTCGACGGTTCCCGGTTGAGCGCCCCACGTAACGACAACCTGGTATCCGGCGGACTCACCGAGCTGGTACAACCGTTCGGGCGTGACGGTGTTCGCGGGGTTTGCGACGATCTCGGCCTCTGCCAACGCGTCGGCGACCGAATGCCCCTCGGCAAGGGCATGTTCAATGATCACATCGGCGATCACACCCGCACGTGGAATCGCACTGACTCGCACGGCCGGCGGCCGCTGAGCCGTCAACTCGGCGCGCAGTCCGTTCAGGCCCGCGCAATCAGACCAATCCCAGATCGGGGCACCGGCGAGCGAACGGACTCCGGCCGCTGATTTGTGAACAGCGACGTCGTAGCGGTAGCGGGTCAGCTCGTTGTCGGCTTCACCGCGCTTGACCTGGATGCCGATCCCGCCCACCGACGGGTGGCCGGCTGCCCACATGGTGAAGAACTCTGGGGCCAGGAGCAGCTCAGGCTCGCCGATGATGGCGCGTTGTACGCGCTGACGAATCTCGTCGGTATCCGCGTCGGAGCCGCTGCGCGCCAGCGCGATACCGGTCTGGAAGGCGCCCTGCAGACTGTGGTTACGCACGTCGCCGACGAACAACGTTCCGCCTGGGGCCAACAGTTCTACGGCGTGGTCGATGACCTCGGTGAGATACACCGCATTCGGGAAGTACTGGATGACGGAGTTGATGATGATCGTGTCGAAGTATCCGTTCGGCAGCCCGTCGACCACATCCGCCGGCTGTACCCGTAACCGGACCCGGTCTCCCCACGGTTGCCCGGCGACCGCTGATTCCAGGGTCCGGATGGTCGGCGCGGAAAAGTCTGTGCCCCAATACTCCAGGCACTTCGGGGCAACCTGTGAAAGAACAAGACCCGAACCGACGCCGAGCTCGAGTACCCGCTGCGGTCGGAGTGCCAGAATCCGTTCCACAGCACCCGAGCGCCACTCCTCCATCTGGTCGAGTGGAATCGGTTCCGAGGTGTAGCTGCTGTTCCAGCCGCGGAAATCGCTTCCGAAATCCGACACCTCGATGTCGGCGTCATAGAGTTCGTCGTAGACGGTTTGCCACTGATCGACGACCTCAGCATCGTGATCGGCGCTGCTGACACGCTCGAGGGCGACATACGCGACCAGGTGGTCTGCGGCATCGTTGTGATAAACCGCCGCGGCAGCGCGACTGACTTGCGGGCACGCGAGCAAGGTGTTCTCGATCTCGCCCAGCTCGAGGCGCTGCCCACGCAGCTTGACCTGTGCGTCGGCACGGCCGAAATATTCCAGGCTGCCGTTGGAGGTCCAGCGCACCAGGTCGCCGGTACGGTACAGCCGCGTCCCGGGGGCACCAAAGGGGTTGGCCACGAAGCGATCCGCGGTCAGATCCGGTCGGCCCACGTAGCCGCGCGCCAGCACCGGGCCGGCCAGGTACAACTCGCCCACCACCCCAACCGGAGCCGGATTCAGCCGGGCATCCAACACCAACGCAGACGTGCCCGGAACCGGGGCGCCGATCCGCACGGGCTGTCCGGCCGACAGCGCACTCCAGGTGGCCCAGATGGTCACCTCGGTCGGTCCGTAAGCATTGAACATCCGCCGTCCAGGCGCCCACGCAGCCACCAACTCGGCCGGGCACGCCTCCCCACCGGTGACCAACGTCTTCAATTCGGACAGACGGCTACGGTCCAGAGTTGCCACCACGCTCGGGGTGATCAACGCTGCCTCGACGTGCTGGTCCTCGATCACCGCCGTCAGTGCGTCACCCGCGTAGGAATCCGGCGGGGCCACCACCAGCGCGGCCCCCGAGGCCACCGCCCACAACCATTCGAACACCGAGGCATCGAACGTCGGCGCGGCCACCATCAACACTCGTGCACCCGGAGCCACTCCGAACAGATCACGATGAGCCGCGGCAATGCCCAGCACACCGGCATGACTGATCGCCACACCCTTTGGAACACCGGTGGAGCCCGAGGTGAAGATCACGTATGCCGCGTCGTCAATACTCAATGGCGCCAACCGATCCGTGTCGGTGACCGGCTCCGCGGAGCTTGCCGAAAGGTCCAGCGACACGACGTCAATGACCGGGCGTGTTCCGGACCCGGCGACGGAGTCGCTGCCACGGGTCAGAACGCACACCGCCTCGGCGGCATCCAGTACCGTCGCGATCCGCTCCGCCGGGTGAGTTCGGTCCACCGGCACGTAGACCCCACCGGCCTTGAGTACTGCCCACCATGCGACTACCAGTTCCGCGGACCGACCCATCGCTACCCCGACCGCGCGCTCAGGGCCAACCCCGGCCTCTATCAACACCCGAGCCAACCGGTTCGAAGCCTCGTCCAATTCGCGGTATGACAGCTGACGGGGCCCGTCGACGACGGCGACGGCATCCGGATCGGCCTCGACCGTCCGGGCCAACAACTCGGGGGCGAGACCCACCGGAGCATCGACTCCCGTGCCAGACCATTGGTACGACACCAGATCCCGTTCATCGCCATCGAGCAGCGCCACCTCACCCACGACTGCCGAGGGGTCGACGACCACAGCCTCGAGTACCCGGCCGAACCAGCCGACCAGCCGCTCGATGCTGGAGCGGTCGAACAGATCCGTGGCATAGGTCACCGTCCCGGCAGCACCCTCGCCGGGCACGTCCCTGAGATCAATGTCCAAATCCCATTTGGCGGTGTGGGTATCGGCCACCAGCGCCTCAACATCGGCGCCCTCCAGCGCTACCTCTGGACGTACGTTGTTCTGGAAGACCATCGCGATCTGGAACAGCGGATGGTGCGAGGTGGAACGCGTCGGGTTGATCCGCTCCACGAGGCGCTCGAACGGGACGTCCTGATTGCTGTAGGCGTCCAGCGCCTTCTGCCGGACCTGCGCCACCACATCGCTGAACCGCAGACCCGACCCGACACTCACTCGCAGCACCCACGTGTTGACGAAGAAGCCGACCAGTTCATCGAGCGCCGCGTCAGTCCGCCCGGCGATCGGAGTGCCCAGTGCGACGTCCTCACCGACACCGGCCCGGTGCAGCACTACTGCCATAGCGGCCTGCAGCACCATCGACACCGTGGCGTTGTGTGCCGCGGCCACCGCTTTGACCCCAGACCACAACTCCGGATCGATATGTATCGGAACGCCATCACCTTGGTAACTGGGCACCGGCGGCCGCGGCCGATCGGCAGGCAGCGACACCACCTCGGGAAGATCAGCCAGCTCCTGACGCCAATACGAAATCTGGGCCGCGATCACACTGTCGGGATCAGACTCTGAGCCCAGCCAATCCTGCTGCCACAACGTGTAATCGGCGTACTGCACCGGCAACGGGGCCCACTCGGGAGCCTGACCGGCGCACCGACTGGCATATGCAACACCGACGTCACGCACCATCGGCGCCATCGACCAGCCGTCAAAGACGATGTGGTGCAACACCATTGCCAGTACGTACCGGTTGGGTCCCACCTCATAGATCTGTGCCCGCACCGGAATCTCGGTCGACAGATCGAACCGATATTGGGCCAGAGCGATCAACTCGCCGGTTACTTCGGCTTCCTCAAGCGACAGTAACGCCGGGCCTCCGCGCCGCCACAACCCCGGTTCCGCGGGCAGCACCTTCTGGTATGCCTCACCGTCGATGTCAGGGAAGACGGTCCGCAGCGACTCATGCCGCGCGATCACATCATCTAGAGCCTTGTCCAACGCTTCGACGTTGAGCTCACCATTGATCCGGAAGGCAGTCGGCATGTTGTATGTGGCGACCCCGCCCTCGAAACGGTTGAGGAACCACAACCTGCTCTGGGCGTAGGACAACGGGACCACCGCGGGGCGGTCGCCCGCCACCAGAGGCTTACGCGGACTGGAGCTCTCGCCGATGCGCGGTGCGAGCTGGGCGACAGTGGGAGCGTCGAACAAGGTACGCACGGCAAGCCCGGAATCCAAGCTGGTGTTGATCGCGGCGATTACGCGCATGGCCAGCAGCGAGTCACCACCCAGGTCGAAGAACGAGTCATCTACCCCGACCCGCTCCAAGCCCAGAACCTGCGCATAGATACCGGCCAGGATCTCCTCGCTGGGGCTTGACGGGGCCCGGTAGACGGCGGCGTCCTGGTATTCCGGTGCAGGCAGGGCCCGTGTGTCCAACTTGCCGCTGACGGTCAGCGGCAATGCCTCGAGCGTCACCACGGCCGCGGGGATCATGTAGTTCGGTAGCCGCTGGGCCAATTCCACACGCACCTGCACCGGATCGGCGGTGCCGGTGATGTAGGCAACCAGGCGCTTGTCGCCCGCGCGGTCCTCACGGGCGATCACCACGGTCTGGTCGACTCCGGCCATTTCAGACAGTGCCGCTCGTACTTCACCGAGTTCGATGCGGTACCCACGGATCTTGACCTGGTCATCCGCACGACCCAGGTACCGCAGCTGCCCGTCCCGTGACCACGACACCAGATCACCGGTTCGATACATGCGAGTTCCGGACCCACCGAACGGGCAGGCGACGAACCGCGAACCGGTCAAAGCCGGTCGGCGCGCGTACCCGCATGCGACGCCTCGGCCGGCGACATACAACTCACCCACCACACCCGGAGGCACCGGGCGCAACCGGTCGTCCAGCACGAACAACGCCGCGGTCGGCACCGGAGCACCAATTGGCACCGCACTGGGCCCGTCGTCTCCAGCCGCTGTCAAGGGCGCACTCATCGACGCGTAGATCGTCGCCTCGGTCGGACCGTAGGCATTGATCACCACCCGGCCCGGCGCCCACCGATCCACCACCTCGATTGGGCAATCCTCGCCACCGAGTAGCAATGCCACCCCATCCAGCCCCTGGGGCGACAGTGCCGCCACCGCCGACGGGGTCTGCGTCAGCACGTTGACCCCTTCGGCCACCAACAGGGCATGGAAATCAGGAGGCGACACCGTCACCGCTTCGGGTACCACCACCAACCGGCCGCCCGGCAGCAATGCGGCCCAGATCTCCCAGACCGAGAAGTCGAACGCATACGAGTGACACTGCGTCCACACCTGCTCCGTCGGAAGCGATACGGGCATGGACGCGGCGACGTGCGCCAGGTTGCGGTGGGTGACCGCAACCCCCTTCGGAGTGCCGGTGGTCCCCGAGGTGTAGATGAGATATGCAATGTCGTCGGGCGCCGGCGGCGGCAGCGGCGTCGCCGGGTGCGCCGCGATGCGGGGGTCGTCGATGTCAAGGACCGGTGCAGCACACCCGCGCAGTCGCTCTGCAAACCCGGCGGAAGTGAGCACAACCACCGGCGCCGCATCGGCTGTCATGAACTGAATCCGCTCATCGGGTACCGCCGGGTCGATCGCGAGGTAGGCCGCCCCGGCTTTGAGCACAGCCAGCATCGCGATGACCGCATGCGGTGAACGTTCCAGCGCCAGTGCCACCACGTCGCCGGGACCCGCACCCTCGTCAACCAACGCGTGCGCCAACCGATTCGACAGGTCGTCGAGTTGCCGGTAGGTCAACGAGCACCTCTCAGAGGTGACCGCGATCGATTCCGGAGTACGAGCAACCTGCTGGGAGAACAGCATCGGAATCGAGATCTCCGGTTCCGGTAGGCCAAGGACACCCCGATTGCCGATCTCGTCCAGTCGGCGATGCTCGCTCTCATCGAGCACGTCCACCGTCGACAATCGCCGAGTGGTGTCGATGGTCATCGCCACCAGGACGCGCCGCAGTCGCTCGGTCAGGGTTCGGATGCTGTCGGCGTCGAACACGTCGGTGCGGAACTCCACCGCTCCCGAGATGCCGGCCGGCGCGCCATCCGGAGTCCATTGCTCAGACAGAGAGAATGCCAAATCCATACGCGCGGTGTTTGTTTCCGCCGACAGGGGCGTGATCCGAACATCGCCCAACGCCAGATCCGCCGCAGGGTCGCCGGCGAAATTCTGCCACGCGAGCAGGACTTGGATCAGCGGGTGGTGGGTCAGACTGCGAGTGGGGTTGAGGCGGTCGACCAGCACCTCGAACGGCACGTCCTGGTGTTCGTAGGCACCCAGGGCCCGCTGGCGCACCTGCTCGAACAACTCCGCGATCGTTGGGTCCCCTGCCAGATCCACCCTCAACACCAATGTGTTGACGAAGAACCCGACCAACTCATTCACGGCGGACTCGCCACGTCCCGCGATCGGGAACCCCACCGCGACATCAGAGCTGGCACTGTGCTTCGACAGCAGCGTGGCCAACGCAGCCTGCACCACCATGAAACCGGTCACGTTGTGCTCACGAGCCACCCGGGCAATCTGCTGCTGCAACTCCGGCGGCCACTCCACTGCCACACTGGAACCCCGGTAATCGGCCACCGGCGGATACGGCCGATCCGTCGGCAACTCCAACCGCTCAGGCAGACCGGCCAACGCGCGCTCCCAGTACGCTACCTGCTCGGCGATCACACTGTCGGGATCTGATTCGTCTCCCAGCCAATCCTGTTGCCACAATGTGTAATCGGCGTACTGGACCGGCAACGGCCCCCACTCCGGGGCTTGTCCGACACAGCGGCTCGCATAGGCCTTGCCCAGATCCGCGACAAACGGGGTGACCGACCAGCCATCGGCAGCGATGTGGTGCACCACCGCCACCAACACATGTTCATCCTCGGCGACACGGAAAAGTGTTGCTCGTAAAGGAATCTCAGTGGACAGATCGAATCTGTGGCAGACCGCCTCACCGACCGCTTTTTCCAACCGATCGGCCGACCACTCACCGGCATCGATGACCTGCCATCCGAAATCGGCCCGCTCGGCCGGCACGACCACCTGCCGAGGCACACCGTCGACCGCAACGAACAACGTCCGCAGGCTCTCTTGCCGGGCGATGACGTCAGCCAGGGCTGCGCCCAGCGCACCAGCATCCAGACCTCCGGTCAACCGCAGCGCGACCGGCATGTTGTAGATCGGTGACGGCCCCTGCAGCTGATCGAGGAACCACATGCGGTTCTGTGCGTACGACAGCGGCACCACCGCGGGACGCTCGCCCGCGATCAGCGGCGCACGCCTGTCGGATCCCTCGCCGAGACGCGGAGCCAGCTGCGCGACTGTCGGTGCGTCAAACAAGGTACGGACGCCGAGATCGGTATCCAGGGCGGTGTTGACCGCGGCGATCAGGCGCATCGCTGACAGAGAGTCGCCGCCGAGGTCGAAGAAGGAGTCATCGACCCCGACCCGGGGCAGGCTCAGCACCTGGGCGTAGATGCCGGCCAGGATTTCCTCGGTCGCCGTACTCGGAGCCCGGTACCGATCGGTGCCGGCATACTCCGGTGCCGGCAAAGCGCGCTTGTCGAGCTTGCCGTTGACCGTCAACGGCAACACCTCAAGGGCCACGATCGCCGCGGGCACCATGTAAGCCGGCAACCGCTGTGAAAGCTGCGCCCGAACCTTGACCGGATCAACCGTGCCGGTGATGTAACCGACCAAACGCTTATCGCCGGGCTGATCCTCACGGGCGATCACCACCGCCTGCTGCACACCCTCCACATCAGCCAACGCCGACTGGATCTCACCCAACTCAATGCGATAGCCACGGATCTTGACCTGATCATCAGCCCGCCCGGCATACCGCAACTGCCCATCGGGACCCCACGACACCAAATCCCCAGTCCGATACATCCGGGCACCCGCCGCCCCAAACGGGCACGGCACAAACCGAGAAGCCGTCAACCCCGCCCGGTTCACATACCCCACACCGACACCACGGCCGGCCACATACAACTCACCCACCACACCCGCAGGAACCGGACGCAACCACCGATCCAAAACAAACAACCCCGCACCCGGCACCGGCACACCAATCGGCACCACACCCGACCCAGCGCTCATAGGCTTGCTGATCGTGGCATACACCGTCGTCTCCGTCGGGCCGTAACCATTGATCATCACCCGACCCGGCGCCCACCGATCCACCACATCCGGCGGACACGCCTCAGCCGCGACCATCAACGCCGACACCGACCCCAACCGGTCCGGATCCAAAACACCCACCGCCGAAGGGGTTTGACTCAACACCGTCACACCCTCAGCAACCACCAACTCCTGCAAATCCTGCGGCGAGCGCGTCACCGCCTCGGGCACCACCACCAGGCGCCCACCATGCAGCAGCGCACCCCAGATCTCCCACACCGAATAATCGAACGCCAACGACGAACACGCCGCCCACACCTGCGCCGGCCCCAACTCGAAACCGACATCCATACCGTCAAACAACCGCGTCACGTTCTGATGCGTAACCGCAACACCTTTCGGCACACCCGTCGTACCCGACGTATAAATAATGTGCGCCACATCATCGGCAGCAGGCACCGCCAACACACCACACGACGCCGCATCGATACAGGGATCAGCCACATCCAACACCGGCACACCGCAACTGCCGACCCGCTCAGCCAACTCAGCCGTAGTCACCACCACCACCGGCCCGGCATCACCAAGCATGAACTGCACCCGCGCATCCGGCACCACCGGATCCATCGGCAGATACGCCGCACCCGACTTCAACACACCCAAAATCGCAACAACCGCATCAGCCGACCGGCCCATCAACAAACCCACACACGCACCCGGACGAGCACCCAACCCAACCAGCACATGCGCCAACCGATTCGACGCCTCATCAAGCTCGCGATAGGTCAACGACCGACCCTCAAAAGTCACCGCCACCGCATCAGGAGCACACCCCACCTGAGCCGCAAACAACACCGGAATCGACGACTCCACCACCGAGCACGTCAACACCGCCCGATGACCCACCTCATCCAGCCGCGCACAATCAGCAGCATCAAGCAACCCCACCGACGACAACCGCTGACCCGCATCAGCCGTCATCGCCACCAAGACTCGCTGCAACCGCTCGATCAACGTCTCGATGGTTGCCGGGTCGAACACGTCGGTACGGAACTCGACTGATCCGTCGATACCCGCCGGTGATCCCGCGTCGTTGAAACGTTCGGCCAGGGAGAACACCAGATCCATACGGGCGGTCTCGGTTTCGGCCTCCAGCCGCGTGACGCCAACATCACCCAACGTCAGCGCGGCGGCGGGATCGCTGTGCTGCCATGGCAGGTTCTGCCAGGTCAGCATCACCTGTACCAGCGGATGATGGGTGAGGCTGCGGGTCGGGTTGAGCCGATCCACCAGAACCTCGAACGGCACATCCTGATGCTCGAAGGCCGCCAAACTACGCTGCCGCACCTGGCCGAGCAGATCGGCCACCGTCGGGTCACCGGTCAGGTCCACTCGGAGCACCAACGTGTTGACGAAGAAACCCACCAGCTCGTCCAGTGCGGGTTCACCGCGGCCGGCAGACGCGATGCCCACGGCCACTTCGGTGCTCGCGCTCAGCTGTGCCATGAGTGCAGCCAGCGCTGCCTGGACCACCATGAAACTCGTCGCACCGTGTTCGCGGGCCATCCGGGCGATCTGTTGCTGCAATTCAGCCGGCCAATCCACCGTCACACTGGAGCCCTGGTAGTCGGCCACCGGCGGGTACGGCCGATCCGTCGGCAGCTCCAAGCGATCGGGCAGATCGGCCAGCTCGCCCTCCCAGTAATTCAGCTGACCTGCGATCACGCTGTCGGGGTCAGATACGGACCCCAACCACTCCTGCTGCCACAACGTGTAATCGGCGTACTGCACCGGCAGCGGCGCCCAATCCGGCGCCTGCCCCGCACACCGGCTGGCGTACGCCGTCGCCAGATCGACCACCAGCGGTGTCACCGACCAGCCGTCGGCGGCGATGTGGTGCACGACCGCCGCGAGCACGTGCTCGTCCTCGCTTATCCGGAAAAGTGTTGCCTTGATCGGGATCTCATGCGTGAGGTCGAAACCGTGACGCGCCGTCGCGCCGATCTCCTCATCGAGCCGGCCGGCGGGCCATCCGCCGGCGTCAACGATTCGCCATCCCAGATGGGCGTGCTCCGGGTCGAGAACCACCTGCTGAGGTACCCCGTCGACCGAAGTGAAGACGGTGCGGAGGCTCTCCTGCCTGCCCACCACGTCCGCCAGCGCGGCACCTAACGCATCTTCATCCAGGCGCCCAGTGAGCCGCAACGCCACGGCCATGTTGTAGATCGGCGACGGCCCTTGCAATTGCTCCAAGAACCACAACCGTTGCTGGGCATACGACAACGGGACCGTCGCCGGGCGATGCCGCGCGGTCAGCGGCGGCCGGGCCACGCCGTCCTGGTGCCGATCGAGGTAGTCGGCGAGCCCACCGACCGTGGGCGCGTCGAACAGGTAGCGGACCGGCACATCTCGGCCGAGAGCGGACTGCAGACGCGCGCAGACCCGGATGGCGATCAGCGAATCACCGCCCAGGACGAAGAAATCGTCGTCGAGTCCCGCCCTACCAAGAGCGAGGACCTCGGTGAACACCTCCGCGACGATCTTTTCCGTGTCGGTCTGAGGAGCCCGGAATGAGGTGGCGACAAACGTGGGCTCAGGCAGGGCCTTGCGATCGATCTTGCCCGAGGAAGTCAATGGGAACTCGTCGAGCACCACGATCTGGGACGGCACCATGTACTCGGGCAACCGCTCGGCCAGCCACTGCCGGACCGCGGTGACCTTCGAGTTGGTGTGCGGGTCGTTGGCATAGCCGCCGTGCTGACGGGAGTCCGCGACGGGCTGGTAGAGGTCGGTGAGCGCTGGTAGCGCCTCGCCGTCGGTGGCGGCGATGAAGACGGCATCGAGTGTGCCGGGTTGCGCACCCCAGGTGACTGCGACGTGGTAGCCGGCCGCCTCACCGAGCCGGTACACCAGTTCGGGCGTGACGACGTCCTCGGCTGCGGAATCGGCGTGCACGAGCGCCTCCACGATGGGAAGCCCGGCGCCCAAAGCTTGTTCGGTCACCACATCGGCGATCACCCCGGCACGGGGGATGCCACTGACCCGCACGGTGGACGGCTGCTGAGCCGTCAACTCGGCGTGCAGGCCACTGAGGCCCGCACAATCCGTCCACGCCCAGTTCGTGGCACTGGCGAGTGAGCACACCTGAGTAGGCGACTTGTGGACGATCACGTCGTAGCGGTATCGGCTCAGCTCGTTGTCAGCCTCACCACGCTTGACCTGAATGCCGATGCCGCCCACCGACGGGTGGTCGGCCGCCCAGGTGGTGAAAAACTCTGGGGCAAGCAGCAACTCGTGCTCGCCGAGCATTGCCCGTTGTACACGTTGCCGGATCTCGTCAGTATCGGCACCGTTCCGGCTGCGTGCCAAGGCGATACCGGTCTGGAAGGCCCCCTGCAGGGTGTGGTTGCGCACATCCCCGACGAACAACGTACCGCCCGGGGCCAGCAGATCCACGGCCTTGTCGATGACCTCGGCCAAATAGCCGGCACTCGGGAAGTACTGGACCACCGAGTTGATCACCACCATGTCGAACTGGTTTTGGGGCAGCCCGTCGGTGATGTGCGCCGGTCGGGTCAGCAGATGAACCCGATCTCCCCAAGGTTGGCCGGCCACTGCCGCCTGAAGCTTCTGGATGGTCGGTGCGGAAAAGTCTGTGCCCCAATACTCCACGCATTTCGGAGCGAGCTGGGACAGCAGCAGACCTGATCCGACGCCGAGCTCGAGCACCCGCTGCGGCCGCAGCGACAGGATCCGATCCACGGTGGCCGAGCGCCACTCCTCCATCTCGTGCAGGGGAATCGGCTCGTCCGTGTAGCTGCTGTTCCAGCCACGGAAATCGTTGCCGAACTCGACCACATCCAGGTCCGCGTCATACAGCTCGTCGTAAATGCCTTGCCATTGGTCGACGACGTCCGCGTCGTAGTCGGCCGTACTGGTCTGCTCGAGAGCGATGTAGCCAACCAGATGGTCCACACCGGTGCTGCCCCGACGCAGAGCCGCGGCAGCCCGCGTGACCTGCGGGCAGGTGAGCAGGGTGTTTTCGATCTCGCCCAGTTCCAGGCGCTGCCCACGCAGCTTGATCTGGGCATCGGCGCGTCCCAGGTATTCCAGGCTGCCATTCTGGGTCCACCGCACCAGGTCACCGGTGCGATAGAGGCGGGTTCCGGGACCACCAAAGGGGTTGGCCACGAAGCGATCCGCGGTCAGGTCGGGCCGGCCGACATACCCTCGAGCCACCGTGGGGCCGGCGAGGTACAGCTCACCCACGACACCCACCGGAGCCGGCTTCAGCCGCGCGTCGAGCACGAACGCGCAGGTGCCTGGAACCGGCGCGCCGATCCGCACTGGCTCCCCGGCCGCCAGCGCACTCCAGGTCGACCAGATGGTCACCTCGGTCGGTCCGTAGGCATTGAACATCCGGCGCGGTGTCTTATTTCCCTCCTCGCGTGCGGATGCAACCCACGCGGTGACCAACTCGGCCGGGCACGCCTCACCACCGGTGACCAAGGTGTCCAGCCCGTCGATCTGAGCCGGGTCCAGCGTCGCCAACACGGTGGGGGTGATCAGCGCCGCATCAACTCGTGGACCGGCCAGAACCTCGGCCAGTGCATCGCCGGCGTACGAATCGGGAGGTGCCACCACCAACGCCGCCCTCGAAGCCGTCGCCCACAACCACTCGAAGACCGAGGCATCGAACGTCGGCGCAGCGACCATCAACACCCTGGATCGCGGCCCCACTCCGAGTAGATCGTGGTGCGCGGCTGCCACACCGAGCACGCCGGCGTGGCTGATCGCCACGCCTTTCGGGGTTCCGGTGGAACCTGACGTGAAGATCACGTACGCCGCGTCGTCAATACTCAACGGCGCCAGTCGATCCGAATCCGTGACGGGATCCGCGCTGTACTCGGAGAGATCGACAACATCGAGCGGAACGACGAGGCGGCCGCCAGTCCCCTCGATCAGACCGGAGCCGCAGGTCAGTACGCAAACCGCCTCAGCGGTGTCCAGCACCGTGGAGATGCGTTCGGCCGGATGAGTCCGATCCACCGGCACGTACACCCCACCGGCCTTGAGCACCGCCCACCACGCGGTCACCAACTCGGCGGACCGGCTGATCGCCACACCCACGGCACGCTCGGGGCCCACACCCGCTTCGATCAATGCCCGAGCCAGCCGGCTGGAGACCGCATCGAGCTCCCGGTAGGTCAGCTCGCGCGCCCCGTCCACCACCGCGATGGCGTCCGGGTCAGCGGCAACTGCCGCAGCCAGCAACTCCGGCGCCAAGCCCATCGGGGCATTTGCCTCGGCACCAGACCACCGGCACAGCACCAGATCCCGCTCATCACGATCCAGCAGGCCCACCTCGCCGACCACCACCGACGAGTCAGCCACCACAGCCTCGATCACCCGGCCGAACCAACCCACCAACCGCTCGACGCTTGATCGGTCGTACAGGTCCGTGGCGTAGGCGACTGTGCCTGCCGCCATCAGCGCACCCCGGTCTCCGGCCGGCGCTGCCTTCAGATCGAACAGCGCACTCGCGTCACCACTGGGCATTTCCCGCAGGTCGAATTCGAGATCGAACCGGGCGGTGCGGATGTCGGCAGCGTCCGGCTCGACATCGAGGTCGTCGAGCTGGATCTCGGGGCGCACATTGTTCTGGAAGGCCAACGCCACCTGGAACAGTGGATGGTGTGACGTGGACCGTGTCGGGTTCAGCCTCTCCACCAAGAGTTCGAACGGCACATCCTGGTTGGCATAGGCATCGAGTGCCTTCTGCCGCACCCGGTCCAACACCTCGCTGAACCGAAGCGCAGGGTCAACACCCACCCGTAGCACCCAGGTGTTGACGAAGAAGCCGACCAGTTCGTCAAGGGCCTGATCCATGCGCCCGGCGATGGGCGTCCCCAGCGCGATGTCCTCTCCGACCCCGGCCCGGTGCAGCGCCACGGCCATCGCCGCCTGCAACACCATCGACACCGTTGCGTTGTGTGCCGCGGCCAGGGCCTTGATTCCTGCCCAGGATTCGGGATCGATGCGCAGATCAACCGAATCGCCGCGGTAGCTCGGTGTCGGCGGGCGGGGCCGGTCCGTGGGTAGCGACACCACCTCGGGAAGGTCCGCCAATTCCCGCCGCCAGTACGTCAACTGGCTGGCGAGGACACTGTCGGGATCAGACTCGGATCCCAGCCAATCCTGTTGCCACAATGTGTAATCGGCGTACTGAACGGGCAGCGGCGACCAGTCTGGAGCGCGGCCGAGGGTGCGCGCCCGATACGCCTCGCCCACATCCCGGGCCATAGGTGCCATCGACCAGCCGTCGAAGGCGATGTGGTGCAAGACGATTCCGAGGACGTACTGTTCGGGTCCCACGGCATAGATCTGGGCCCGGATGGGGATCTCGGTCGCCAGATCAAACGTGTAGCCCGCCAGCGAGATCAGTTCCGGTACCAGATCGTCTTCTGCGACCTGCACCAAAGCCGGGCCGCCGCGCCGCCACAACCCCGGCCGCGCGGGAAGTACCTTCTGCGAGGGCACACCGTCGATGTCGGGGAACACGGTGCGCAGCGCTTCGTGCCGGGTGATGACATCGTCGAGAGCTGCATCGAGGGCACCCAGGTCCAATGCGCCGTTGATCCGGAACGCGATCGGCATGTTGTACGTCGCCGCTCCGTCCTCGAACCGGTTGAGGAACCACATCCGGTTCTGCGCGTAGGACAACGGAATGAGAGGAGGTCGTTCGCCCGCCACCAACGGCGCACGCCTGTCGGATCCCTCGCCGAGACGCGGAGCCAGCTGCGCGACTGTCGGTGCGTCGAACAGTGTGCGCACCGACAGTCCGGCATCCAAGGTCGTGTTGACCGCGGCGACAACCCGCATCGCGAGGATGCTGTCGCCGCCGAGGTCGAAGAAGGAGTCATCGACCCCGACCCGGGGCAGGCTCAGCACCTGGGCGTAGATGCCGGCCAGGATTTCCTCGGTCGCCGTACTCGGAGCCCGGTACCGATCGGTGCCGGCATACTCCGGTGCCGGCAAAGCGCGCTTGTCGAGCTTGCCGTTGACCGTCAACGGCAACACCTCAAGGGCCACGATCGCCGCGGGCACCATGTAAGCCGGCAACCGCTGTGAAAGCTGCGCCCGAACCTTGACCGGATCAACCGTGCCGGTGATGTAACCGACCAAACGCTTATCGCCGGGCTGATCCTCACGGGCGATCACCACCGCCTGCTGCACACCCTCCACATCAGCCAACGCCGACTGGATCTCACCCAACTCAATGCGATAGCCACGGATCTTGACCTGATCATCAGCCCGCCCGGCATACCGCAACTGCCCATCGGGACCCCACGACACCAAATCCCCAGTCCGATACATCCGGGCACCCGCCGCCCCAAACGGGCACGGCACAAACCGAGAAGCCGTCAACCCCGCCCGGTTCACATACCCCACACCGACACCACGGCCGGCCACATACAACTCACCCACCACACCCGCAGGAACCGGACGCAACCACCGATCCAAAACAAACAACCCCGCACCCGGCACCGGCACACCAATCGGCACCACACCCGACCCAGCGCTCATAGGCTTGCTGATCGTGGCATACACCGTCGTCTCCGTCGGGCCGTAACCATTGATCATCACCCGACCCGGCGCCCACCGATCCACCACATCCGGCGGACACGCCTCAGCCGCGACCATCAACGCCGACACCGACCCCAACCGGTCCGGATCCAAAACACCCACCGCCGAAGGGGTTTGACTCAACACCGTCACACCCTCAGCAACCACCAACTCCTGCAAATCCTGCGGCGAGCGCGTCACCGCCTCGGGCACCACCACCAGGCGCCCACCATGCAGCAGCGCACCCCAGATCTCCCACACCGAATAATCGAACGCCAACGACGAACACGCCGCCCACACCTGCGCCGGCCCCAACTCGAAACCGACATCCATACCGTCAAACAACCGCGTCACGTTCTGATGCGTAACCGCAACACCTTTCGGCACACCCGTCGTACCCGACGTATAAATAATGTGCGCCACATCATCGGCAGCAGGCACCGCCAACACACCACACGACGCCGCATCGATACAGGGATCAGCCACATCCAACACCGGCACACCGCAACTGCCGACCCGCTCAGCCAACTCAGCCGTAGTCACCACCACCACCGGCCCGGCATCACCAAGCATGAACTGCACCCGCGCATCCGGCACCACCGGATCCATCGGCAGATACGCCGCACCCGACTTCAACACACCCAAAATCGCAACAACCGCATCAGCCGACCGGCCCATCAACAAACCCACACACGCACCCGGACGAGCACCCAACCCAACCAGCACATGCGCCAACCGATTCGACGCCTCATCAAGCTCGCGATAGGTCAACGACCGACCCTCAAAAGTCACCGCCACCGCATCAGGAGCACACCCCACCTGAGCCGCAAACAACACCGGAATCGACGACTCCACCACCGAGCACGTCAACACCGCCCGATGACCCACCTCATCCAGCCGCGCACAATCAGCAGCATCAAGCAACCCCACCGACGACAACCGCTGACCCGCATCAGCCGTCATCGCCACCAAGACTCGCTGCAACCGCTGCGCCAGATCCTCGACACCGAAACTGGAGAATGGTTGGCCCGTGCCCATCGTGCTGAGAAGCAGTTCATCTCCGGCACTGGAGAAGACGAGGCCAAAGCCTCCCACAACGCCGGCGTTGGTCAACGACGCCGTGGCCTTCGCGCCGCCGAAATCCAGGGTGAAGCTAGACGGCAGGAAATTGAGGCTCACCCGATTCGCCATCTGGCCCGCCGCTCGCGGGTTGACCTTGCGCTCCAGCGAGAGGACCGGGAACCGCTGATGCTTGAGGGCTTCCTGTATCCGGCGCTCGACATCGTCGATGAATTCGGCGATCGATGACGAGGGCGAAACCTTCAACACGAGCGGCACCACCCCGGCCACCATGCCGGGCAGCGTCCGCGACTCGGGGCTTACGCGACGGCTGACCGGGAAGTCGAGCACCACGTCTTCACCCTCAGCACACCACCCGTGCACGAGCAACGCACATGCCGCGGTGATCACCGATGAACGAGGTACATTCTTCGACCGGGCCAGCAAGTCGACTCGGCGGAGTACTTCCGAGTCCAATTGAACTGGGGCAGAAGGCCAATGCATCTCCTGCGTATCGACGGATTCCGTCGGCCAAGAGTCCGGGCCGACTTCCGGCGGGAGGTTCCTGTTCCAATACTCTTCGTCGTCGAGGTACTCGTCGGACGCTTCGTACTTCGACTCGTTGTCGATCAAATCCGCCAGCGATCCGAAGATCGCCGGGGGCACGGGCCCGCCAGATGAGACCGCCGAATACACCGATGCCAGCCGCGAACCGACCAGTGCAATGCCGGTCCCGTCGAGCACGATGTGGTGACACCCGGCAATCAGGAAGTGCTCATCGTCCCGCGTCTGGAACAGTGCGAACCTGAACAGCGGACCGGTGAAGGACATCGGCGTGCGCTGGATCGACGCTGCCATGTCGCGGGCTTCCTGCACAGGGTCGGATGCGCTACGCAGGTCGAAGAAGGCCACGTCCACTTCGGGGTAGTCGACCGCCTTCTGGAAGACCTGTCCGTCCACCTCGAAGAAGGTGGCCCTGACCGGTTCGGCCTCTCGCACCACCCGGCGGATCGTCCATTCAAGGGCGTCACGGTCGAGTGTGCCCGCGATTCTCACGAATAGACCGAGTAACCACTCTGTGCCGGATCCAGCCACGTCGTGCGCGAGCCAGATATCGAGCTGCGCGCGTGTTACCGGCAGCGACTGTTCATCAAGCTGCATCGGACTCTCCCACTGCAGTTTTTCGCCCCCCGAGCCTTCTGTGCGTCAGAGCCCCGCCAGCCTGTCGCGAAGACTCTTCGGCCGGATGTCCGGCCAGTTCTGCTCGATGTAGTCCAAACAGGACGCTCGATCCGCTTCGCCGTACACGACTTTCCACCCGGCAGGGATGTCAGCGAATGTTGGCCACAGACTGTGTTGCTCCTCGTCATTGACCAAGACGCGAAAGGTGCCATTGTCGTCGTCGAACGGGTTGATGCTCACTTGGTCCTCCCCATCGGTGAGCCGACCAGTGAAAATCGTTCAACAAGCCCGGGCGCGGCCATCTAGCCCCGCCCGTCGCTTCGCGATGCCTGTTTCCTGTGGCCCACTCCAGCTATGACGTACTCGTTGCAGGGCGTCAGCATATCCACTTATCTTGACGAGAGTGCAGAAATTAGGAATCAAAGAATTTTCCGTTGCTGCACTGAGCATATTTGCCTTCAAGTTCCACTTGCGTACCAGCATTGGGCAAATGCCTCTCAGGGTTCCTCCAGGTTGACCTTCAGCGTGTGAGCTCAGCCGCTTGGCCTGCGGGGAGTATGTGGACCGTCCAATTCGAGGGCCCAGGAGCCGCGGCGGGAACAAGAATCCGCCGCCCCGGCACTCCCCGAAGCCGGGTAACAACTCGCCCCGCGCTGAGCGTTTGTCGCGCAAACGGAGAAACGGCGTCCGACGACGTGCCGCGCAGCGAGGCGAATACCGCCCGGCGATGCAGCGCCCGCAGCGGCGCCGGCCAGACACAAAACGCCATGGTTCTCGGCCCAATGACCAGCAATTGCGCGGTTTGAGCCGCCATCGGTCGTCGGTCATCTCCTCGGCGCAACGGGCCGTCTGACCAAGTAACGCACCTGCGTCACGCAGGCCCTGGCGAGCCGGCAGACGAGCACACAGGGCTAACCCAGGCATGTCGCTGGAGGCCCACGACGACACGCCCGGCGTCAGCGACTCGCCCAGACGCCTCACCCATGAATACGACAACGACACGCACGTAGTTCATTTCAGCGAAGCGAACAATCGAGGCGTCGAACCCAACGAACGTGCCGGAGCCCGGTAGACAGCGGTACCGCTTGAGGACCTCGAACTGGTAGCAAACTTTTCCGCAACCGACGCGCCACTCAATGCGGCAATATAAAGCTTGACGGCGAAGCGGATTGAGTTAGCCAGACCAAACTCACATGATCTTGAATTGTCAAAATCAAGATCGATTGAATTGAATTTGCGAACGCAAACAAATACGAAGTTCGCAGAGAGCCGGTGAAGCACTTTTTACTACGCGGGATGCCGAAATAGCAAACGACCGGCGGTCAAACAGATCCGCGCAACTGATTAGCCAAGCGAAAGACATCGGCGATTGGGCGCCCAGAAACACTCAACTGACGGTTGCCAAGAGCAAGGGCAATACCTCGGACGCTCCCGCCTCGCGAAGGAGTCGGCTGGCCATCGTCATCGTCCATCCGGTGTCGGTCATGTCGTCGACGAGCAGTACCGGTCCACTGACATCGACCTGCGGGCGTTCCCACGCGCCGTTCAGGGCAGCCACGCGATACGCCGAATTCGCCGCCGTCACGGGGCGGTGCTGCGCGGCGTAGGCCAGGACCCCCAGATTCGTCAGGCGCCCGATCTGTGCCAGCCGCTGCACGGTGGAGGAGATCAACGCCGGGCGCGTCTGGGAGTCCAGCCCCATCACCGCAACCGGCCTTCGGTCCCAATCCCACGCCTTGAGTACCTCGACAGCCGCGGCCACCACGTCGTCAGGGACCTCGCCGTCCGGCTCGGCCAACAGTCGCCGTAGCCGCGCTCCCCAGCCGAGATCGGTGAGTCTGCCGATCGCCCGGCCCGGCGCCGCCCCTTCGGCGATCCGGCCCGACAGCGACACGCCCAGTGCGGCCAGCCCCGACGGCCACTGCTTGCGCGGGGCCACCAGGACACCGGGCCGAGACAACCGCTGCGCAGTGTCGGTGAGGATGTCCTGGGCCACAGCGGCCTCATAGCGCCGCCCAGTGCAGTTGTCGCACCGCCCACACCGCGCATCCGGTGACAGGTCGGGATCGTCGAGCTGACCGCGCAGGAACGCCATGCGGCAGCCGTCTGTGGCCTGATAATCCAGCATCGCCTGTTGCTCCCGGCGCCGCGCCTCGTCCAGCGCCTGATAGCGGGCCTCGTCATAGCTCCAGGACACCCCGGTGCCGATCCAGCCGCCCTTCACCCGGCGGACCGCACCGTCGACGTCGAGCACCTTGAGCACCATCTCCAGGCGAGACCGGTTGAGATCCACCAGGGGCTCGAGCGCCTGCGTGGATTGCGCACGGTCGGTCTCCAGTGCTCCGATGACCCTGCGAACCATGGATTCCGACGGGAACGCCACCGACGCGAAGTACCGCCAGACTTCCTGGTCCTCGGTGCCCGGCAGCAGGATCACCTCGGCGCTGTCGGTCGCGCGTCCGGCGCGACCCACCTGCTGGTAGTAGGCGATCGGTGACGACGGTGCTCCCAGGTGCACGACGAACCCGAGGTCGGGTTTGTCGAAACCCATCCCCAACGCCGATGTCGCCACCAGCGCCTTGACCCGGTTGTCGAGCAGGTCGGCTTCCAGTTGTTCACGTTCGCCTGCGTCGGTGGACCCGGTGTAGGCGGCCACCTTGTGACCGCGTTCGGCGAGAAGCGCGGCCACGTCATGAGCCTGAGCGACCGTGAGTGTGTAGATGATGCCCGAGCCGGGCAGGGAATCCAGCTGTGCCGCAATCCAGGCGGCGCGCTGGGCAGGGGTGCCGACCTGCACCACCGACAGCCGCAACGACTCCCGGTCCAGGCCACCGCGCAGCACCAGGGTATCCGAGCCACCGACGCCCAGCTGGGCCGCGACGTCACCGACCACCCGGTCGTTGGCGGTCGCGGTCGTCGCGAGAACCGGTACCTGCGAACCCAATTCACCGATCAAGGTACGAATGCGGCGGTAGTCCGGCCGGAAGTCATGTCCCCAGTCCGAGACGCAGTGGGCCTCGTCGACCACCACCAGACCCGCATCCGACGCCAGCGCCGGCAACACGTTGTCGCGAAAGTCCGGGTTGTTCAGGCGCTCGGGGCTGACCAACAGCACATCTAGTTCTCCGTCGGCTACCTGCCGGTGGATCGCGTCCCATTCGGTGACATTGCCGGAGTTGATCGTGGCGGCCCGCACCCCGGCCCGATCAGCAGCGGCCACCTGGTTGCGCATCAACGCCAGAAGCGGAGAGACGATGACCGTCGGCCCCCGACCCGAGGCACGCAGCAGTTTGGCCGCGATGAAGTACACCGCGGACTTGCCCCACCCGGTGCGCTGCACCACCAGTGCGCGGCGCCGCTGCACCACCAGGGCCTCGATGGCAGCCCACTGGTCATCGCGCAGGACCGCGGTAGGACCGGCCAGTTGCTCGAGGATCGACTGGGCCTGCTCGCGGGTTGCCATGACCCCAATGATGCCGGGTGCGGCAGACACCCCCGCGAAGCACACTGGGCCCTCCGATCCCGGAGAGCCCAGTGCGGCAGTGCTTGAGAAACCTAGGCCTTCGCCTTCTCAGCTTCCTGTTCGCGCTTGATCTCGAGAGCGATGTCGATCAGCTGGTCTTCCTGACCACCGATCAGCTTGCGCTGGCCGACGCGCAGCAACAGCTCATGGGCGGGCACTCCGTAGCGTTCACCCTGGCGCACCGCGTGCTTGAGGAAGCTGGAGTACACCCCCGCGTAGCCCATCACCAGCGCGTTGCGGTCCAGCAGGCACTCGGCCGGCATCGCCGGGGCGACAACCTCTTCGGCGGCATCGGCGATATCGAAGAAGTCGATGCCGGTCTTGACGCCGATCTTGTCGAACACGCCGACCAGCGCCTCGACCGGTGCGTTGCCCGCACCCGCGCCGAACCGACGGCACGAGCCGTCGATCTGCTTGGCACCGGCGCGCACAGCCTCGACCGAGTTGGCCACGCCCAGGCCGAGGTTCTCGTGGCCGTGAAAACCGACCTGTGCATCGTTACCGAGTTCGGCAACCAGAGCCGACACCCGGTCGGCGACACCTTCGAGCACCAGGGCTCCCGCGGAATCCACGACGTAGACGCACTGGCAGCCGGCGTCGGCCATGATGCGGGCCTGGGCGGCCAGCTTCTCCGGAGAGATGGTGTGACTCATCATCAGGAACCCGACGGTCTCCAGGCCCAGCTCACGGGCGAGCCCGAAGTGCTGGATCGACACGTCGGCCTCGGTGCAGTGGGTCGCGATACGGCAGATCGAGCCACCGTTGTTCTGGGCTTCCTTGATGTCTTCCTTGGTGCCCACGCCGGGCAGCATCAAAAAGGCGATCTTGGCTTCCTTGGCCGTCTCGGCGGCCAGCTTGATCAGCTCCTGCTCCGGGGTCTTGGAGAACCCGTAGTTGAAGCTCGACCCGCCCAGGCCGTCGCCGTGGGTCACCTCGATCACCGGCACACCGGCGGTGTCCAGGGCGGCCACGATCGCGCCGACCTCGTCCTTGGTGAACTGGTGCCGCTTGTGGTGGGACCCGTCACGCAGTGACGTGTCGGTCATCCGGACGTCCCAGGCGGAATTGAAGAAAATGTCACTCATGCTTGGCCTCCTCCGGCCGGGGCGGCCAGACGTGCTCCAGCCTTTTCTTTGGCGATTTCCTCGCCGACCTTGGTCGCCGCCGCGGTCATGATGTCCAGATTTCCAGCGTAAGGCGGCAGGTAGTCACCGGCACCCTCCACTTCCACGAACACGGTGACCAGGTGATTGCCACCGTTGACCACGGACGGTTCGTCGAACTGTGGTTCGTTGAGCAGGCGGTAGCCCGGCACGTAGGTCTGCACCTCGGCCACCACATCCTTGATCGACTGCGTGATCGCGGCGTGGTCGGCGTCCTCGGGGATCGCGCAGAAGATGGTGTCGCGCATGATCATCGGCGGCTCGGCCGGATTCAGGATGATGATCGCCTTGCCGTTGCGGGCCCCACCGATGTCGCGCACGCCGGCGCTGGTGGTCTTGGTGAACTCGTCGATGTTGGCGCGGGTTCCCGGGCCGGCCGAGGCCGACGACACCGACGCCACGATCTCCGCATAGGGCACGTCCACCACGCGGCTCACGGCGTAGACCATCGGGATGGTGGCCTGGCCACCGCAGGTGACCATGTTGACGTTCGGCGCATCCAGGTGTGCGCGCAGGTTGGCCGGCGGGATGACGCCGGGGCCGACGGCCGCAGGAGTCAGGTCGATCGCGCGGATCCCGGCCTCTTCATAGCGCGGGGCCGCATCCCGGTGCACATAGGCACTGGTCGCCTCGAACACCAGATCCGGCTTCTCGGCCTGGGCCAGCAGCCAGTCCACACCCTCATGGGAGGTCTCCAGACCGAGCTTGCGAGCCCGCGCCAAACCTTCGGACTCCGGGTCGATGCCGATCATCCAACGCGGCTCGAGCCACTCCGACCGCAGCAATTTGTACAGCAGGTCGGTGCTGATGTTGCCCGACCCGACGATGGCAACTGATGCCTTTTCAGCCATATCGGCTCCTTATTCGAAACTCAGGTGTACTGAACCTAACCCGGCGAAGTCAGCGACGAAATCGCTGCCCGGAGGTGCATCTATCGCACGCGTGCACGAGCCCGGCAGCACGATGTCACCGGCCTTCAGACGCACCCCGAAGCTCTCCACCTTGCGGGCCAACCAGGCCACCGCGGTCACCGGATTGCCCAACACCGCATCGCTGCGTCCTTCGGCCACGACCTCGCCGTGATTGGTCAGGACGGCGTCGATGTTGCAGATATCGATGTCCTTGGGCGAGACCCGCGCTTCGCCGAGCACCCACCCGGCGCTGCTGGCGTTGTCGGCGATGGTGTCGCACAACTTGATCTGCCAGTTGGTGATGCGGGTGTCGATCAGCTCGATCGCCGGGGCAAACGCGGCCGTCGCGGCGAGCACGTCCTCTTCGGTGCAGCCCGCGCCCGGCAGATCGTCGGCCAGAATGAACCCGACCTCCACCTCGACCCGCGGGTACAGGAAGTTCGATGACTTCACCGGGACGTTCTCGAACACCTCCATCTCATCGAGGAGATGGCCGTAGTCCGGCTCGTCGACACCCATCATGTCCTGCATGGCCTTGCTGGACAGCCCGACCTTGTGGCCGATGACGCGCGCACCCTCGGCGACCCGCTGCCTGATGTTGATCAGCTGGATCTCGTAGGCATCCACCACGTCGATGTCGGGGTTGCCGTCGGTCAACGGGGTCATCGGAACCCGGCTCCGCTCGGCCTGGGCCAGGTCAGCGGCCAGCTGGGCGCGTACCTCGTCGCTAAGCATTCTGGTGAATTCCCCTCACTTCTTTGACCGGGGCGGTTGTTGGATTGCCGGTCAATTCTATAACGTGTTCTACATGACTGGACAGGAGTACGACGTTGTCGTGGTCGGCAGCGGCGCTGCCGGCATGGTCGCCGCCCTCACCGCGGCCCATCAGGGCCTCTCGACAGTAGTCGTAGAGAAGGCGCCGCACTATGGAGGTTCCACTGCGCGGTCAGGTGGTGGGGTGTGGATCCCGAACAACGAGATTCTCAAGCGTGACGGCGTCAAAGACACCCCCGAGGCCGCCCGCACCTACCTGCACAAGATCATCGGCGACGTGGTGCCCGCGGAGAAGATCGACACCTACCTCGACCGCTCGCCGGAGATGCTGTCGTTCGTCCTGAAGAACTCGCCGCTGAAGCTGTGCTGGGTGCCCGGGTACTCCGACTACTACCCCGAGACGCCGGGCGGCAAGCCCACCGGACGTTCGGTGGAGCCCAAGCCGTTCAACGCCAAGAAGCTCGGCGTCGACGAGAAGGGCCTGGAGCCGCCGTACGGCAAGGTGCCGATGAACATGGTGGTGATGCAGCAGGACTACGTCCGGCTCAACCAGCTCAAGCGTCATCCCCGCGGCGTGCTGCGCAGCATCAAGGTCGGTGTCCGCTCCGTCTGGGCCAACGCCACCGGAAAGAACCTGGTCGGCATGGGCCGCGCGCTGATCGCGCCGCTTCGCATCGGCCTGCAGAAGGCCGGCGTCCCGGTCCTGCTGAACACCGCCCTGACCGATCTGTACGTCGAGGACGGCATCGTCCGTGGCATCTACGTCGTCGACCCCCGCGACACTTCCGCTGAGCCGCAACTGATCCGGGCGCGCCGCGGCGTGATCCTGGGCTCGGGCGGATTCGAGCACAACGAACAGATGCGGGTGAAGTACCAGCGCGCACCCATCACCACCGAGTGGACCGTGGGCGCGGTCGCCAACACCGGCGACGGCATCCTCGCCGCCGAGAAGCAGGGTGCCGCATTGGAATTCATGGAGGACTCGTGGTGGGGCCCGACGGTCCCGCTGACCGACTCGCCGTGGTTCGCCCTGTCCGAGCGCAACTCCCCCGGCTCGATCATCGTCAACATGGCCGGCAAGCGGTTCATGAACGAGTCGATGCCCTATGTCGAGGCCTGCCACCACATGTACGGCGGCGAGTACGGCCAGGGTGCAGGTCCCGGCGAGAACATCCCGGCCTGGCTCATCTTCGACCAGCAGTACCGTGACCGCTTCATCTTCGCGGGTCTGCAGCCAGGACAACGTATTCCGAAGAAGTGGCTGGAGTCCGGCGTCATCGTCAAGGCCGACACCCTCGAGGAGCTGGCCGCCAAGACCGGCCTGCCCGCCGACGCGTTCGCCGCGACCATCGACCGGTTCAACGGCTTCGCCCGCTCCGGTAAGGACGAGGACTTCCACCGCGGTGAGAGCGCCTACGACCGCTACTACGGTGATCCGACCAACAAGCCCAACCCCAACCTCGGCGAGATCAAGCACGGCCCGTTCTACGCGGCCAAGATGGTGCCCGGCGATCTGGGCACCAAGGGCGGTATCCGCACCGACGTGCACGGCCGGGCGCTGCGCGACGACGACTCGGTCATCGAGGGCCTCTATGCCGCGGGTAACGTCAGCTCACCGGTGATGGGTCACACCTATCCCGGCCCGGGCGGGACCATCGGACCGGCCATGACCTGGGGTTACCTGGCGGCACTAGACATTGCGGGGAAGAAGTAGATGCCCATCGATCTCGACAAGGCGCTCGGCGCCGAGCTGGAACCCATCGAGTTCTCCTGGACCAGCAGCGACATCCAGCTGTACCACTTGGGACTCGGCGCGGGTGCCGACCCGATGGACGCGCGCGAACTGCGCTACCTCGTCGACGACACCCCGCAGGTGCTGCCGACGTTCGGCAATGTGGCGGTCAGCTTCCACATGACCGAGCCGCCCAAGGTGCAGTTCCCCGGCATCGACATCGAGCTGTCGAAGGTGCTGCACGCCAGCGAGGCAGTCAGCGTGCCCGGCCCGATTCCGACCAGCGGCACCGCGAAGTCGGTTCAGCGCTTCACCGAGATCTGGGACAAGGGCAAGGCCGCCGTCATCGTCAGCGAGTCCACGGTGACCGATGAATCCGGCAAGGTGCTGTGGACCACCAAGCGGTCGATCTTCGCCCGGGGCGAGGGTGGTTTCGGCGGTGAACGCGGGCCGGCCACCTCGGCCGAATTGCCCGATCGCGCACCGGATATCGAGATCTCGTTGCCGACGCTGCCGCAGCAGGCCCTGCTGTACCGCCTGTGCGGCGACCGTAACCCTCTGCACTCCGACCCGGCCTTCGCCGCCGCGGCGGGCTTCGAGCGGCCGATCCTGCACGGGTTGTGCACCTACGGCATCGGTTGCAAGGCCATCGTCGACAACCTGCTCGACGGCGACGTGTCTCAGGTGGCTTCGTACGGCGCCCGGTTCGCCGGCGTCGTGATTCCGGGCGAAACCCTGCAGGCCAACATCTGGAAAGAAGACGGCAAGTTCATCGGCGTGCTGACCGCACCGTCGCGGGACAACACCGTCGTGCTGTCCGGCGTGGAACTCGTCCCGGCCTAGCCTTTCCCCCACCGCTTTGTCACGCTGGAGTGGCTGTCGACCCCGACAGCCACTCCAGCTTTGCATTGGTGGGCGAATACGTATGGCGGCCATTGTCTTTGCCACGCCAGAGTGGCTCCCGACGGCGACCGCCGCTCTGGCGTGACAAGGCAAATACAGCAGCGAGGCCTTCGCTTCTAGCACAGGATTACTGTGCCGTCATCCGTCACGGCAGCGTGGCTGTGGACAACGGGTGCCACGCCAGCGCCTGTGGATAACCGACGTGACTGATATGGCATTGCGCTGCACACTGACTCGCCATGGGGGATCCATTCGTCGGCAGTGAAGCCGTGGCCAATGGCGAGCTATGCAAGAGCGCCCTACGCACCAGATACACCAGGGTGTTCCGAGACGTCTATGTTGGCCCGGGAACTGAGCTCACGCCGATCGTGCGGGCCAAGGCCGGCTGGCTGTGGTCTGGACGCCGCGGAATCGTTGCCGGAAACTCGGCGGCAGCGGTACACGGCGCGCAGTGGGTCGACCTCGAGGCTCCGCTGGAAATGATCCATTCCAACCGCAATCCCCTTGCGGGTCTGAAGGTTCGGACCGAAACGATCGAAGACGACGAGATCACGTTGGTCGACGGGACTCCGATCACCTCACCAGCCCGCACCGCCCTGGACATCGGCAGTTGGTATCCGCGAGACGACGCGGTGGCCGCACTTGATGCACTAGCCCGCGCAACGAACCTCAAGACTGCCGATGTTGATCTCCTGATGCAGCGATACGCCCGTCGCCGTGGCATACAGCGCGCTCGCACAGCCCTGGAACTGATGGATGGCGGCGCGCAATCGCCCCGAGAAACCTGGCTGCGGCTGATCATCATCGACGGAGGACTACCGCGACCGCAAACTCAGATCCCGGTCTACGACGGGCCGGGCGATCCCTTTGCCTATCTCGATATGGGTTGGGACGACATCAAAGTCGCCGCCGAGTACGACGGCGAGGAGCACCGCGCCAGCAACTGGCGCTACAACTGGGATCTTCGGCGTGCCGAGCGCATACAACGGCAGGGCTGGATCAATGTGCGAATCGCCGCCGGCCAACACAAGGCGGACGTTCTACGCCGAGTCAAGGCCGCCCGCGCCTCCCGGCTGTCACGCTAGTGTGGCCGTCGCGCTCGGCAGCCACGCTGGTGTGACATTGGACGGCTGCCGAGAGAGGCGACCGCATCCCGAGCCACGCTGGCGTGACTGTCGAGGGCGAGCGCCACTCCAGCGTGACAGCGGCGCGGAAAGAACCGCGCCACGTCACGGGAGTTCAAAGAGCGGTGCTACATCCTCTTCCAGAGATCGTCCCCACCGGAATGACGTGGGGCCTCCGGTGCAACCGGAACGGGACCCGGAGCCGGCTGGCTGGGGGCGGGCGCGGCAGGTGGCGGTGCGGACGCAGCCGGCGGAGCCGAATGCGTGACCGGAGGCGCCGAGTGCGGAGCTGCCGCCGTCCCCGCCCCACCGGAGCGGTCGTTCATCTGGGTCTCGCGAGCATCCAAGCCTGCTTCGCGCCGGTCCTGGGCGGCATCGCGATCGTTCTGCGCAGTCTCGCGATCTTCCTGCTGCTTGTCCCGTTCGTTGAGCTTGGCCTCGCGCTCTTCCTGCTGCTGTTGCGGGTTCGGGCCGCCGGGGCCACCTGGCTGGCCGGGCTGACCGGCTCCCGGTGCACCGCCGTTCTCCGAACCGCCGCCCTTGGCGCCTTCCATGGCCTTCATCAGCGGTTCCATGAGCGACCCGAACTGCCCGCCCATCTGGCCCGCCATCTGCGCCGGCTGGCCGGCCATCTGGCCCATCTGGCCGAGCTGCCCCATCATCTGGCCGAGCTGGCCGACGCCCTGCCCGCCGGACTCGTCTGCCTTCTCATAGGCACCTTGCGCGTCCGAAAGCTTGGCGTTGAACATGTTCTCTTTGGCCGACAACGCCGTGACGTTCGTGGTCAGCGAGGCCGCCAAAGTCGGCACGATGCCGGCGATGGTCATGCTCATGGCATCCTCGCCGGGCTGAATCGCCGGCATTTCGGGCAACTCGACCGGCGCCGCGCTCCAGTTGAGCGCGCCGGGAGTTGTGAGCGGAGAACTAGCCACCGATACCACCGCTTTCTCGTCGAGACCGATCACCAATCGTCATAGTCATCATCGCCATCGCCCAACTCGTGTTCCAACGGAGCCGGCACGGCCAGCCCGGTCGTCGTCCCGCCGCCGCCACCGGCGCGCTGGCCGCCGCCCATCATGCCCATGCCACCGCCCATCCCGCCGGCCGCGTTGGCGGCAGCCACCGGTGCCACGCCGCCGACCACGGCCGCAGCGGCACCGGGGTCGACGGAGACCGGTGCGGTACCGCCGCCGACCATCTTCGACAACAACGGGGTCTGGGGACTGCCGCCACCGGAACCTCCCGGTAGTCCGGCGGCTTTCACCATCCCCGCGCCGCTGCTCGGCCCCGACCCACCCGCCAGCGGATGGTTCGAGAACGCCGAGAACGGGCTGGGCCCGCCACCGGTGCCCTTGCCGCCCGAGCCCAGCATCTGGGTCAGCTGTTGCAGAGGCTGCGACAGCTGCTGCAGCGGTTGGGAGAGCTGCTGGGGAACCTGGCCGAGCATCTGCGGGATCTGACCGAGCATCTGCGGGAGCTGGCTGATCAACTGCATCATCTGCTCGCTGCCCTTTTGGGCCGCTTGGGTCGCTTGAGCCGTCGGAGGGGTGCCGACCTGCGGGAGGTTGGCGATCGTGCCCAGGCTGCTGGCCATCTCACTGCTGGCGGCCGAGACCGTCGCGATGTTCTGCGACAACCCCATCTTGATGCGGCTCTCGATCAGCTCCTGCTTGTTGCTGAACGGCAGCGCCTGCAGTGCCATGACCTCCTGCTGGACCTCTTCCGCGGCCGCATTGAGCGTGGTCTTGGTCTGCACCACCGCCGCCGCCATGGTGGTCAACGCGGTGGCGATGGCCTGAGCCTGCGCGGCATTCGCCTCGTGGCCGGCGATCATCGTGGTGGCCTCGCCCGAAGCCGCCAACGAGGCACCGCCCTGCCATTCACCGGTCAGCTTCGAGAGCTGATTGGTCTGCTGCGGGACGACGCCTCCGCTGATCTTGGTCGCGACCTTCGTATAGTTCGCCGCAGCCGCGGTCAGCTGGTCCTCATCGATGTTCGGCCAAGCCGGTCCCTGCAATGTCTGCGAACCGTACGGGCTGCTGTCGCGCGGCATCCCCATGCCACGGCCCCCTTCTACGCGTGATGCACATCCGGAGCAAACATTACCGTGCCGATCGGGGGTGGCGATGCACCTTTTATCCGAGGATCAATCCGGATGTCGGAACCCCGGTTCCCGCGGTGACCAGCACATGCTCGACGCCCTCGACCTGGTTGACCGAGGTGCCGCGCAACTGGCGCACCCCCTCGGCAATGCCGTTCATGCCGTGGATGTAGGCCTCGCCGAGCTGACCACCGTGGGTGTTGATCGGCAGCCGGCCGCCGAGCTCGATGGCGCCGCCGGCGATGAAGTCCTTGGCCTCGCCCTTACCGCAGAACCCGAGCTCCTCGAGCTGGATCAGCGTGTACGGCGTGAAGTGGTCGTAGAGGATCGCGGTCTGGATGTCATCGGGCGACAGGCCACTCTGCTGCCAGAGCTGACGGCCGACCAGCCCCATCTCGGGAAGCCCGAGCTCGTCGCGGTAGTACGAGTACATGGTGAACTGGTCGGTGCCCGCGCCCTGGGCTGCGGCCTCGATGATCGCGGGGCGGTGCTTGAGATCTTTGGCCCGCTCAGGGGTGGTGACGACGATGGCGACACCGCCGTCGCTCTCCTGGCAGCAGTCCAGCAGCCGCAGCGGCTCGGCGATCCACCGGGAGTTCTGGTGATCCTCGATGGTGATCGGCTTGCCGTAGAAGAACGCCTTCGGGTTGGTGGCAGCGTGCTTGCGGTCGGCCACTGACACCGCGCCGAAATCGGCACTCGTGGCGCCGTATTCGTGCATATAGCGCTGGGCGATCATGGCCACCGACGCGGCCGGGGTGCTCAGCCCGTGCGGGTAGGACCAGCTGTACTCGACTCCGCGCGAGTCGGCGTTGACGGTCAGGCCGGTCATCACCTGGCCGAACCGGAACTCCGAGCGTTCGTTGAATGCCCGGTAAGCCACAACGACTTCCGCGACACCGGTGGCGACCGCGAGAGCCGCCTGCTGGACGGTCGCGGCCGCGGCGCCGCCACCGTAGCCGATCTGGCTGAAGAACTTCAGATCACCGATCCCGGTGGACCGGGCCACGGCGGTCTCCAGGTTGGAGTCCATCGTGAATGTCACCAGGCCGTCCACGTCGGAAGGCTTGAGGCCCGCGTCGTCCAACGCATCGAGCACCGCCTCGGCGGCCAGTCTCAGCTCACTGCGGCCGGAGTTCTTGGAGAAGTCGGTGGCGCCGATACCGGCGATGGCGGCCTTGCCGGAGAGCATCAGTTGTCCCCCAAAGTAAGTGTGGACGTGGCGATGACGTGGTTGCCAAGGCTGTTGCTGCCCACCACTTTCAGCGTCACCAGGTCGCCCTCGATCTCGGTGACCTCGCCGGTGAGGGTGATGGTGTCGTAGGCGTACCAGGGCACCCCGAGGCGCAACTTGATGGACTTGATGAATGCGTTGGGACCCGCCCAGTCGGTCACGTACCGGCCGACCAGCCCGGTGTCGGTCAGGATGTTGACGAAGATGTCCTTGGAACCCTTGGCCTGCGCCTTGTCCCGGTCGTGGTGCACGTCCTGGTAGTCGCGGGTCGCGATGGCGGTGGAGACGATGAACGTCGGGTCGCCGTAGATCTTGAGTTCGGGGAGTGTGGTGCCGACTCGAACGTCGGAGACGGTCAGGCTCATGCTTGCGGCTCCCATGCGTACAACGTCCAAGCCGGACTGATCTCACTGTCCGGGAAGTCGATATAGGTTGCGGTGACCGGCATTCCGATCTTCACCTGATCGGCGGCGATCCCACGCAACTCGCCCAGCATCCGGACCCCCTCCTCGAGTTCGACGAGGGCGATCACGAACGGCAGGCTCCGACCGGGCACCTTCGGCGCATGGTGCACGACGTAGCTGAACACCGTGCCCTTGCCGGAGGCCACGACGTAATCGGCAGGTGCATCCTTGTCGGCCCACACGGCGGGTACCGGCGGGTGCTGCAAAGTGCCGTCGGGGCGACGCTGAATCCGGAGTTCGTGGGCGTTGATGCCGTCCCAGAAGAACTTGGTGTCCCGCGACGAGGACGGCCGCATCAGCTTGTCCGGGTCGAGATCTTCTGGGATCTCAGTGGTTTCGGCGGCTTCCGCAGCCGCCTGCTTGGCAGCGGGAAGGAACTTCATGATGCGCCAGTCCATGTCGGCGACTTCTTCGTCACCGACATGCCAACGGATCTTCTGGTTGATGAAGTAACCCTCACCCAGCGCGGTCTGCTTGGGGCCGACGATGCCGACGATCTCGGCGCTCATCACCACCTGCTCGCCGGGCTGGAGGTAGCGGTGATAGGTCTGGTCGCAGTTGGTCGCGACGACACCGACATACCCGGCATCGTCGAACAACTTCATCGCCCTACCCAGCGGATCATCGTCCGACCGGGTGCGTCCAAGCCCCATCATGGTCCAGACCTGGATCATCGCCGGCGGCGCCACGATGCCGGGATGCCCGGCGGCCTTGGCGGCTTCCTCGTCGACGTAGATCGGATTCTTGTCACCGATCGCGTCAACCCAGTGGTGAATCATGGGCTGATTCACCGGGTCCCGAGCCACCGTCGGTTTGCTCGTCCCGGACGCGATGATCTGGTCGATCCCTGCCTGAAGATTCGCGCTCATCTCAACCCTTCGCTCTACCGAGGAACCCTCGGCACCCGCAGACCAGACGCCGCGATCATCTCGCGCATGACCTCGTTGACACCACCACCGAACGTGATCACCAGGTTGCGCTTGGCCATCTTGTCGAGCCACACCAGCAGCTCGGCGGTCTCGGGATCGGCCGGGTTGCCGTACTTGCCGACGATCTCCTCGGCCAGCCGGCTGACTTCCTGGATGCGTTCGGTGGAGAACACCTTGGTGGCAGCCGCGTCGGCCACGGCGATGGTCTCGCCGGATGCCGCGACCTGCCAGTTGAGCAGCTCGTTGATCCGCCAGATCGACTTGATCTGCCCCAGAAGGCGTTTCACATCGGCCTGCTCGATCGGTGTGACACCGTCCGAACCGGGCTTGGATGCCCAGGTGTGTACCTGGTCGTAGATGCCGGCGACACGACCGGCCGGCCCGAGGCCGACTCGCTCGTGGTTGAGCTGGGTGGTGATGAGCTTCCAGCCGCCGTTCTCCTCGCCGACGAGCATGTCGGCGGGCACGTGCACGTCGTTGTAGTACGACGCGTTCGTGTGGTGTGCCCCGTCGGACAGGATGATCGGGGTCCAGGAGTAACCGGGATCCTTGGTGTCGACGATCAGGATCGAGATGCCCTTGTGCTTGGCCGCGGTCGGGTCGGTACGGCAGGCCAGCCAGATGTAATCGGCGTCATGCGCGCCGGTGGTCCACATCTTCTGCCCGTTGACGATGTATTCGTCACCGTGACGAACCGCGGTGGTGCGCAGCGAGGCGAGGTCGGTGCCGGCGTCGGGCTCGGAATAGCCGATCGCGAAATGCACTTCACCGGAGAGAATTCCCGGCAGGAACTTCTTCTTCTGTTCCTCGGTGCCGAGCGCCTGCAGGGTGGGGCCCACGGTCTGCAGCGTGACCATCGGCAGCGGGATGTCGGCACGGTTGGCCTCGTTGATGAAGATCTGCTGCTCGACCGGGCCGAAGCCCAGGCCGCCGTACTCCTTGGGCCAGCCGACGCCGAGCTTGCCGTCGCTGCCCATGCGCTTGATCACCGCACGGTAGGCCTCGTTGTGCCGGTCGGACTCCATCGCCGCGGCCTCTTCGGGCGTGATGAGAGTCGAGAAGTACTCCCGCAGTTCGGCTTGCAGTGCGCGCTGCTCGGGCGTCAGGTCGATGAACATTACGCTCCCACCAAATCGAGGCGATGCGACGGACCACCCAACAGCCGGGTCAGATCCTTGATCGAGGAGTAGTAGCGGTCCATCGGGTAGGTGATGTCCATACCCATACCGCCGTGCAAGTGATGGCACAGCCGCATGGCCGGCGCCGCCTGCGAGGTGAGCCAGTAGCCCAGGATGTTCAGATCCTCGTCGGCATCCAGGCCCTCGGACAGCCGCCACAGAGCCGAGGTGGACAGCAAAGAGATTGTCCGCGAGGCGATGTAGACCTCTGACAGCTGTGCGGCCACGGTCTGGAACGTCGAGAGCGGACGGCCGAACTGCTCACGGGTGGCCACGTAGTCGGCGGTCAGCTTCAGCGCGCCGGCCACCAGTCCGGCAGCGAACGCCCCGGTGACCGCCAGCGCCAGTTGGTTGACCCGGTGGGCGCTCGCGCCGTCGAGCACATCGGCTGCGTCGACAGCGACGTCGGCGAACGTGACCACGTATTCGTCGGATCCGTTGGAGGTCGGAGTCTTGGTGACCGTCACACCGTCAGCCGTGGGCGAGACCACGACGACCGCGTTGTCGGCGGTGACCACCAGCCACTTCGCCGCCTCGGCATAGGGCACACCGACTTTCGTGCCGTTGAGCTTGCCCTCGGCAAAATTGGCCGAGGGGCGCTCCGGTAGCGACTGGCCCGGCTCGTTGAGCGCGGCCGAGAGCAGCGCACCGGTGGCGACGCCGGACAGGTAGCGGTCCTGCTGAGCTTCGGAGGCCAGGTCGAGCAGCGACACCAGACCCAGGCCCACGGTGGCCAGCGCCGGACCGGTCGTGCCGTGGCGACCGATCTCGGTCAACGCGGTCGACAGCTCGGGCAGGCCCAGCCCGTCACCTCCGAGGCGTTCCGGCACTCCCAGCGCCGCGACGCCACCGGAAACCAGTGCGTCCCAGGTGTTGTCGCGTTCCAGAACAGAGGTCACCACATCGGCGACTGCCTGCTGCTCCGGGTTCGGTGTGAAATCCACCCGAATCCTCCTTGATCCGTGGTTAGGTCAGCGGCTCAATGTGCGACCGGGCACTTACCGGTGTAGTCCACCGGCCAATGCTTAATACCATTGAGCCATCCGGACTTCAGCCGCTCGGGGTCCCCGATCGGCTTCAGGTCGGGCATGTGGTCGGCGACGGCGTTGAAGATCAGGTTGATCGTCAGGCGAGCCAGGTTGGCGCCGATGCAGTAGTGGGCCCCGGTGCCGCCGAAGCCGACGTGCGGGTTCGGGTCGCGAAGGATGTTGAAGGTGAACGGATCTTCGAACACCGTCTCGTCGAAGTTGGCCGAGCGGTAGGACATCACCACGCGCTCGCCGGCCTTGATCTTGACGCCGGAGATCTCGGTGTCCTCGCTGGCGGTGCGCTGGAACGCCGAAACCGGTGTGGCCCAGCGGATGATCTCGTCGACGGCGGTCTTCGGCCGCTCCCGCTTGAAAAGCTCCCACTGGTCGGGATTCTGCGAGAACGCGATCATGCCGTGCGTGATGGAATTACGGCTTGTCTCGTTGCCCGCGACCGCCAGCATGATGACGAAGAAGCCGAATTCGTCGTCGCTGAGCTTCTCGCCGTCGATGTCGGCCTGGATCAGCTTGGTGACGATGTCGTCGGTCGGGTTCTTGCCCCGCTCCTCGGCCATCTTCATGGCGTAGGTGATGACTTCGAATGAGGACATGGCCGGATCGACGTCTGCGTACTCGGGGTCGTCACCGGCGGTCATCTCGTTAGACCAGCGGAACAGCTTGTCGCGGTCGTCCTGGGGCACACCGAGCAGCTCGGCGATGGCCTGCAGCGGCAGTTCGCAGGACACCTGCTCGACGAAGTCGCCGGTGTTGGAAGCCGCGGCGTTCTTGGCGATCTGCTGCGCACGCGAGTTCAGCTCGTCCTCGAGGCGCGAGAGGGCGCGCGGGGTGAAGCCGCGGGAGATGATCTTGCGCAGTCGGGTGTGGTGCGGTGCGTCCATGTTGAGCAGGACGGCACGCTGCAGGTCGACCGCTTCCCGGGTCATCTCCTGCGGCCAGACCGGAATCGCGCCGTTCATAGCACTGGAGAACACGTCGCTGCGCAGCGAGACGTCCTTGACGTCCTCGTGCCGGGTGACCAACCAGTAGCCCTTGTCACCGAAGCCTCCGGTGCCGCCGGGGACGTCGACCCAGCGAACCGGCTCGGCCTTGCGGAGCTCGGCGAGCTCCTCGACCGGCAGGCCCTGAAGGTTGCGCTCGGAATCGAGGAAGTCGAAATCCTTGGGGATGTTGGGGCAGCCCATGTGTCTAACTCCTAGTGTCTGTAGCAAGCCGTGCGCGTAGCCAGCAATGCTTGAAACAACGTGGTCTAGTACCAATTGAGACCATTGAAACACGGCTTGACCGCAGATCAAAGGTAGTGATGCATCCGCGCTTGTCAGAGTAATGAAACGTGTTCTAGCCTGGCTTCATGGGTAACCCTGTCATCGTCGAAGCCACCCGCAGCCCCATCGGCAAGCGCAACGGCTGGTTGTCCGGCCTGCACGCGACCGAGCTTCTCGGAGCCGTGCAGAAGGCACTCATCGAGAAGGCCGGTATCGACGCGGGCAGCGTCGAGCAGGTCATCGGAGGCTGCGTCACGCAATACGGCGAGCAGGCCAACAACGTCACCCGCCAGTCCTGGCTGATCGCCGGCCTTCCCGAGCACGTCGGCGCCACCAGCATCGACTGCCAGTGCGGCAGTGCCCAGCAGGCCAATCATCTGGTCGCGGGCCTGATCGCCACCGGCGCCATCGACATCGGTATCGCCTGCGGCATCGAGGCGATGAGCCGCGTCGGCCTCGGCGCCAACGGCGGCGGCGCCCGCGCCGCATCCTGGGACATCGACCTGCCCAACCAGTTCGAAGCCGCCGAACGGATCGCCAAGCGCCGTGGCATCACCCGCGCCGACGTGGATGCGCTGGGTCTGGCGTCGCAGCTGAAGGCCAAGCAGGCCTGGGCCGAGGGCCGTTTCGACCGGGAGATCTCCCCGATCGAGGCACCGGTCATCGACGAGAACAAGCAGCCGACCGCCGAATGGAACACGGTCACCCGCGACCAGGGTCTGCGCGAGACCACCGCTGAAGGCCTTGCGGGGCTGAAGCCGGTGATGGAGGGCGGTATCCACACCGCCGGCACCTCCTCGCAGATCTCCGACGGAGCGGCCGCGGTGCTGTGGATGGACGAGGACAAGGCAAAGGCCCTGGGCCTCAAGCCGCGCGCACGGATCATCGCCCAGGCCAACGTCGGCGCCGAAACCTTCTACCACCTCGACGGCCCGGTGCAGTCCACCGCCAAGGTGCTGGAGAAGGCCGGCATGAAGCTCGGTGACATCGACCTGGTCGAGATCAACGAGGCCTTCGCCTCGGTCGTGCTGTCCTGGGCGCAGGTGCACGGCGCCGACATGGACAAGGTCAACGTCAACGGCGGTGCCATCGCCCTGGGCCACCCGGTCGGGTCAACCGGCTCCCGGCTGATCACCACGGCGCTGCACGAGCTGGAGCGCACCGACCGAAGCACGGCACTGATCACCATGTGTGCCGGCGGCGCGCTGTCCACCGGCACCATCATCGAAAGAATGTGAGACGTTCCTGTGTCTCACTCTGATACCGAGCGCATCGCGGCCGCACAGGCCTACATCGACGCGCTCGTCACCCATCAAGCCGATGGGGTGCCATTCGCGCCGGACTGCATTCGCATCGAGATGGGTCTGAAGACCGGTCGTTCCGGGGATCACCTGCGGCGCAGCCTGAACAACGGCCCGCAGTTCAAGTTGATCGAGAAGACGACGACGCCGGAGTTCAGCGTCAACGGCGATGAGGTCCGGGCCCGCTTCGACGTGCTGACCAAGCCGCGCCTGTTCGGGCGGCGGGTCTGCTCGCACGTCGACGAGACCTTCCTGATCCCGGCGTCGGACGGACAGATCCATCACATCCGCGCCTCCCTGACCCCGTTCATCAGCCGCTAAGGTCCCCGCATGGCCAACACCCCCCGCCCGCTGAATCCCAAACAGGTCGAACGACTCAACGCGAAATCGACCGGTACCGCCATCAAGTGGATGTCGCGTGCCCAGACCTGGATCTTCAAGAAAACGGGCGGGCGCTTCGGCGACAAGTTCCTGCGCGGCGCCGAGGTGGGCATCCTGACCACGATCGGGCGCAAGTCAGGTGAGGAGCGGGACAGTCCACTGCTGTTCCTGCAGGAGGGCAAGCGCATCGTGCTCGTCGCCTCGCAGGGCGGCCGGGCCACCAACCCGATGTGGTACCTGAACCTGGTGGCCAATCCCCGCGTGAAGTTCCAGACCAAACGCGAGACCCTCGAGCTGGTCGCGCGCGACGCCACGGACGCCGAGCGCGACGAGTACTGGCCCAAGCTGGACGCCATGTACGCCGACTTCGCGAACTACCGGTCCTACACCGACCGCAAGATCCCCATCGTGATCTGCGATCCGGCCTGACCACCGGCAAACCACCAGCGCCCCCGACCTCTGAGGTCGGGGGCGCTTTTTGTCGCAGAGGTGTCCGAGACCTGGACAATTACGCAACTCTTGGTAGCTGAATTGACGGGTGAACAGTTTTTTGATTATGTTCTGTGAGCGCGCACACATTGAACGGCGAGTGAGCGGCAGCCCACATTTTCGTGAACCGACTGGAGACCCTATGCAACGACCCACCCGACGCCGGGCCGCCGGTGCCGCCGCGACCACCCTGACGGCGTGTTCGCTGTTCGCCGCCGCGACCCTGCCCGCCGCGGCAATGACGGTGACGTTCATCCGGCACGCCGAGTCGCAGGGCAACGCCTCCGGCTACATCGACACCAGCACTCCCGGGCCGCACCTCACCAATAACGAGATCAATCAGAATGGTGGCGAAAACGGTGAGCAGCAGGCGCAGGACTGGGCCGATGGCAAGTCGGCCACCGCATTCGACGCGCTCTACGCCTCGACGATGATCCGCACCCAGGAGACCGCGGCGCCGTTCGCCGACAAGAGCGGGTTGCCGGTCACGATCCTGGGTGCGTACGACCCGAACCGTCCGCAGCAGAACTCCGGCGTTCAGGAGATCAGCGCGGGCATCTTCGAGGGACTGCCCGAAAGCGGAGGGATCGGCCGCATCGGCTACATCCTTGCCCCCCTGGCGTGGACCATGGGCCTGCAGTTCATCCCCGTCCCCGGCGGCGAGACCGGCCTGGAGTTCAACGAGCGCGTGACCAATGCGCTGACCCAGGTCGAAGAGGACACCGAAGACACCAATGGCGACGGCAACATCGACGCCGCGGTGTTCTCCCACGGGGCCACCATCATGATGTGGACGATGATGAACGTCGACAACCCCAACCTGTTGTTGATCGTCCAGCATCCGTTGAACAACACCGACGAAGTCGTCGTCGAAAAGAACGCCGACGGCAGCTGGACCCTCAAGAGCTGGGCCGGTGAAGAGGTCGGACCCGCCAACTACCCGACCCAGATGTTCGTGAACTTTCGCGACCTGATCGTGGCGCCGCAGAAGGCGATCTACAACATGCGAATTCCGGTCCTCACTCCCGATCCTCAGGGAATCGTCACCACCGGAGTGCAGGGCGTGCAGGACGTCGCCGAGGCCGGCGTCAAGTTCGTCAAGGACTCGATCACCGATACCGTCAACGCGATCACCGGCATCCCCGGCTCGGTGGGACAGCCGACGACGCAGGTCTCGACGCTCAGCACCCAGAACACCGCCGAGAACGTCACCGAGGACGCCACCGCAGCCACCAAGGTCGCGGTGGAGAAGGTCACCGAGCCGGTGCGGAGCAAGGTCGCGGCCGTTCGTACGGCCGCCGGTGCCACCAAGCTGACCGACGGCAACAAGGCGGAGCCGGGTAAGGCGGTCTCGGCGGTCCGCGACCGGGTCAACCAGGCCGCCGACGATGTGCGCAGCGGGGTCGAGTCCTCGGTCAAGCAGGCACGCGAAACGGTCAAGAAGCTCGCCGGCGCCGACAAGGACGACAACAAGACGGCCAAGCCGAAGTCCGCATCGAAGGATGCTGCGTGAAATAGGCTCAGCCGCAAGGTAGTACCAACCGGGTCGGTCCCTCTCCTCGCACGAGGAGGGGGACTGAGTCGCGTTTACGGTCACCTAGACAGGCTCGCGAATTTTGTCAAATAGCTTCCCGCACAATGGGATAACTACTCGACTTCACAGCTGATGGCCAGACAATACTTTTGGCCGGCCAGCGCAGTGTCACCGGCAGGTCACGTGAAATCCGTACAGCCACAATGGAGGAAGCACATGAACCGCCGCAGAGGTGACGCGCCGGCGTCACACTATCGCAGTCTACTGGGGGGTGTCGCGCTGGCATTCCTCGCGTTCTTCCTGGCGATGCCCGTCGCCCACGCCGCCGAGGTAATGCGCGTGACATTCGTGCGCCACGCGGAGTCCGAGGCCAACGCGAACCACATCATCGACACCACCGTCCCTGGCCCGGGCCTCACCCCGACGGGGCAACAGCAGGCAGTGGCGTTGGTGGACAAGCTCGGTGACAACAACTACGACGCGATCTACGCGTCGACCATGCTGCGCACGCAGCAGACCGCGACCCCGATGTCGCAGTACCTGGGCCTACCGATCCAGGTGATCGACGGCATCTCGGAGATCCCCGCGGGTTCATTGGAGGGCAAGTCCCAGGACACGTACGGAACGGCTTACATCCTCGCGCCGCTGAAGTGGGCCGGTCTCCTGCCCAACATGCCGGGTCCTGACCTCAGCGCGACTCAGCCGGGCACCGACTTCGACGGCAATGACTTCAACGCCGGCGTGAACAATGCCCTGGAGACTATGTACGACAAGGGCGATCGGAACGCCATCGTGTTCTCGCACGGCGCCACGATCATGTTCTGGACGATCATGAACGCGAAGAACCTCAGCATGGCCCAGAAGGGCATGCTGCTGAGCCAGTACACGCTGGGCAACACCGATTACGTGGTTGTCGAAGGCAACCCGGAAGACGGCTGGACCCTGGTGGACTGGAATGGCCAGAAGTTCGCGCCGGAGCCGTCATTCGAGCATGAGGTCGGCCTGCAGTTCCGCACCCTGACCCGTCAGCTGCAACAGGCCGCGGACGACGTTGTGCAGTCCTTCGCCTCGGGCAATCCCGCCACCATCGCCACCGCGATCAACCGGGGCATTGCCGACGCGGGCTTCTCGGTGCTCAAGTTCAATCGCGCGATCAATGCGGAGATCATCAAGCGCACGATCAAGACGATCCCGACCAACACCACCGAGGTGGAGAACCTGAAGGCCGCGGTCGACACCAGCGTTGACACTCGCAACCTGGCCGCCACACCGGATGCCGTCGACGACTCGGTCACGGCCGCAAGCAAGCCGGCCGATGGGACATCAACCGGTTCGGCGGTGAAGTCGAAGGTTCAGGAGACCCTGGACAGCATCGCCACTCCGCGTCGTGCCACCGATCTGTCCGATGGAAACAAGGTGTCCCCTGGCGTGAAGAAGGCGCTCAGCAACACCGGCGAGCAGGTTCGGTCCGCAGTCAAGGAAGCTCAGGACCAGGTTTCGTCGTCGATCAAGAAGCTCGGTGACGCCGTCAAGAAGGCGACCGGTCAATCCGACAAGTCGGCCGCCGACAACGATGGTGCCGGCAACGACACCGCCGAGAAGAAGGCGGCCGCCTAACCGGTCGGCGTTGTCACGGGGTGCCCCAGACCTGATGGTCTGGGGCACCTTTTTCGCATTCGGACAAATTGATATCTCCGGCAATACGCAGTCTCAAACATCGATACATTTGCACAGTACCCCGCAATTCAGCCATACGCTCATTTCGCTCCACCTGCACACAACGATTGGAGGAACGCAGCAAGATGAGTTGTTTCAGACGCTCGGGTATCCGAGCGACGATTGCAGGAATAGGAATGTTGTTCCTGTCATTTCTTCTAGCCATTCCCGTCGCCCACGCGGCGGAAGTCATGCGCCTCACGTTCATCCGCCACGGTGAATCGACGGCCAATGCGGCGAATGTCGCCGACTCCTCGGTCCCAGGTCCCGTGCTCACCGAGAAGGGCCGACAACAGGCGCGAGACATCGTAAAGGTGCTCGGCGACAACAACTATGACGCGATCTACGCCTCGACGATGGTCCGGACCCAACTGACCGCAGCACCGATGGCGGAATATCTCGGCCTGCCGATCCAGGTTCTTCCCGGCCTGCAGGAAATCGAGGCGGGAATCTACGAGGGCACTCCTGAATCCGATGCAGTCAAGGGTTATCTGCAGGCTCCGCTGAAATGGCTGCAGGGCGATCTGGACGCCCGGATTCCCGGCTCCATCAACGGTCGGGAATTCGATGCCCGCATGGATGGCGCAATTCAGACGATGTACGACAACGGTGACCGGAATGTCGCCGCATTTTCGCACGGCGGTGCGATCATGTTCTGGGTTTTCCTGAATGCCGAAAATGCGGACCCGATGTGGCTGATGACCAACCCGCTGCGAAATACCGGTTACGTGGTGGTCGAGGGCAACCCCGAGGACGGCTGGCGCGTCGTCAACTGGAACGGCACCGAGATCGGCCCGGAAACCCCGTTCCGGGTCGAGGCCTTCCGTCAGCTGCGCACCCTGTCAAGGCAGTTGCAGCAGGCCGCCGATGGCGTCGTGGAATCCTTCGCCTCCCGTGATCCGGCCACCATCGCCACCGCGATCAACCGCAGTCTGGCCGACGCCAGCTTCTCCGTGACCAAGTTCGGTCGCGCGATCAACGCCGAGATCATCAAGCGGACCACCGCTGCGTTCCAGGCCAGCACCGAGGATCTGAAGCACAAGGTGTCCACGGCAGCACCGGAGGCCGTTGCCGAAACACCCACGGCGACAAGCAAGACCACCGCGAATTCCTCGGCAGAAACCCCAGTGAAATCGAAGGTCAAGGCCGCCCTGGGCAGCGTCGTCAAGCCCCGTGGTGCGACGCATCTGTCCGACGGCAACAAGGCCCTGTCGGGCGTCACGAAATCGCTCGGCCGTACCGGCGAGCAGGTCCGCACCACCGTCAGGGATGCCCAGGACCAGGTTTCGTCGTCGTTCAAGAAGCTCGGCGATGCGGTGAAGAAGGCCACCAGCGGTGCGGCCAAGCCTGCTGAAGAAAAGGACGCCGCTTAACCGCCAACAGACGCTCAGGCCCCCGAAATCCGGTGATTTCGGGGGCCTTTGCTGGACCAGAGAACTAAGCGCCGTACACGGGAACCGCGGGGCGAGCCTGGGCCAGCAGGTCCTTGACGACGGGGCCCAGCTCGGCCGGATCCCACTTCGCGCCCTTGTCAATCTGGGGACCGTGGGCCCAGCCCTCGGCGATCCGGATCTTGCCACCCTCGATCTCGAACATCTTGCCGGTGACGTCACGCGACTCGACGCTGCCCAGCCACACCACGAGCGGCGAGATGTTTTCCGCGGCCATGGCATCGAAGGCCTGGTCCTGGGTGGACATCATCTCGGCGAACACGGTCTCGGTCATCCTGGTGCGCGCCGAGGGCGCGATGCCGTTCACGGTGACGCCGTAGCGGCCCATCTCCGCCGCGGCCACCAGCGTCAGCGCGGCGATGCCGGCCTTGGAGGCGCTGTAGGTGGCCTGGCCGACACTGCCCTGCAGGCCGGCGCCGGAGCTGGTGTTGATGATGCGGGCTTGAAGCTGGTCGGGGCCGGTTTCTCCGCTCTTCACCTTGGCCCGCCAGTACGCCGCGGCGTGCTTCATGGTGGCGAAGTGCCCTTTGAGGTGCACTGCGGTGACGGCGTCGAATTCCTCTTCGGTGGCGTTGGCGAACATGCGGTCGCGCACGATGCCTGCGTTGTTGACGAGAACGTGAAGGTCGCCAAAACTATCTATGGCGTTCTGGATCAGCGCCTCGGCCTGGCCCCAGTCGGCGACGTTGGAACCGTTGGCAACGGCTTCGCCTCCGGCGGCGACGATCTCGTCGACCACGTTCTGCGCGGCACTGCCGCCACCGGCCGGCGAACCGTCCAGGCCGACTCCGATGTCGTTGACCACGACGCGGGCACCTTCGGCGGCGAACGCGAGCGCGTGCTCACGCCCGATGCCGCCACCGGCGCCCGTCACGATGACCACGCGGCCGTCGAGCAATCCCATAGCTGTGTCTCCTTTTCCGAATTACTTGATGTCGGCGGTCGTGGTGGACAGGTAGTGCGGCGGCTCGCCGCCACCGTGCACCTCCAACGACGCGCCGCTGACGTACGAGGCGGCATCCGAGGCCAGAAATGCTGTGGCCCAACCGATGTCGGCTGGTTTGGCAAGCCGTCCCAGCGGCACATTCCGCGAGATGGCAGCGATCGACTCGGCGTCGCCGTAGAACAGTTCGGACTGTTCGGTCTCCACCATGCCGACCACCACCGAGTTCACCCGCACCTTGGGTGCCCATTCCACGGCCAGGGTGGTCGTCAGGTTGTCGATGCCGGCCTTGGCCGCACCATAGGCGGCGGTGCCCGGGGTCGGACGGTGTGCGCTGACGCTGGAGATGTTGACGATCACGCCGCCGGTTTCCTGCTTCTGCATCACCGCGTTGGCGTGCTGGGAGACCGAGAGCGGACCGAGCAGGTTGAGCTCGATGATCTTGGTGCTGAACTTGGCCGACGCGTCGGCGGCGGCCACATATGGCGAACCGCCGGCGTTGTTCACCACGACGTCCAGCCGGCCGTGCTTGGCCACGATGGCGTCGATCAGCCCCGCCACCGATTCGTCATCACGGACATCGCAGCTGCGGAATTCGTAGGGCAGTCCCTCGACCGGGCGGCGTGCGCAGGTCACCACAGTGGCGCCCTGACCGGCAAAAACCGCGCTGATTCCAGCGCCAACCCCTCGCACTCCGCCGGTCACCAGGACCACCTTGCCGGTCAAACCCAAATTGATGGCGCCGACTTCTGGCGTATCTGTCACTGTGCTAGCGTACCAAGCAAGTGCTTGCTTAGGTAGCGACCCCTTCAGGAAGTGGATTGATGACGATCACCACCAAGACAGTCGAACCGGGCATCGTCTCGGTCACCGTCAACTACCCGCCCGTCAACGCCATCCCGTCGGCGGGCTGGTTCGAACTCGGCGATGCGATCACCGCGGCGGGCCGCGACCGCAGCACCCACGTGGTGATCCTGCGAGCCGAGGGCCGCGGCTTCAACGCCGGCGTAGACATCAAGGAAATGCAGAACACCGAGGGCTTCACCGCACTGATCGACGCCAACCGTGGCTGCTACCACGCGTTCAAGTCCGTGTACGAGTGCGAGGTCCCCGTCGTCGCGGCGGTCAACGGATTCTGCGTGGGCGGCGGCATCGGCCTGGTCGGCAACGCCGACGTGATCGTCGCCTCCGATGACGCCAAGTTCGGCCTGCCCGAGGTGGAGCGCGGCGCCCTCGGGGCGGCCACCCACCTGTCCCGCCTGGTTCCCCAACACCTGATGCGCCGGCTGTTCTTCACCGCCGCCACCGTTCCCGCCGAAACCCTGCACCACTTCGGTTCGGTTCACGAGGTCGTGCCCCGCGAGGACCTCGACGAGGCCGCCCTGCGCGTCGCCCGCGACATCGCCAGCAAGGACACCCGGGTGATCCGGGCCGCCAAGGAGGCGCTGAACTTCATCGACGTGCAGCCCGTCAACGCGCGGTACCGCATGGAGCAGGGCTTCACCTTCGAACTCAACCTGTCCGGTGTGTCCGACGAGCACCGCGACGCCTTCGCCGGAACTGACAAGGGATCGAAATGACAGACAAGCGAACGACTCTCGACGAGGCGGTCGCCTCGATCGAAAGCGGCATGACCATCGGCATCGGCGGCTGGGGCTCACGGCGCAAGCCGATGGCCTTCGTCCGCGCCCTGCTGCGCACCGACGTCAAAGACCTGACCGTCGTCACCTACGGCGGCCCGGACCTGGGCCTGCTCTGCTCGGCCGGCAAGGTCAAGCGCGTCTACTACGGCTTCGTTTCGCTGGATTCGCCGCCCTTCTATGACCCGTGGTTCGCCAAGGCCCGCACCACCGGTGCGATCGAGGCCCGCGAGATGGACGAGGGCATGCTGCGTTGCGGCCTGCAGGCTGCCGCCCAGCGGCTGCCGTTCCTGCCGATCCGCGCCGGACTCGGCAGCGACGTCCGCGCCTTCTGGGGCGACGAGCTCAAGACCGTGAAGTCGCCGTATGAGACCGACGGCGCCTACGAAGAGCTGATCGCGATGCCGGCGCTGAACCTCGACGCGGCCTTCGTGCACATGAACCTCGGTGACGCCCAGGGCAATGCTGCCTACACCGGTATCGACCCGTACTTCGACGACCTGTTCTTGATGTCGGCCCAGCGCCGCTTCCTGTCGGTCGAGCGCGTGGTCTCCACCGAGGAACTGGTCAAGGCCGTTCCGACGCAGGCCCTGCTGATCAACCGCATGATGGTCGACTCGGTGGTGGAGGCTCCCAACGGCGCCCACTTCACCACCAACGAGCCCGATTACCGGCGCGACGAGAAGTTCCAGCGCCACTACGCAGAGGCCGCAGGCTCCGACGAGACCTGGGCCGAGTTCGTCAAGACCTATCTGTCCGGCAGCGAGGCCGATTACCAGGCAGCCGTTCGGAAGTTCAAGGAAGATCAGGAGGCCAGCAAGTGATTGCCGTGACCCGCGCTGAGGTGTGCGCCGTCGCCTGCGCCGAACTGTTCCGTGACGCCGGCGAGATCATGGCCAGCCCGATGACCACTGTCGTCCAGATCGGGGCACGGCTGGCCCGGCTGACCTTCTCCCCCGACATCCTGCTGACCGACGGTGAGGCCCGGATCCTGGCCGACACCCCGGCGATCGGCGCCCCGTTCACCGTCGAGGGCTGGATGCCGTTCAACCGGGTCTTCGAGACCCTGGCCTGGGGCAAGCGCCATGTGGTGATGGGCGCCAATCAGATCGACCGCTACGGCAACCAGAACCTCTCGGCGTTCGGTCCGATCCAACAGCCGACCCGGCAGATGTTCGGCGTCCGCGGCGCCCCCGGCAACAGCATCAACCACACCACCAGCTACTTCGTGGGCAACCACTCCAAGCGGGTGTTCTGCGAGTCGGTGGACATCGTCTCCGGAATCGGCTGGGACAAGGTCGATCCGGAGAATCCGGCCTACCGCTTCGCCAACATCTACCGGGTGGTGTCCAACCTGGGCGTGTTCGACTTCAACGGCCCTGACCACCAGATGCGCGCGGTATCGCTGCACCCTGGTGTCGAGGCTCAGCAGGTCGCCGACAACACCTCGTTCGAGGTGCACGGCCTGCAGGAGGCCGAGACCACCCGGCTGGCCACCGACGAGGAACTCAAGCTGCTGCGCGAGGTCATCGATCCGAAGTCGCTGCGCGACAAAGAAGTCAAGGTCTAAAGAATGGGCAAGCTCAAGACTCCGCTGACCGAACTGGTCGGCATCGAGCATCCCGTCGTGCAGACGGGAATGGGCTGGGTGGCCGGTGCACGACTGGTCGCCGCAACCTCCAATGCCGGCGGGCTGGGCATCCTGGCGTCAGCAACCATGACGCTCGAGGAGCTGCAGACCGCCGTGACCAAGGTCAAGGCCGCCACCGACAAACCCTTCGGCATCAACATGCGTGCCGATGCGGGCGATGCCGGTGCGCGCGTCGACCTCCTGATCCGCGAAGGAGTCAAAGTCGCCTCCTTCGCTCTAGCTCCCAAGCCCGAGTTGATCGCCAAGCTCAAAGACGCAGGCGTCGTGGTGATCCCGTCGGTGGGTGCGGCCAAGCACGCCAAGAAGGTGGCCGGCTGGGGTGCCGACGCGGTGATCGTGCAAGGCGGTGAGGGCGGTGGGCACACCGGTCCGGTCGCCACGACGCTGCTGCTGCCCTCGGTGCTCGATGCGGTCAAGGACACCGGCATGCCGGTGATCGCCGCCGGCGGTTTCTTCGACGGCCGTGGCCTGGCCGCCGCACTGTCCTACGGTGCGGCGGGCGTGGCGATGGGAACGCGGTTCCTGCTGACCTCGGATTCCACCGTGCCCGACGCGGTCAAGGAGCGCTACCTGCAGGCCGCGCTGGACGGCACCGTGGTCTCCACCCGCGTGGACGGCATGCCGCACCGGGTGCTGCGCACCGGCCTGGTGGAAAAACTGGAGAGCGGTTCGCGGGCACGCGGTTTCGCCGCCGCGGTCGGCAACGCCCAGAAGTTCAAGAAGCTCTCGGGAATGACGTGGCTGTCGATGGTCAAGGACGGCCTGGCCATGCGGCACGGCAAGGAGCTCACCTGGTCGCAGGTCGTGATGGCGGCCAACACCCCGATGCTGCTCAAGGCCGGTCTGGTGGAGGGCAATACCGACGCCGGCGTGCTGGCCTCCGGTCAGGTGGCCGGCATCATCAGCGACCTGCCCTCGTGTGCCGAGCTGGTCGAGAAGATCGTCGACGACGCCGTCACCCACCTGCAGTCGGCCTCGGGTTACATCCAGTAACTTTCCTGCCGAGCAGACACAGAATCGTCCTTTTCGCATCTGAAAAGGACGATTCTGTGTCTGGTCGCGGAGTTGGTGAGCGTCGCCGCATCCACCGCACGGGCGATCGCGGGCTGGCGTCGTCGCCGCCTGGCCACAACTCGATAGCCACTATGGCGGCCCACGGCACAGTGGATGTATGGACATCCGTCTCATCGAGCATCCACTGGTCCGCCGGGCCGTCCAGGGATTACACGCCTTCAACAGCAGGCATCCCTGGAGTCACAACGATCACTTCCACCGCTGGATCCTGACGAACCTGCCCGCACATCGCGGCACGGCGATCGATGTCGGATGCGGGCAGGGCGCCCTGGTGGCCCGGCTGGCCGCACGGTTCACCCAGGTCCATGGCACTGATGTCGATGAAGACATGCGCACACAGGCGGCCCGGCGCTGCGCCGGGCTGGACAACGTCACCATCGACGACAGCCGACTCGCCCAGCTCGACGGACCGGTCGATCTGGTCACCATGATCGCGGTACTGCACCACCTCGATGCCGAGCAGGCGCTGACCGACGTCCGACGGTTGCTGGCACCCGGCGGACGGTTTCTGGTTGTCGGGCTGGCCGCCCCCGTCTCGGTCCGTGACACCGCGTGGGATGTGGCGTCCGCGGTGACCAACCCGCTCATCGGCCTGGTCAAGCATCCCCGCCCGGTACGCGGAGGTCCGGTACCGCCGCCGTTCCCGGTCCGCGATCCTCAATTCAGCTTCGATGAGCTTCGAACGATGGTCGACCGCATCCTGCCGGGCGCCCAGATGCGCCGGCGGCTGGCCTTCCGGCACACGATCTGCTGGACGAAACCGGGCTGAGCAAGCCGGCGGCAGATTGTTACCGCGGTGATAAATCATCGGGCCCGCGGGCGGTGTGAACCGCCCGATCCCAGCGTGGCCAGATGCCGTACGTCGGCCGATGATTTGACGATCGCCGCAGGTGAAGGCACGGTTCAGCACGTCGTCGCCGGATCTCGATATGACTACCGCGTTCCCGCGAAATAACTTGCGCGTTAACGCGATTTCACAGCGCTGACCAACCCCCAGTGCGTTCTTTTGACGGCCTCCGCAACCCTCCTACGCTCGTAAATCAACCCACCTGGAGGGACGGACCGTGGTCGATTCACATACCGGCAGCGCAGCACCGGCTGATGCGTTGCTGCGCCTGGGTAAGTACTTCCACCGCGGCGAGATCTCCACCGATCAGCGGACCCTGCACAAGGTCGGCGGCCGCTCGGCTGACGATTTCTATCGGGACCGGTGGGCGCACGACAAGGTGGTGCGGTCGACCCACGGCGTCAACTGCACCGGATCCTGCTCGTGGAAGATCTACGTCAAAGACGGCGTGATCACGTGGGAGTCGCAGCAGACCGACTACCCTTCGGTCGGCGCCGACAAGCCCGAGTACGAACCGCGCGGATGCCCGCGCGGTGCCTCGTTCTCCTGGTACACGTACTCCCCTGCACGCGTCCGCTATCCATACGTGCGCGGAGTACTGCTGGAGTACTACCGCGAGGCCAAGGAACGACTCAAGGACCCCGTGCTCGCCTGGGCCGACATTGTCGAGGATCCGGAAAAGTCGAAGCGGTACAAGGCCGCCCGCGGCAAGGGCGGATTCGTCCGTGCCGAATGGTGGGAGGCCGCGGAGATCGCCGCCGCCGCCCATGTCCACACGGTCAAGAAGTACGGGCCGGACCGCGTGGCCGGGTTCTCACCCATTCCGGCGATGTCGATGGTGAGCCACGCCGTGGGGGCCCGGTTCATCTCGCTGCTCGGCGGGTCGATGCTGTCGTTCTACGACTGGTACGCCGACCTGCCGGTGGCCTCCCCGCAGGTGTTCGGTGACCAGACCGATGTGCCCGAATCGGCCGACTGGTTCGACGCGGGCTACCTGATCATGTGGGGCTCCAACGTCCCCGTCACACGAACGCCTGACGCCCACTACATGACCGAGGCCCGCTACCGCGGCCAGAAGGTGGTCGTGGTGTCGCCGGACTACGCCGACAACACCAAGTTCGCCGACGAATGGCTGCCGGCCCGGCCCGGTACCGATGCCGCTCTCGCGATGGCGATGGGGCACGTCATCCTCAAGGAGTTCTTCGTCGAGCGGCAGACGCCGTACTTCACCGACTACGTCAAGAAGTACACCGACCTGCCGTTCCTGGTCACCCTCGTCGAACACGACGGGCGAGTGCTGCCCGGGAAGTTCCTCACCGCGGCCGATCTGGGGGGCGAGTACGCCGAAACCGAAGCCGCCGAATCCAAAACGGTTCTCTTGGACCAGGCCGGGCGGCCGGTGGTGCCGAATGGCTCACTCGGGCACCGCTTCACCGCATCCGGTGAGGGGCATTGGAACCTCGACCTGCAGGGTGTCCACCCGATGCTGACCCTGCACGGCAACAACGACGACACCGCGACCGTGGGCCTTCCCCGGTTCGACAGCGACAAGCCGGGCGTCCTCGAACGCGGCGTGCCTACCAGAATCGTTGCCGGACACCGGGTGACGACGGTCTTCGACCTGATGCTGGCCCAGTACGGGGTAGCGCGCGACGGGCTGCCCGGGCAGTGGCCGGCCGGATACGACGATGCGTCCGAGCCCTACACGCCGGCCTGGCAGGAAGAGATCACCGGTGTGCCCGCCCAAGCTGCCGAGCGCATCGCCCGCGAGTTCGCCGACAATGCCGAACGTTCCAAGGGACGGTCGATGATTTTGATGGGCGCGGGCACCAACCACTGGTTCCACTCCGATCAGATCTACCGGTCATTCCTTTCGCTGGTCATGCTCACCGGCTGCCAGGGCGTCAACGGTGGCGGCTGGGCGCACTACGTCGGCCAGGAGAAGTGCCGGCCGGTCACCGGTTGGGCGACACTGGCGTTCGGCCTGGACTGGCAGCGGCCACCACGGCAGATGCAGGGCACCGTGTTCTGGTACCTGGCGACCAACCAGTGGCGCTATGACCCGTTCACCTCGGAGGTGATGGCCTCACCGCTGGCCGAGGGTAAGTTCGCGGGCCGCACCGCCGCCGACAACATCGCCCTGGCCAGCCGGCTCGGCTGGATGCCGAGTTACCCCACGTTCAACCGCAACCCGCTGGATCTGGCCGACGAGGCCGCCCGCCTCGACAAAGATGCCGCCAGCTACGTTGTGGACGGGCTGAAGTCGGGCCATCTGCAGTTCGCCTGCGAAGACCCCGACGCCCCGGAGAACTTCCCGCGCTGCCTGACGGTGTGGCGGTCGAATCTGCTCGGCTCCTCGGCCAAGGGCAACGAGTACTTCCTCAAACACCTGCTGGGCACCGACTCCGCGGTGGCCGCGCGCGACGAGGAAGGCATCCGTCCCCAGGAGGTGCGCTGGCGCGACGAGGCCCCGGTGGGCAAGCTGGATCTGCTGCTGTCCCTGGACTTCCGCAACACCAGTACGACCCTGTTCTCCGACATCGTGCTGCCCGCGGCCACCTGGTACGAGAAGCACGACCTGTCCAGCACGGACATGCACCCGTTCGTCCACGCCTTCTCACCGGCCATCTCGCCGCCGTGGGAGACCAAGACCGACTTCGAGGCGTTCCACCGCATCGCGCGCGGGTTCTCCTGGCTGGCCGAGAAGCACCTCGGCAAGCGCAAGGACATCGTGGCCATGCCGCTGCAGCACGACAGCGCCGACGCCACCGCGCAGCCCGGTGGCCGCGTGCTGGATTGGAAAGCCGGTGAGTGCGAACCGATTCCCGGCAAGACCATGCCCCGGCTGGTGATGGTGGACCGCGACTATCCGGCCATTGCCGAGAAGATGGCTGCGCTCGGGCCGATGGTGGAAACCGTGGGCCTCACCACCAAAGGCGTCACCACTCATCCCGACGCCGAGGTCGAGTACCTGCGCGGCGTCAACGGCGCGGTGGTCAGCGGTGTCGCGATCGGACGCCCCTCGCTGGCCAAGGACATCCACGCCGCCGAGGCCATCTTGGCGTTGTCGGGCACCACGAACGGGCGTCTGGCCGTCGAGGGCTTCGAGGCGCTGGAACGTCGCACCGGAACCGAACTGGTCGACCTGGCCAAGGAGAGCGAGGGTAAGCGGATCACCTTCGCCGACACCCAGGCCCGGCCGGTTCCGGTCAACACCTCACCGGAATGGTCGGGTTCGGAGACCGGTGGCCGGCGCTACTCCCCCTTCACCATCAACACCGAGCGGCTCAAGCCGTGGCACACGCTGACCGGCCGCCAGCACTTCTATCTGGACCACGACTGGATGAGTGAGCTCGGCGAGCAACTGCCCACGTTCCGGCCGCCGCTGGACATGACGGCACTCTTCAACGAACCTGCCGTCGGGGATACCAGCGGAGGAATCACCGTGCGGTACCTGACGCCGCACTCGAAGTGGTCGATTCACTCTGCGTACCAGGACAACCTGTACATGCTGACGCTGTCCCGCGGCGGCCAATGCATCTGGATGTCGGACGTGGACGCCGCCAAGATCGGGGTCAAGGACAACGACTGGATCGAGTGCACCAACCGCAACGGCGTGGTGAATGCCCGGGCCATCGTCAGCCACCGCATGCCCGAGGGGCTGGTGTTCATGTACCACGCCCAGGACAAGGCCGTCGACGTGCCGCGCACCGAGAAGAACGGCAAACGCGGCGGCATCCACAATGCGCTGACCCGGATCATGATCAAGCCGACGCACCTGATCGGCGGGTACGCACAGCAATCCTTCGCCCTGAATTACCACGGGCCCACCGGAAACCAACGCGATGAGGTCACCACGATTCGTCGCCGCTCGCAGGATGTGGAGTACTGACGATGAGAGTCATGGCGCAGCTCGCGATGGTGATGAACCTCGACAAGTGCATCGGTTGCCACACCTGCAGCGTCACGTGCAAGCAGGCATGGACGAACCGCAGCGGTGTGGAGTACGTGTGGTTCAACAACGTGGAAACCCGTCCCGGCCAAGGCTATCCACGTCAGTACCAGGATCAGGAGAAGTGGAAGGGCGGCTGGACGCTGAACAAGCGCGGCAAGCTCACCCTCAAGTCCGGATCGCGGTTCAAACGTCTGCTGAACATCTTCGCCAATCCTGACCTGCCCACGGTGTCGGACTACTACGACCCGTGGACCTACGACTACGAGAACCTGCTGTCGGCGCCGGCCATGGACACCACACCGGTGGCGCGCCCCAAGTCGCTGATCACCGGACGCGACACCAAGGTCACCTGGGGCGCCAACTGGGACGACGACCTTGGCGGCGGTCCGGAGCAGGTGAGCCGGGACCCGTTGCTGGCCAAGGTGGCTGAAATCTCTGACAAGGTCAAGCTCGAGTTCGAGCAGACCTTCATGTTCTACCTGCCGCGCATCTGCGAGCACTGCCTCAACCCGGCCTGCGCGGCGTCCTGCCCATCGGGAGCGATCTACAAGCGCTCAGAAGACGGCATCGTCTTGGTGGATCAGGACAAGTGCCGGGGCTGGCGCCAATGCGTCACCGGCTGCCCCTACAAGAAGATCTACTTCAACCACAAGACCGGCAAGGCCGAGAAGTGCACGTTCTGCTACCCGCGCGTCGAGGTCGGAATCCCCACGGTGTGTTCGGAGACCTGCGTGGGGCGGCTCCGCTACATCGGGGTGATGCTCTACGACGCGGACGCGGTGCTGGAGGCGGCCTCGGTCACCGACGACAAGGACCTCTACCCGTCACAGCTCGGGGTGTTCCTCAACCCGCATGACCCACGCGTGGTGGCGGAGGCCGAACGAGCCGGGATCTCGCCCGAATGGATTGAAGCGGCGCAGAATTCACCGGTGTACCGGCTGATCGTCGACTATCAGGTGGCCCTGCCCCTGCATCCGGAGTACCGGACGATGCCGATGGTCTGGTACGTGCCGCCGCTGTCGCCGGTGGTGGACATCCTCAAGGAGACCGGCCACGACGGAGAGAACAAGAACAACCTGTTCGGCGCGATCGACACACTGCGCATCCCGGTCGAGTACCTCGCCGAGTTGTTCACCGCGGGTGAGGTGGGGCCGGTCCGGGCCGCCCTGCAGCGGCTCGCGGCGATGCGGGCGTACATGCGGGCAGCCAACCTCGGTGAGGAGTTCGACGAGACCATCCCGGAATCGGTGCGGTTGAGCGGCGACGAGATCGAGGCGATGTACCGGCTGCTGGCGATCGCCAAATACCAGGACAGGTATGTCATCCCCACCGGTGCCGGCTCCGATGCCCACCGCCTCGACGCGCTGGCCACCGGCTGCAGCCTGGACGGCGACGGCGGTCCCGGTATGACCGCATTCGACACCATGGTGGACAAGTTCCACCTGACGCACACCAATGACGCTGTTCCGCAGGGCGATCCGACCCGGGTCAACCTGCTCAACTGGGACGGCCGGAGCACAGACGGGTTGTTACCGACCACATGAAGCTACTCACCCTCGGTCGCAGGACAGGCACGGGTTCTGCCCTGTCCGAGCGCCAGCAGCGTCTGGTGTGGCGCATCGCCGCGCTGTTGCTCGACTACCCGACTGCCGAGACGGCCGATCTCGTCGACCAACTCACCGCGGCGACAACGGAACTGCCGGAGTCGGCTCGGGTGCCGCTCACCGAGTTCCTGCGTCAGTTCAACGAAACAGATCCCATGCGGCGTGCGTCGAACTATGTCGAGACGTTCGACATGCAACGTCGCAGCAGCCTGCACCTGACCTACTACGCCTACGGCGACACCCGCAAGCGGGGCATGGCGCTGCTGCGGTTCAAGCATGCCTACCGCCAGGCGGGCCTGGAGGTAGGCGACTTGGAGAATTCCGAGCTGCCCGACTACCTGCCCATGGTGCTCGAGTTCGCCGCCACGGTCGATCAAGTCCAAGGTGAGCGCCTACTGGCCGAGCACGTCCCGGTGCTCGAACTGCTGCGACTTTCCCTGCAGGACAACGAGTCCTACTACACCGGGTTGCTGGCCGCCGTCCTGGCCACGTTGCCGCCGGTGAACAGTGCCGACCGGCGCCGTATCGCACAGCTCGCCGCCGAGGGTCCGCCGGACGAGGATGTCGGTCTCGACCCGTTCGCGATGGATCCGATGTCGTCAGGAGGAACCATATGAGCAACGTGCTGTGGATGACCCTGCCGTACATCGCCTTCACCTCATTCCTGCTCGGGCACGTCTGGCGCTACAAGGCCGACCAGTTCGGTTGGACCACACGGTCTTCGCAGATCTACGAGAGCAGGCTGCTGCGGCTGGGCAGCCCGTTGTTCCACTTCGGCATCCTCGGTGTGCTTGCCGGGCATGTCGTCGGATTGTTGATCCCGGAGTCGTGGACTGCCGCAGTCGGGATCTCCGAACACGTCTACCACCTGATGTCGGTGAGCATGGGCTCACTGGCCGGAGTGGCCGTCGTCGCCGGCGTGGCCATCCTGCTCTACCGCCGGGTCACGGTGCCGGAGGTGCGCACCGCAACCACGTTCAACGACAAGGTGATGTATCTGCTGCTGGTCGGCGCACTGGCGACCGGAATGCTGAACACTTTGACCAACGTCTTCTCGACCTACAACTACCGCGAAACCGTCTCACCGTGGTTCCGCAGCTTGTTCACGCTGCATCCGGCGCCGCAGCTGATGGCCGAAACGCCGTGGACGTTCCAGGCGCATGTCCTGATCGTGCTGGCCCTGCTCGGCGTCTGGCCGTACACGCGGTTGGTGCACATGTTCAGTGCGCCGATCGGGTACCTGGTGCGTCCCTACGTGATCTACCGCAGCCGTGATCCGCAGCGCGCGGGCAAGAACCGCTACGCCAAGGCGTGGGTGACGCCGCAGGCCCCGCCACCGCGCAGCCGTTGGGTGTGATCGACGTAAACATCTTTCTCACAACGGAATTCGTCTCCGGGTGAGCAGATATTCACGGCTCGGACACGGCACGCAGCTTCCGGGCAACAAGTAATTCCTAGGTTTGCAACATGCTCCGATCACGTACGATCACCGACTGGGATCCCGAAGACACCGTGGCCTGGGAGGCCAAAAACAAGTACATCGCCCGACGAAACCTGTTCTGGTCGGTGGTCGCCGAGCATGTCGGGTTCTCGGTGTGGACCATGTGGTCGGTCATGGTGCTGTTCATGCCCGAAGACGTGTACGGCTTCTCCGCCGGAGACAAGTTCCTGCTCGGCGCGACCGCCACCCTGGTGGGTGGCTGCCTGCGCGTGCCCTACACCCTGGCCACCGCGAAATTCGGCGGGCGTAACTGGACGGTGTTCTCGGCTTTCGTGCTGCTGATCCCCACGTTGGGCACCATGTGGCTGTTGGCCAATCCGGGCCTGCCGCTGTGGCCGTATCTGCTGTGTGCGGCCGTCGGCGGCTTCGGCGGCGGCAACTTCGCCTCGTCGATGACCAACATCAACGCCTTCTATCCGCAACGGCTCAAGGGCTGGGCACTGGGGCTCAACGCGGGTGGCGGCAACATCGGGGTGCCGGTGCTCCAGTTGGTCGGCCTGCTGGTCATCGCTACCGCGGGCAACCGATCCCCCTACTGGGTGTGCGCCGTCTATCTGGTGTTGTTGGCGGTAGCGGCGATCGGCGCTGCGCTGTTCATGGACAACCTCGAGCAGCATCAGATCGACACCACCGCAATGCGTTCCATTCTGTCGGTTCGCGACACGTGGGTGATCGCACTGCTCTACATCGGCACCTTCGGTTCATTCATCGGGTTCTCGTTCGCCTTTGGCCAGGTGCTGCAGATCAACTTCGTCACAGGCGGGCAGAATCCCGCGGAGGCCGCGTTGCATGCCGCACAAATCGCCTTCATCGGACCGCTGCTCGGGTCGCTCGCCCGGGTCTCCGGCGGTAAGTTGGCCGACCGGGTCGGTGGTGGACGCGTCACCACCGTGGCGTTCGGCGGGATGATCCTCGCCGGGGCGCTCCTGATCGCAGTATCGACCTATCATGACCACACCGGCGGCCCTGTCGGAACTGCCACGATGATCGGATTCGTCGCGGGTTTCGTTGCGCTGTTTGTGCTCTCGGGTATCGGCAACGGATCGGTGTACAAGATGATCCCGTCGATCTTCGAGGCCCGGAGCCGGTCGCTCATCGGCAGCGAAGCCGATAAGCAGCAGTGGTCACGGGCGATGTCGGGCGCTCTGATCGGCTTCGCCGGCGCAGTGGGCGCGCTCGGCGGGGTGGGTATCAACCTGGCGTTGCGTCAGTCCTACCTTTCCAGCGGGTCGGCCACGACGGCGTTCTGGATCTTCCTGGCGTTCTACGCGTTGGCCATGGCACTGACTTGGTTCCGGTACGTCCGCACCCCCACCGCACGGCGGTACACACCCTCGATGCTCGACAGCGTCCCCGCCTGACGCCGCTCTCTGCCGAGCAGACAGAAAACTGCCCCTTTTCCTGCGAAAAGGGGCAGTTCTGTCTGCTCGCGGGATGAACTCCCGCAGTGGGATCAGAGGCGCTCGATGATGGTGACGTTGGCGGTGCCGCCACCCTCGCACATGGTCTGCAGGCCATAGCGGCCGCCCGTGCGCTCCAGGGTGTTGAGCATCGTGGTGAACAGCTTGGCGCCGGTGGCCCCCAGCGGGTGGCCGAGGGCGATGGCGCCGCCACTCGGGTTGACCTTGGCCGGATCGGCCTTGGTCTCCTTGAGCCAGGCCAGCACGACGGGCGCGAACGCCTCGTTGATCTCGACGGTGTCGATGTCGTCTATCGACAGACCCGTCTTCTCCAGTGCGTACTGGGTGGCCGGGATCGGGCCGGTCAGCATCATGACCGGATCGTCGCCACGCGCGCTGATGTGGTGGATACGGGCGCGGGGCTTCAGGTTGTACTTGTTGACGGCTTCCTCCGAGGCCAGCAGCACCGCCGCCGCACCATCGGAGATCTGGCTCGCCAGGGCAGCGGTCAGGCGCCCGCCCTCGACCAACGGCTTGAGCGAGGCCAGCTTCTCCAGCGTCGACTCGCGCGGACCCTCATCGACACCGAAGTCACCGACCGGAATGATCTCGTTGTCGAAGTGCCCGGCCCGGATCGCGGCGAATGCGCGCTGATGGCTGTTGTAGGCGAACTCCTCCATCTCCTCGCGGGAGATGTCCCACTTCTCGGCGATCAGCTCCGAACCGCGGAACTGCGAGATCTCCTGATCGCCATAGCGGTGCAGCCAGTTCTTGGATTCGTTTGTGGGCGAGGTGAATCCGAACTCCTTGCCGACCACCATGGCCGACGAGATCGGGATCCAGCTCATGTTCTGCATGCCGCCGGCCAGGATCAGGTCAGCGGTGCCGGACATGATGGCCTGGGCGCCGAAGGAGATGGCCTGCTGGCTGGAGCCGCACTGCCGGTCGACGGTCACGCCGGGGACGGCTTCGGGGTAGCCCGCGGCCAGCCAGGTCAGCCGGCCGATGTTGCCGGCCTGTCCGCCGATGGCGTCCACGCAGCCGACGATGACGTCGTCAACGGCACCCGGATCGACGTCATTGCGGTCGAAGATGGCGCGGAACGCGTGCACGCCGAGGTCGATCGGGTGCACCTGCGCCAGCGAGCCGTTCTTCTTGCCGACCGGCGTACGCACCGCGTCGACGATGTAAGCCTCAGGCATTACTGGTCTCCTTTGACAGTCGCGTTCCCGGCGGTGATTCCGCCGAGGACGATGGCGAGGTATTGCCGGCCGACCTCTTCGGCCGAGAGCGGTCCGCCCGGTTGATACCAGCGAACCGAAACCCAGGTGGTGTCGCGGATGAACCGGTAGACCAGGTCGACGTCGATGTCCTGACGGAACGAGCCGTCGGTGATGCCCTGCTGCAGGATGTCTATCCACATCTTGCGCTGTTCGCGGTTGCGCTCGTCGACGAAGCCGAACTGCGGGATGGCCGACAGTCGCTTGGCCTCGTCCTGGTAGATGACCACCTGGGCATGCCGGTGTTCGATCGCCTCGAACGAGGCCATGAACAGGCCCGTGAGCCGACCCAGCGGTGTGGTCTCAGTGTCCAGAATCTGCTGGTAGCGGGCGAAAAGCCAGTCCAGAAAGTCCTTGAGCACCTCTTCGACCATCTGCTCTTTGGACTTGAAGTGGTGGTAGAGGCTGCCGGACAAAATGCCTGCGGAGTCGGCGATATCGCGGACCGTCGTCGCCTTCAGGCCGCGCTCGGCAAACATCGTTGCGGCAAGGTCGAGAAGCTCGTCGCGTCTGCTTGCCGGCTGGGCAGGGGTATCCGCCTCCATCAACACAGCATAGCAACCAAGCGCTTGCTAGGTCACACATGGCATGGAAAACCTGTCCCAAAACGGCGGCGCCCGGGCATCTGAGATGAATACAATCCCGCGCATGCCGTTGAAGCCGTGGGACGGTGATCGGCCCATGACCCCTCGCACCATCCTGAAAGAGGATGTCGTTGCTGCTCGCGGGCTCGCCTTCACATTCGTCACCGAGCAGATCTCCGCCCCCACCGATTGGTGTGGAGTCGATGACGACAACCACTGGTTGTACGTGTACCGGCATGGAGCCATTCGCTCGATGGAGACGTTGATCGACTGGGGGCCGTCCGGCCGGGTACCACCCAGCCCCGGAGACATCTGGTGGAGGCCGGCAGGCGTGGCCTCATCGGTCCTGATGCAAGGCGACACAGCAGGATACTGCGAGATCGCCATCCCGGGTCGTGCCATCGGTGATCCAGCATTGATCCCGCGAGTCAAGTACAAGAATCCACTGATCCATCACCTGGTCGAGGAGATCAGCAGCGTCGCCGGTCGCGAGGACACCATCGCGCAGTTGCTGACCGAATCGGCAGCGGAGACGCTGCGGTTGCTGATCATCGATACACATACGGTCGGCCGGCGACGAAAGCGGGACGAGCGGCACACGCTGGACCCCGTCACCCAGTCGGCCATCGTCGAGTTCCTCAGCGACAGTTTGGATACCGAGATAAATCTGGAGTCCCTCGCGCGGCTTGCCCAGATGCCAGTCGACGCGTTCATCAAGGCCTTCCGTCTGGCCTTTCACACCACGCCCTACCAGTTCCTGCTGAATCGCCGGATCGAGAAGGCCAAGACACTGCTGATGACAACATCGTTATCGATCACAGAAATCGGCACAGCGGTGGGTTTTTCGAACCCGAGTCACTTTGCTTCCACGTTCGGCCGTCGCGTCGGCGTCTCACCCCGCGCGTACCGCCAATCGGCTAAGTAGCACCAAATCCAGGCAAAATCCAGGGTCTCCTCGTACACGCCGCTGCGTGTCGTCCCGCCCTGAATTGTTGCGCATTGGAATAGGTGGAACATGTTCTACAAAGAATTGAAAAGTACCGAAGAATGTGACAGTTTCCTCAGCTGATTCTCAGATACCTTCGCCCGGTCACTGATACCTCGTGTCCCCGAAGGGATTCTGATGCACACAGCCCTACGCCCATTCTCAACGGCCGCCGTGGCCCTCGCTGCAACGGGCGCCTTAGCGATATCGCCCGTCACAGCATCACCGCCCGACGTTCAGGTGCCGGCGATCTCGTCGGCCTCGGTGCAGCTCGCTGCCTCCACCTTCGTCGACCCGGTCACCCGCTGGATGCAGGTGTTTGAGGCCACCTCCGCGAACCTCACCGAGATAGGCGACTACATCGAGATATTTCCCCAGAACTCGTTTCAGGGACTCCAGGACCTGCTCCAAGCCAAGCTGCAGGCATATGGGAACGATCTGTTCGGCAGCCTCCCCCAGGTCGCCGAGGGCCTGCAGCAATGGGCCGCCACGACCCTCAGCGCCGGGCTACAGACAGCCTTTGAGCAGGCGGCATCGGGACAGCCGCAGGCGGCTGTGACGACGTTCCGAAGCACCGTGATGTCGCTGATTTCAACCAGTTCCCCGCTGTTCGGGTTGAAGGGCTTCCTCACGGTGCCGATCCAGATCATGCAAGACGTCGTGGACCTCAGCTATTCACTGACTGCACCGATACAGCTGCTCAGCGTCGTCAATCCCGTTCTGAACCTGGCGTGGTCCCCTATCGTCTCCGCCAGCATGACCGCGCAGAAGTTGGTCGACGCCGTTGAGGCCGGGGACGCGCTGGGTGCGCTCGGCGCGGTGCTCAACGCTCCAGCCGACGCCGCCGATCACTTCCTCAACTCTCCCGGCGGCCTAGTGGAAGCTCAAAGACGCGGCACGACGTCCATCATTCAGGGTGGCCTGTTGGTGACGCTTTTGATCCGAGTCCCTCGGGCCATCCTCACCAGTGTCAAGCCACCGGCCACTGCCACCGCGTCGGTGGCCAACGCCGATGTAGCGTCAGGAACAATGGTGTCGCTCAACACGACCGCCCCCGCCGAACTCCCCGCGGCCAGCGGCGAAACAGTCGAGGCTCACGAGCCCGCGGCGGTCGACCCGGCGTCCAAAGCCGACACGGTCGATGACAGCACCACCGAGGACGACGCCTCCACGGTGACCGTCAGTTCCAATGGTGCAACGGATCTTTCGGCCGGTAACAAGGCAGTGCCCGGTAAGACCGGCACCACCTCGACCCGACCCGCCCAGCAGTTGCGCGCATCCGTGGAGACCGCCGCCAGCCAGGTTACCAAGGGCCTCACCGATATTCGCGACGGGATCGAGAAGTCTGTCAGCGGACTGAAAGCGGGCGTCAAGAAGGCAAGCGAAGGCAAGACGCGAGCTGAAAGCAACGAATCCGACGGCGACAACTCGTAACTCGATGTGACCCCTGTCCGGCCGATCGGGCAGGGGTCACGTCTGATGGTCACGCCGGCTGCGGCACGCTCCCGACGACCGACCCTTCGGGAACTCCTGCGGGCGCAACGTCGACCACATCCTCGCCGCCCGCACTACGCCGCGACAACACCACGGACAGCGCGGTGGCCGCCAACAGCACCACCAACGCCACCGAACCAGCCGCCACCGACGTCGGCCAGATCCCGTTCAACAGCAGGATCGCCGACACAGTGCAGGTGGGAATGCCGAGCAGGATCAGGAACCATCCGGTGAAGTGGCCCAGATCGAGCCGGCCGACCTTGGCGACCCCGAGCCCCAACAGCACGAAGAACAGCGTCCACATGATCGCCCACGTGGCCCAGATGACGGCGAAAACCGGATCGGCTCCGACACTCTTGATCGCGTAGTACGCCGCAATGGCCGCGACGAATGTGCTGTACCAACCGAATCCGCGCGGATCGATCTCGAAGATCTGGATGAACCCGAACCACAGATAGGTGAATCCGAACAGGTAGCTCGGCCAGGTCGCGTTGACGATGCCGGGATCGCCGTTCGACTGTACGAGAATCAGCGTCGGCAGGACAACCTGCGCGGCACCGACGAACAGGTTGATCGGGGCGGCGCCGCGTCCGCTGACCAGACCGACCGAGACCAGGCCGTTGACGAACAGCGCCACACCGACGAGAAGCAGCCCGACGTTTCCCATCAGCGGCCCACCCACTCCACGAACTGGTCCGAGGTGATCACCGGTGCGAAGAAGTTGTTGATGCGCTCGAACGCTGCCCGCTCCTGGTCGGGATGGGCAGTACCCGTTGCATCCCCGATCACGATGGGCAGCAGGCCGTAGTCGCGCGCTGCACGTGCATTGCCTTCGACGCACCAGTCGAGGTGGATTCCGGTGAGCACCACCACCTCCACCCGCTGCCGGCTCAACGCCCCGGGCAAGTCGGTGCCGACGAACGCCGTCTGCAGTGCCTTCTCGTACAACTCGTTGTCACCGGGCTCAACCAGCTCACGCAGCTCGCCCACGAGTTCGTTGTCCCAGGCGATCTGCTCCGGAGTGGCGTCGATGTGGCCGGTCCAGCCGTCGTATTGCACCCGGTCGAAATCGGTCTTCGGGTAATCGTCGCGGAACACCGAGAACCCGATCCAGTTGAACGACACGAAGTTCGGCGCCGAGCGCGCGGCCTTGGCCACCTTCACGGTCGCCTCGAGGCTGCCGCGGTACGCGTGCCCTTCGGCGTATTGAACCCCGCCAGGTTTGTACAGCGAGTTGGACTGGCTGATCGACAGGAACGCCGCGGGCCGGGACAGGATCTCCCTGAAGTCCAGCCCCTCCCACTGTTTGGCCAGCGGCGGGATGGCAGCGCGGTTGTCGGCCGGGTAGCCGAGCTCCTGAGGGTCGAGCGCGATCGGATCCAGCGGAGTGGTTCGAGAAGAGCTCTCGACGGAGAGTGCGGTCACACGGCATACCTTCGGCCGATGGCAGCCGGCACGACAGCCTTTGAATCGGCGCGATTCTGGGCGGGCTACCGGTAGTCGTAGGACCAGTACTCCGAGCAATACTCCGGCAGATCACTCACCACCGGACGGTCAGCACGTGACCGTGACACATTGAACAGGTACCACGGGTCCGATTGCGGGCCGTCGGATCGCACGCAGGCGCGGATGTGCGCCGGCAGGCGGTGCAGTGCGGGATCGATGTCCGACGACAAGCGGGACAGGTATTCGGCATCGAGCGCGCCGGTCTGCTCGAAGCGATCGATGTTGCGATCGGCAACGAGCCGCTCGGGATTGAGTGCCGCCAGACCGAGCAGCGCCACCACCCCGGCCACCAGCACCGCGTGCGGCAACCACCGCCCCGACATTTGTATCCCGGTCGCGGCCACGAGCAGAAACACCACCCCGAGCCACAGTTCGATGGTCACCACCATCACCCGATCGGTGCTGAAGCCATATGCCTGCTGGTACAGCCACATCCGGTGAATGGCCGAGATCACCACGACAACCGAAGTGGCGCACAGGACTCCGACCAGCCCCCGCAGCAGACGCCGGTCGGCCACACCGACACGGCCTGCCACCCGGATCGCCACGGCGAGCACCAGCAGGGTCAGCGCCGACACCCACAGCAGCTGCCAGAAGCCCTGCCGCGCGTATTCGGCGTAGGTCAGCCCTTCGGTTTCCAGCACGTGCGTATGCCCGCCGAACAGCACGGCGGCCTGCACCACCACGAATGTCAGAAACAGCGCGTCGAGCACACCCAGCGGGAGCGCCCACTCCCAGCGCGGCACCGGCTTCATCGGCGCGGGCGCCAGGGCATCCAGGCGCGGCGGGAATCTGGTCAGATAGGCACCGCCCAGGACGAAGGAAACCACGATCCCGAACACCACGACACGTGCGATGGCCTCGCCGCCGTCGAAAGCCGGTACCAGGTTGCCGACGAAATGCGCGAAAGCCGCGTCCGCCGAGGCGAACAACGCGCCGAATACGACCGCCAACACCACGGTGAGGCCGATGACGACGGCGATGCGGCCAGGGTTGGCCACACCCACCCGGCTCGGCAGTCCTCTTCGTACCCACCCGCTCACCCGGGCGGGCAGGGCCCACGCCAGAAGCGGTGCACTGAACACCGCGGTCCACGTGCGCCCGCCGAAAAGCGTGCACCAACCGACGATCCAGGCCGCCATGACGCACAGCACGCCCAGCCATTCGGCCGCCAGCAGCGCGGGCACCGCCAACAACGCCAGGGTCAATGCCATCCCGGCCCACTCGGTGCGGGTGGGCCGGCGCTCGGCGCTGCCGAACACCGCGCCGAACACCATGGTCCCGACGGCCAGGTAGCCGATGCTCAGCACGGTTGGTCGCCACGCCGCCGTCCCGACCAGGCCGACGACCACGGCGAGGATCAGCAGCCGTCGTGACGCCGACGCCAGCGGGTCCAGCGGCCATACCCGCCGCGGCCACACCGTCCATCCGGGCTCGCCCGAACTGGGCAACGCCGGACCGATCAGTGGCGGTATCACGGGCTGTCCCGGATAGGCCGGAACCCCTGGAACCACAGTCGTCATGCCGATGCCTCCCCCGTCGTCATTTCGGGGATGCCGACCCTGATCCGGCATCCCATCCCGGTGTCCATCACTTCGATGACACCGCCGTGTAACTCGACTGCCCATCGCGCAATCGCCAGCCCCAGGCCGGTGCCGCCATCGGAGGTGGCTCCCCGGGTGAACCGCTGGAAGACTCGTTCCCTCTCGGCCGGCGCGATGCCCGGCCCCTGGTCGGCCACCTCCAACCGCAGGCCCGACACCTGACTCGTCGCCAGCACCGTGACGCGATCACCGGGCGAACTGTGCCGAATGGCGTTGTCCACCAGGTTGACCACCACCTGCCGCAACCGCGCCGGGTCGGCGACGGCCTTCAAGTCGGGCGGTGACACCCTGATGACGACCGGTATGTCACTGGCAGATACGGAGACATGCTCGACGGCGTCGTGCAGAAACTCACCAACGTCGAACCGGCTGATCTGCAACGGAATCGCCCCGCCCTCGATTCGCGACAGATCGAGCAGATTCGTCACCAGCTCCCCCAGGCGCTCGGTCTGCGACAGCGCCATCCTCATGGTCGCGGCGTCAGGCTCGACCACACCGTCGACGACGTTCTCCAATACCGCTTGCAGTGCGGTGATGGGAGTTCGCAGCTCGTGGGATACGTTGCCGATCAGTCCGCGCCGGTACTCGTCGGCAGCTTCGAGATCAGTCGCCATCTGGTTGAATGCCGTTGCCAATTGGCCGATTTCGTCGCGCGAGGTGGCGCGTACCCGGAGGCTGTAGTCGCCGCGGGCCATGGCTCGTGCGGCCGCGGTCATCTGCCGTAGCGGTGAGGTCATCCCGTGGGCGAGGAACTGCGTCAGGATCAGCGACGTGGCGAGCGCCGCCAGTAGCGCATACCGGAACTGCCAGCTCGCACCGATCCAGAACGTGAACGAGGCCAGCAGGATCGCTCCGCCCACCAACAGACCGGTCTTGACCTTGAACGACGCGAATGGGTCAAGCGGCCGGGGCAGCCGGTCCCACAGCTCGGTCAGCCAGCCGGCGAAGCTCATCTCGGTATCTCCAGGGCATAACCGACGCCGTGGACCGTGCGGATCAACTCTGACCCCAGCTTGCGCCGCAATGCCTTGACGTGGCTGTCCACCGTGCGGGTCTCCACCTCCGACGCCCAGCCCCAGACGTGTTCCAGCAGCGTCTCGCGAGCCACCGCCGCCCTGGGCCGGCCGGCAAGGAAGGCCAGCAGGTCGAATTCAGTTCGGGTCAGGTGGATCTCCTGATCACCTTGATGGACCCTGCGCTCGGTCAGGTCGATGCGGTAGTCGCCGACCGACAGCGGCTGGTCACCGACTGCCCGATCGACTCGGCGCAACAGGACCCGCACCCGGGCCACCAGTTCGCGCATGCTGAACGGCTTGGTGAGGTAATCGTCGGCACCGACACCCAATCCGATCAGCATGTCCGTCTCGTCGCTGCGGGCGGTCAGCATCAGCACCGGCACCACGCGCTCGGCCTGTATGCGCCGGCATACCTCCAGCCCGTCGAAGCCGGGCAGCATCACGTCGAGCACCACCAGATCCGGCTGGGTCGCTGCGGCGGCGGCCACCGCCGAGGGCCCGTCGACGGCGGTCTCGACCTCGAACGCCTCGGCACGCAACCTGGTGGCCACTGCGGACAGGATCGTCGGCTCGTCGTCGACCACCAGGATTCGCTTCACAGGTCTGAGCGTAAGTCCAGGTTGTGGTGGCTACGGGCAGCGTTTGTGAAGATCTTGTGGAGACCGACACAAATTTGCTGTGGTCGGGTGTCGGCCGATCTGGTTAGGCTGGCCGCGGTCGTTACGCATCTGATGAGGCGGGGGTGAACAGCGGGGTGGACCAGAGCGCGGGATGGTCCGCCGACGACGTGCGCCAGTTTGCCGGAACGGCGTACGCAGCCGGCCAGAAACTCGCGGGCGCTGCGGGGTGGTCCAATACCGGCGCCACCCAGACCTTGCTGTGGGGCGACTTCCAGGGAAGCGGGCGGACACCGTATCGCGTGCAGGTCAACCTGGTGGGCCCGACGTACAAGTGCTCGTGCCCGTCGCGGCAGTTTCCCTGCAAGCACGTGGTCGGCCTGGTGCTGCGCTGGTCCGGCGGCAGTGTGGAAGCTTCGGAGGCCCCGGCAGGCGGTGTCGAGGCGTCCGCGCCGACCTCCCCGAAGCCCCCGCGTGAGGTCAGCGAGAAAGCCATCGCGGCGCGGCAGCGCAGCGTTGCCGAGGGCTTGGAGCAGCTCGACCGATGGATCGAAGATCAGATCCGAAACGGCATTTCCGGGATCAGCACCGATCCGTACGGCGGGTGGTGTGAGCCGATCGCCAAACGCATGGTCGACGCCAAGGCGCCCGGCCTGGCGGGCTGGGTGCGCAGCCTGCCCGGTTACCTCACCCACGACGAGTGGCCGCGGATGATCATCGAGGATCTCGGGTTGATGCGGCTGCTGACCAAGGCCTACCGCACCATCGACACGCTGCCCGAGGAGACTGCCGCCGCGGTGCGCCGGCACATCGGATTCACGGTGTCACGCGCGGAAGTGCTGGCCACCGATCCGGTAACCGACACCTGGCAGGTCCTCGGGTATGCGGAGACGTTGGAAGACCGGTACACCACCCGGCGGATGTGGTTGAGCGGCAGTGCTACCGGGCTGCTGGTCAATGTGCAGTCCACCGCACCCAGCGGTGCCAGCTTCGACAATCGGCTCACCCCGGGGCGCGAGTTCACCGGCGGCGTCCACCTGTATCCCGGCGGGCCGTCGAGCTTCCGCGTCGCGATCCCCGATGGCGACGTGCCGACCGTCCCCATCCAACGCCTCAACGTGGCCGGTACCGGTATCGACGACGCACTCGCCGCCCGCGCCCTGGCACTGGCGGTCGACCCGTGGTTGCTGCGCTATCCCGCGATCGTCACCGCCCGAGCCGTACAGCACAGCAGGCCCAAGCGCCGGCACCTGGCCGATGCGGACGGCAACGCCCTACCGGCGATCTGCGACGACGACCGCTGGGCACGGCTGCAGGCGGGAACCGGTGGACGATTACAGCCGCTGCTGGTCGAGATCACCCCGGACGGTGTCGATCCGCTGGCGATGTTGAACGACGCGGCACCGTCGCGTCTGACCGGGCCGGCGGTGACCGCCCTGTGAGCGACTACCAGCGGATGATCTCCGCGGCGACCGTGGGATTCGGCGCCAGGCCCTTCCCCGAGGGCACCTTTGATCCTCCCGTCGACGGCAGCGTGGCAGCGGTATATGACGCAGGAGATCCCGTGGGATCGGTGTTGCGCGTCGCGGGCCTCTATGCCACCGCACGGCGCGCGGGCCGGCTGCCCGAACGCGTCGAACCGGCCACTGACCCCGCGCCTCCGGAGACTCGGCCGCTGATCACCGACGCGCACGGCTTTCTGATCGAACGCGCTCTCACCGCACGCCCCATACTCGACGGCGCACTCGCCGATATCGCCGCGGCCGGCCTGCGCCTGCCGCCACGGCTGATACCTGAGCTGTTGCGGCTGCAGCAGAGTGGTGTTGTGACGCGAGCACTCTGGGATGCGATCGGCAACTCCGGCCAGTGGTATGCCCTCGAACACTACGGCCGCAACCACCGCGCGCTCCGCCATGTTGTTCAGGGTCGGCCCACGGACTGGCCCAAGGAATCCGACTTCACCCACGGTGACACCGCCAAGCGCCTCGACTGGCTCGCCACTGCTCGCGCGCTCGACCCGGAGCGGGCTCGCGAACTGGTGGCGACGCACTGGTCGACAGAAGACGCCGAGTCCCGGGCAGCCCTGTTGGCGGCGTTCACCTCTCCCGAATATGACGCCGACGAGCCGTTCCTGGAAGCGGCGCTCGACGATCGAGCGGTCACAGTCCGGGCCGCCGCCGTCGCCGTGCTCGGTCGCCGGGACCGCAGCCGCTACCTGGACCGCATGAAAGCGCTTGCCGCACATATCTTCACGGTCAAGAAGTCGATGCTCGGGGTGAAGATCGCCGTACATCCCCTGCCCGGGCCCGACGCCGCCGCGATTCGTGACGGGCTGAGCACCACCAAACCCGAAGCCGTCGTCGCCCGAACCCCGATCACCTTCTGGGCGGAGGTGTTCGGCGCGGTGACACCGGAGAAGGTGGCCCGCGCGCTATACGACACCGATCAGTCCGTGCTGGCCGCATTGACACTCAGTGCACTGCGCGGCAATGACCCAAAGTGGGCGGTCCCGCTGTTACAGCGTTGTTTACCAGACGATTACGGCGCCAGCTATGACCCGGCCACGGCGCATCCGGCGATCTCGGCGGAGATGATTCGCGCGCTCACCCACACCGCGCAGACCGCGCCCCTGGTGCGCATCGTGGCGAGCCTGCCGCGACCGTTCGCCCCCGACGTTGCCGCGGCCCTGTTCGGATCGCTGGCCGGGGCGGGCTGGGGCACGGCGCGTCAACGCCGGGAGGCCGCGGCACACCTCGCCGCCGGGTATCCGCTGGACTGGCTGCCACGTTTGGCGAAGCTCGCCGACCTCACCGCCGACGAAGAACTGCACAAGTTCTACGCCACCATATTCGAACTGCTCACCCTGCGATTCGACCTTGCAAAGGAACTCCGATGACTGACGCGTCCGCCCTCCTGCGCCCGCATGCCGAGCAGCTGTTCTCCGCCGAACTCGCCGCCTTGCGGTCGGCCGACGAGAAGCCCGTGCCACCGAACTGGTTGATGTCTCCGCACGCCGTGGTGCGCTACCTGCTGGGCGGGGAAACCGTTGAGGGCGTCGAGATCACGCCCAAGTACATCGGGCCCCGACGGATCATCGAGGTGGCCGTGGCGACGCTGGCCACCGACCGGGCGCTGCTGCTGCTCGGGGTGCCCGGCACCGCCAAGACCTGGGTGTCGGAGCATCTGGCCGCAGCCGTGACCGGGGATTCGACACTGTTGGTCCAGGGCACCGCGGGCACCGTCGAGGAAGCCGTGCGGTACGGCTGGAACTATGCCCGGCTGATCGCCGAAGGCCCATCCGAGCAGGCACTGGTCCCGTCACCGATCATGACCGCGATGCGCGAAGGCAAGATCGCCCGCCTCGAAGAGCTCACCCGGATCCCGTCAGAGGTGCAGGATGCCCTCATCACGGTGCTCTCCGAAAAGACGCTGCCCGTACCCGAACTCGGCACCGAGGTGCAGGCCACCCAGGGCTTCAACGTGATCGCGACGGCCAACGACCGCGACCGCGGGGTCAACGACCTGTCCTCGGCGTTGCGACGCCGGTTCAACACCGTGGTGCTCCCGCTGCCGGCGAGCCTCGAGGACGAAGTCGAGATCGTCACGCGCCGCGTAGCCGACATCAGCGGATCACTGCAGCTGCCCGAGGTTCCGACTTCGGCCGACGAAATCCGCCGCGTCGTCACGGTTTTCCGCGAGCTTCGCTCCGGATTGACCGCCGACGGCCGCAACAAGCTCAAGCAGCCGTCGGGCACGCTGTCCACCGCCGAGGCGATCTCCGTCGTCACCCAGGGCATCGCGATGTCGGCGCACTTCGGCGACGGGCTGCTGCGGCCGGCCGACACCGCGGCAGGCATCGTCGGTGCGGTCGTCAAGGATCCGGTCAACGACGCGGTGGTGTGGCTGGAGTATCTGGAGGCCGTGGTGCGCGAGCGTGACGGCTGGGCCGACTTCTACCGGGCATCGCGGGACGTGCTGAACTCGTGACCACCCACGTCCTGGGTGTTCGACACCACGGCCCGGGGTCCGCCCGTGCCGTTATGTCCGAGCTGGAGCGGATCCAGCCGGACATCGTGGTGATCGAAGGCCCGGCCGACGCGGACCGGCTCACCACCGACGTCGACCACACCGACATGGTGCCGCCCGTCGCGGTCATGGCCTACGCCGTCGACGATCCCGCGGTGTCGGCGTTCTGGCCGTTCGGCGCGTTCTCCCCCGAATGGCAGGCGCTGTTGTGGGCGGCCCGGCACCAGGTGCCGGTGCGGTTCTGCGACTTACCGGCGGCAACTGTGCTGGCCCAGCACGGCCAGCGGCGTGAGGATGTCTCGCGGGTTCGCGTCGACCCGATCGCGGCGCTCGCCGAGGCGGCGGGCTACGACGATCCCGAACGCTGGTGGGACGATGTGGTGGAATCACGCACGGACGGAACCGGTTTCGAGGCGATCACCGAGGCCATGCGGACGGTGCGGGAGCTCGAGCCCGACGAAGACGATCCGATCGAGCATCAGCGCGAAGCACACATGCGCCAGGTGATCCGTAAAGCGGCCAAGGAATTCGCGACAGTGGTCGTGGTGTGCGGGGCCTGGCATGCACCGGCCTTGGCCGGGAAATTCCCTCCCGCGAGCGCGGATTCGGCTCTGCTCCGCGGCCTGCCGAAGGTCAAGTCGGCGACGGTGTGGGTGCCGTGGACGCATTCGCGGCTGGCCGCAGCCTCGGGTTACGGCGCGGGCGTACGCTCCCCGGGCTGGTATCAGCACGCGTTCCTCGAACAGGAACGCCCGGTGGAAACCTGGCTCACCTTGGCGGCCAGAGCCTTACGCGGCCACGACATCTTCGTGTCCTCGGCGCACGTCATCGAAGGGGTCCGGCTGGCCAACGCGCTGGCCGCGATGCGGGGCCGGGCCCATCCGGGTTTGAGCGAGGTCAACGAGGCCACCGAGGCCGTGCTGTGCGAGGGCTCCGATACCCGGTTCGGCCTGATCGTGCGGGAGCTGGTCGTCGGTGAACGGCTCGGCAGCGTCCCCGAACACCTGCCGATGGTGCCGCTGCTCGCCGACATCACCAAGCAGCAGAAGTCGCTGCGGCTGAAGCCTGACGCCACGGCCAAGCAGGTCACGCTCGACCTGCGCAAGCCGAACGATCTCGCCAAATCCCATTTACTGCACCGGCTCGCCGTCCTCGATATCCCGTGGGGTGAGCCCGAGATCGCCACCGGACAAGGCACGTTCAAGGAACCGTGGACCCTGCAGTGGCTGCCGGAGTTCGCCGTGAAGGTCGTGATTTCGTCGGTGTGGGGCAACACCGTGTACCGCGCCTGCAAGGCCAAACTCGCCGATACCGCTGCGAATGCCACGCATCTGGGTGAAGTCACCGCGGCCATCGAGGCCGCCCTGCTCGGCGGTGTCGACGAGGCCGTGGCACCACTGCTGACCATCCTGGAGAACAAAGCCGCGGTCGACCGGGATCTCACCGAGCTGATGGCAGCCCTGCCCGCGCTGGCCCGCTCACTGCGCTACGGCGATGTGCGTCGCACCGATGCGGGGGCGCTGAGCGAGGTCACCACATCGCTGCTGCGCCGGGTCAATGTCGGCCTGCCCGCGACACTGACCGGGCTGGGTCCGGACGCGGCGGCCGAGATGCTCGCGCACATCAACGCCGTCACAGACACCGTCGATCTGCTCGACGCCGACGTCCGCGGCGAATGGCTGGCCACCATCACGCGGTTGGCCGATCGCGACGACCTGCACGGCAGTCTGATCGGCCGGTTCGTCCGGATCGGTGTCGACGGAGCTATCTTCACCACCACCGAGGCGGCCCGCCGCATGCGCCGCGCCTTGAGCATCGGTGCGCCGGCCGACGAGAAGTCCGCCTGGATCGAGGGTTTCCTGTCGGGCAGCGGTCTGCTGTTGGTGCACGACACCGAACTGCTCTCCGTGATCGACGAATGGCTGACCGGTTTGACGGCAACCGAATTCACCGATGTCCTGCCGCTGGTGCGTCGTACCTTCAGCACTTTCGACGCCGGCATCAAACGCAACATCGGGCACGCGGTGGCCACCGCTGGTTCGGCTGCACACACCGAATTCGACATCGACGCCGATCGCGCCCGCCCCGCGGTGATCGCGGCGGCGGCCATCTTCGCACGGGGGATCACCCATGGCTGACGACACCATGCCCGACGAACGCGACCGCCGGTGGCGGCTGGTGCTGGGGTCGGATGCCGAATCGCTGCCGGCCCTGCAGGCCGGTGACGTCGAGATGGACAAGGCACTGTCGGCGTTGTACGACCGCAAGGGCGGCCTCGGCGGATCGGCACCCAAGGTGGCGCGCTGGTTGGGCGATATCCGAAAGTACTTCCCCAGCACGGTCGTTCAGGTGATGCAGCAGGATGCCATCGAACGACTCAACCTGCGCATGCTTCTGCTCGAACCGGAGATGATGGACAGCATCGTCCCGGACCTGTCGTTGGCCACCACGCTGATCACGCTCGGTGAGGCCATCCCCGACGAATCGAAAGCCTCAGCCCGGGCCCTGGTGCGCAAGGTGGTCGAGGACATCGAACGACGCATAGCCGACGGAACCCGTGCCACGCTGCGCGGCGCACTGTCGCGCAGCGCGCGGACCAACCGTCCGCTTGCCTCCGACATCGACTGGAACCGCACCATTGCCCGCAACCTGAAGACGTTCCAGCCCGATCTGAAGACGATCATCCCCGAACGGCTGGTCGGGTTCCGGCGTGCGGGGCGGTCGGTGACCAAGGACATCGTGCTGGCCATCGACCAGTCCGGCTCGATGGCCGAATCGATCGTGTATTCAGCGGTTTTCGGCGCCGTCATCGCGTCGATGCGGTCCCTGCGCACGTCGCTCGTGGTGTTCGACACCGAGGTCGTCGACCTGACCGATCTGCTCGACGATCCTGTCGACGTGCTGTTCGGCACCCAGCTCGGCGGCGGCACCGACATCAATCGGGCCATCGCCTACTGCCAGACCCTGATCACCCGACCGGCCGACAGCATCTTCGTGCTGATCTCGGATCTCTACGAAGGTGGCGTGCGTGACGAGATGCTGGCGAGGGTCAAGCAACTCGTCGATGCCGGCGTCCAGGTGGTGGTGCTGCTGGCACTGTCCGATTCGGGCGCACCGTCATTCGATCGGGAGATCGCCGCCGACCTGGCCGCCATGGAAGTCCCGGCATTCGCCTGCACCCCCGACGCCTTTCCCGAGTTATTGGCGCTGGCCATCACCAAGGGCGACATCCGCGGCTGGGCCGACCGCACCGGCCTGGCTCAGCGCGGGATGAGCGAGCCCTAGGCGCGCTGACTCGAAACCGAGATGACCTCGCCGGTCAGATAGCTCGAGTAATCACTGGCCAGGTAGGCGATGGTGGTGGCGATCTCCCACGGTTCGGCCGCGCGGCCGAACGCCTCGTCGGACGACAGCCGGTCGAGCAGGGCGGCATCGGCCGAGCGCTCCAGGAACTTGTGTCGCGCGATGCTCGGCGACACCGCGTTGATCCGCACCCCGAATTCGACGGCTTCGATTGCGCTGCACCGGGTCAGCGCCATCACGCCGGCCTTGGCGGCGGCGTAGTGGGACTGTGAGTGCTGCGCGCGCCACCCCAGAACGCTGGCGTTGTTGACGATGACGCCGCCGTGCTCGACCCCGCGGAAGTACCGCAGTGCGGCACGGGTGGCGCGCATGACCGAGTTCAGCGTGACGTTGAGAACCCGGTCCCAATCGTCATCGGTCATGTCGACCAGCGGGGTCTCACCACCGAGGCCGGCGTTGTTCACCAGAACGTCCAGGCGGCCCATCTTTTCGACCGTCGAGGTGATCAGCGCGTCGACCGCCTCGGTGGAGGTCACGTCGCAGACGACGGCCTCGACCCGGCCGAGACCGAGCTCCGCCAGCTGATCGCGGGTCTCGTTCAGGCGCCGCTCGTGGTAGTCGGACACCACGACGTCGGCACCCTCCAACAGGGCCCGGCGTGCGGTCGACGAACCGATACCGGTACCGGCGGCGGCTGTCACCAGGACGACCTTGCCCTTGAGCAGGCCGTGACCCTCGACCTCGTTGGGAGCTACCGAAAGATCTGTCATCCCTTTGCCTCTCGGGGTAGACCGAGCACCCGCTCGGCGATGATGTTGCGCTGAATTTCGTTGGACCCGCCGTAGATGGTGTCCGACCGCGAGAACAGGTACAGCCGCTGCCACTCGTCGAACTCGCCCTCGGGCAGTGTCAGCCCGGCCATACCCTGCACATCCATGGCGATCTCACCGAGCTCGCGATGCCAGTTGGCCCACAGCAGCTTGCTCACGTTGTCCTGGCCGGGCTGCTCGACGTCCATGGTGGCCAGGGCGTAGGACCGCATGGCCTGCAGGCCGGTCCACGACTCGGTCAGCCTTTGGCGGATCAGCGGATCGTCGGCCGCGCCGGTGCGCTTGGCCAGCTCGACCAGATTGGAGTGCTCACGGGCGTAGCGGATCTGCTGCCCCAGCGTGGACACCCCACGCTCGAAGGTCAACGTGCCCATGGCCACCCGCCAGCCGTCACCGGGCTGACCGACCACGAGCGAGGCCTCGGTACGGGCGTCGTCGAAGAACACCTCGTTGAACTCGGAGTCCCCGGTCAGCTGGATGATCGGGCGGATCTCGACGCCCGGCTGATCCAGCGGCACCAGCAGATAGGACAGTCCGGCGTGGCGCTTGGAGCCCTTCTCGGTGCGCGCCACGACGAAGCACCACTGCGCCCAGTGGGCGAGCGACGTCCACACCTTCTGGCCGTTTATCACCCACTCGTCGCCGACCAGCTCGGCCGTCGTCGCCACATTGGCCAGGTCACTGCCGGCGTTGGGCTCGGAGTAACCCTGGCTCCACAGCTCGGTCACGTCGAGAATCTTGGGCAGGAACCGCTGCTGCTGCTCGGGGGTGCCGTACTCGATGAGCGTCGGCCCGAGCAGTTCCTCGCCCAGGTGGTTGACCTTGTCGGGTGCGTTCGCGCGCGCGTACTCCTCGTAGAAGGCGACGCGATGCGCGACCGACAGCCCGCGGCCGCCGTGCTCCACCGGCCAGCCGAGGCAGGTCAATCCCGCTGCGGCGAGATGCTGATTCCACGCCCGCCGCTCTTCGAAGGCTTCGTGTTCACGCCCCGGTCCACCCAGGCCCTTCAGCGCCGCGAATTCGCCAACGAGATTGTCTGCGAGCCACTGCCGGACCTCGGCCCGGAACTCCTGGACCTCTATCACCCCTGTAGGCTAACCTACCAAGCACTTGCTTTGTTAAGGGAGCATCGATGACGAGCGATCGCCGCACCGTTCCAGCGGTGCTGGACCGGGTTGCCGCGCAGTATTCCGACCATGAGGCCCTGGTCAGCGACCATAAGAGCCTCACGTACGCGGAGCTGCGCGCGCACGTACGCCAAGCCGCGGCGGCGATGATCGCGCTCGGCGTCCAGCCCGGCGACCGCGTCGCGATCTGGTCCCCCAACACCTGGCACTGGGTGGTGGCCTGCCTGGCCACCCACTACGCCGGTGCCGAGATGGTGCCGCTCAACACCCGTTACACCGCCAGCGAGGCCACCGACATCCTGGCCCGCACCGAGGCCCCGCTGTTGATCGCCGCCGGCGAGTTCCTGGGCTCGGATCGCGCGTCCGAACTGAATCGCGACGCCCTGCCCGCACTCCGGCACATCGTGCGGGTGCCCATCGAAAAGAATGACGGAACGTGGGACGAGTTCGTCGCGGGCGGGACGGACCTGGAGGCGGTCGATGCGCGCGCCGCAGCGGTAGAGCCCGACGACGTCTCCGACATCCTGTTCACCTCCGGCACCACCGGACGGAGCAAGGGCGTGCGGTGCGCGCACCGCCAGTCGCTCGACGGTTCGGCGGCCTGGGCCGCGTGCGGTGAAGTCACCAGCACCGACCGATACCTCTGCATCAACCCGTTCTTCCACAACTTCGGCTACAAGGCCGGCATCCTGGCCTGCCTGCAGACCGGGGCGACGCTGTACCCGGTGCTGACGTTCAACCCCGAGCAGGCGCTGAGAACGATTGCCGAACAGCGTATTACCGTTCTGCCCGGCCCGCCGACCATCTTCCAGACCCTGCTGGACCACCCGAAGCGCGCAGACTACGACCTGTCCTCACTGCGCTTCTCGGTCACCGGCGCGGCCGTCGTCCCGGTCGTCCTGATCGAGCGCATGCAGTCCGAACTCGACATCGACATCGTGCTGACCGCCTACGGGCTGACCGAGGCCGCTGGATTCGGCACCATGTGCCGCCCCGACGACGACGCCATGACGGTGGCCACCACGTGCGGCCGCCCCATCGCTGATTTCGAACTGCGTCTGGATGATTCGGGTGAGGTGCTGCTGCGCGGGCCGAACGTGATGCTCGGTTACCTCGATGATCCGGCCGCGACGGCCGACGCGATCGACGCCGACGGCTGGCTGCATACCGGCGACATCGGCACGCTCGACGCACGCGGCAACCTGACGATCACCGATCGCCTCAAGGACATGTTCATCTGCGGCGGGTTCAATGTGTACCCGGCCGAGATCGAGCAGGTGCTGGCCCGGTTGGACGGGGTGGCCGAGACGGCGGTGATCGGCGTGCCCGACGAACGGCTCGGCGAGGTCGGTAAGGCCTTCGTGGTGCTCAAGCCTGGCGTGACGCTCGACGAGGCCGCCGTGATCGCCCATACCCGCGAGCATCTGGCGAACTTCAAGGTGCCGCGATCAGTTGAGTTTTTGGATGTGCTGCCGCGGAATCCGGGCGGCAAGGTGATCAAACCGGTGCTGCGCAGCAGAGGGACCCGAGAAGGGGTGCAATGGACCTGACATTCGACGACGAGACCGAGGCCTTTCGGGCCGAGGTCCGCGACTTCCTGACGGCGAACCGGGAACATTTCCCGACCAAGTCGTACGACACCCTCGAAGGCTTCGAGCAGCATCGCCGGTGGGACAAGGTGCTTTTCGACGCCGGGCTGTCGGTGATCGCCTGGCCCAAGGAGTACGGCGGCCGCGACGCCACCCTGCTGCAGTGGGTGGTGTTCGAGGAGGAGTACTTCCACGCCGGCGCTCCCGGCCGGGCCAGTGCCAACGGCACCGCGATGCTGGCACCGACTCTGTTCGCACACGGCACCGAAGAGCAACTCCAGCGCGTGCTTCCCAAAATGGCCAGCGGCGAGGAGATCTGGGCCCAGGCCTGGTCCGAGCCTGAATCCGGCAGCGACCTGGCCTCGCTGCGCTCGACGGCCACCAAGGTCGACGGCGGTTGGAAACTCAACGGGCAGAAGATCTGGAGCTCGCGTGCACCGTTCGGTGAGCGCGGCTTCGGGCTGTTCCGCTCCGACCCGGAGGCACAGCGCCACAAGGGCCTGACCTACTTCATGTTCGATCTCAAGGCCCCCGGGATCACCGTGCGCCCGATCGCCCAGCTCGGGGGTGACACCGGCTTCGGCGAGATCTTCCTCGATGACGTGTTCGTGCCCGACAACGACGTGATCGGCGGCGTCCACGAGGGATGGCGTGCGGCGATGAGCACGTCGAGCAACGAGCGCGGCATGTCGTTGCGCAGCCCGGCCCGCTTCCTGGCGCCTGCGGAACGTCTTGTCGCTCAGTGGAAGTCCAACCCTGACCCGGTCTTCACCGACCGGGTCGCTGACGCCTGGATCAAGGCCCAGGCCTACCGGCTGCACACCTTCGGCACCGTCACCCGCCTGGCCAACGGCGGTGAGCTGGGCGCCGAGTCCTCGGTGACCAAGGTGTTCTGGTCCGACCTGGACGTCGCGCTGCACCAGACCGCACTCGATATGCGCGGAGCTGACGCCGAACTGGTCGATCACCCCGGACGCGAGGAGGAAAATTACTCCTGGACCGAAGGTCTGCTGTTTGCCCTTGGCGGCCCGATCTACGCGGGCACCAACGAAATTCAGCGCAACATCATTGCCGAGCGGCTCCTCGGTTTGCCCCGGGAGGCAAAGTGAACTTCGAGATTGACGAACAGCAGCGGGACTTCGCGGCCAGCATCGATGCGGCACTGAGCGCCGCCGACGTTCCGGCCGCGGTACGAGCGTGGGGCGAGGGTGACACCGGACCCGGCCGCAAGGTGTGGGCACAGCTGACCGATCTGGGCGTCACCGCGCTACTGGTGCCCGAGAAGTACGACGGCATCGACGCCAGCCCTGTCGACCTCGTCGTCGCCTTGGAGCGCTTGGGCTACTGGGCCGTCCCGGGTCCGGTGACCGAGTCGATCGCCGTCGCACCAATCCTGCTCGCGAACGACGAGCGCTCGGGAGCACTGGCCTCCGGCGAGCTCATCGCCACCGTCGCCATGCCTCCGCAGGTGCCGTACGCCGTCAATGCCGACGTCGCGGGGCTGACCTTGCTGGCCGCCGACGGACAGGTCGGCGACGCCACAGTCGGGGCAGGCCACGATTCCGTCGATCCGGCCCGGAAGCTGTTCGACGTCACCGCCTCCGGTGACACCCAGGCCGCCGACACCGCACGCGCTTATGAGCTCGGTGTCCTGGCGACTGCCGCCCAGTTGGTAGGCGCGGGCCAGGCCATGCTGGATCAGTCCGTCGAATACGCCAAGCAGCGCACGCAGTTCGGCCGGATCATCGGCTCTTATCAGGCCATCAAGCACAAGCTTGCCGACGTGCTCATCGCCGTCGAGCTGGCCCGTCCCCTGATCTACGGCGCGGCCCTGTCCCTGGCCGAAGGTTCGCCCGACACCGCCCGCGATGTCAGCGCTGCCAAGGTGGCCGCCGCCGACGCCGCGCTGCTGGCCGCCCGCTCGGCGCTGCAGACCCACGGCGCCATCGGGTTCACCCAGGAACACGACCTGTCCCTGTCACTGCTGCGCGTGCAGGCGTTGCGCAGTGCCTGGGGCGACCCCACCCTGCACCGCCGTCGACTGCTGGAGGCCCTCTGATGAGTGAAGAACGGCAACTACTAAGGGAAACCGTCGCCGCCCTGGTGGACAAGCACGCCTCGCCCGAGGCCGTGCGCACGGCGATGGAATCCGAACGCGGCTACGACGAGAAGCTGTGGGGCCTGCTGTGTGAGCAGGTCGGCGCGGCCGCTCTGGTGGTCCCGGAGGAACTGGGCGGCGCCGGAGGCGAACTCGCCGATGCCGCAGTGGTTCTCGAAGAGCTCGGCAAGGCTCTGGTGCCGACCCCGCTGCTGGGCACCACACTGGCCGAGCTGGCGCTGCTGGCCGTCGGCGAGGACGAGGAAGGCCTCGCTGGGCTTGTTGAGGGCACGTCCATCGGCACCGTGGCCTTCGACGCCGACTACGTCATCAACGGTGACGTGGCCGATGTCGTCATCGGAGCCGACGGCGAAAACCTGACCCGCTGGACCACGTTCACCGCCACACCCAAGTCCACCATGGATCTGACCCGGCGGCTGTCCGCGGTGATCCCCGGGGACACCGCCGTCCTCGGCGCCGATCCCGGCCTGGCCGACACCGCGGCGCTGCTGCTGGCGGCCGAGCAGATCGGTGCCGCGTCACGCTGCCTCGACCTGACCGTCGCCTACACCAAGGACCGGGTGCAGTTCGGCCGCGCCATCGGCAGCTTCCAGGCGCTCAAGCACCGGATGGCCGACCTGTACGTCAAGGTGTCCTCGGCCCGTGCCGTCGTCAACGACGCCATCGCCGCCCCGTCGCCCACCACAGCTTCCCTGGCCCGCTACTTCGCCAGCGAGGCACTGTCGGCAGTGGCTGCCGAGGCCATTCAGCTGCACGGCGGCATCGCCATCACCTGGGAAAGCGACATCCAGCTCTACTTCAAGCGCGCCCACGGCAGTGCCCAGCTGCTCGGACCGCCGCGTGAGCATCTTCGCCGGCTCGAAGCTGAAGTCTTCTAGACCTGTCCAATGTTCGCCGAAACCGCATTCCAGCAGGGGACTACTCGCACTTTCTCTGCCGGAATGCCATTTCGGCGGTCAGATCGGCATTGTTAACCTCACTCCGATGACCGACCACGTCTCCCTGCGCGCCGGAATCCCACCGTTCCACGTCATGGACGTGTGGCTGGCCGCCGACGAGCGCCAGCGCACGCACGGTGACCTGGTCAACCTGTCGGCGGGGCAGCCCAGTGCCGGGGCACCGACGGCGGTGCGCGACGCCGCCGTCGCCGCCCTGCACCAGGGCTCGCTCGGCTACACCGTCGCACTCGGTCTCCCCGAGCTGCGCGCCGAGATCGCCGCGTCGTACCGCAAATACGGCGTCGAGGTCGGCATCGACGAGGTGGTGCTCACCACCGGATCCTCGGGCGGGTTCCTGCTGACGTTCCTGGCCTGTTTCGACGCCGGTGACCGGGTGGCGATCGCCAGTCCCGGCTACCCGTGTTACCGCAACATCCTCACCGCGCTCGGTTGCGAGGTCGTGGAGATCCCGTGCGGTCCCGAAACCCGGTTCCAGCCGACGGTCGCGATGCTCGACGCGCTCGATCCCCCGGTGGCCGGCGTGATCGTCGCCAGCCCGGCCAACCCCACCGGCACCGTCATCCCGCCGGCCGAGTTGGCGGCCATCGCTCGCTGGTGCGACGCGACAGACGTGCGGTTGATCAGCGACGAGGTCTACCACGGCCTGGTCTACCCCGGCGCCCCCGAGACCAGCTGTGCCTGGGAAACCTCACGAAATGCCGTGGTGGTCAACAGCTTCTCGAAGTACTTCGCGATGACCGGGTGGCGGCTGGGCTGGCTGCTGGTGCCCACCGGACTGCAGCGCGCGGTGGACCGGCTCACCGGAAACTTCACCATCTGCCCACCGGCCCTGGCCCAGCATGCCGCGGTGGCCGCGTTCACCCCGGAATCCCTGGCCGAGGCAGATGGCCTGCTGTCGCACTATGCCGACAACCGCACGCTGCTGCTCGACGGGCTGCGCGGCATCGGCATCGATCGCCTGGCCCCGACCGACGGCGCCTTCTACGTGTACGCCGACGTCAGCGATCACACCGAAGACTCCTTGGCCTGGTGCTCACAGCTGTTGGCCGACACCGGCGTCGCGATCGCGCCCGGCATCGACTTCGACACCGTGCGGGGCGGCTCCTATGTTCGGCTGTCGTTCGCCGGGCCGACGAGCGATATCGAAGAGGCGTTGCGCCGCATCGCTGCCTGGTTGCGGTAGATCTACTCTGCGGTCAGCGCTTCGGGCGCTGCGCCGCGTACCAGTCCAGCAGGTCCGGGTTGTCGACCGCACTGCGCTCGACGACCTTGGCCGCATCGGCGCCCTGGAACAGCTTCTTGATCGGGACTTCGAGTTTCTTGCCGGTGCGGGTGTGCGGGATGCCCGGGGCGACGAGGATGTCGTCGGGTACGTGGCGCGGGGAGACCTCGGTGCGGATGGTCTGAATGATCTTGTCCCGCACCGCCTCCGTGAGTTCGACGCCTTCGGCCAGCACCACGAACAGCGGCATCCAGTAGCCGCCGTCAGGCTGTTCGGCCCCGATCACCAGGGCCTCGGCGATCTCGGGCAGCCGTTCCACCGACTGGTAGATGTCGGCGCTGCCCATGCGGATGCCGTTGCGGTTCAACGTGGAGTCCGACCGCCCGTGCACGACGACGCTGTCGTGGTCGGTGATGGTGATCCAGTCGCCGTGCCGCCACACGCCCGGGAACATCTCGAAATAGGCGTCGCGGTAACGGGATCCGTCAGCGTCGTTCCAGAAGCCGATCGGCATCGAGGGCAGCGGCTTGGTGATCACCAGCTCGCCGACCTCCCCGCGGACCGGATTGCCCGACTCGTCCCAGGCATCCACGGCCGCGCCGAGATAACGCGCCGACAGCTCGCCCGGCCACACAGGAACGGTCGGCGCACCACCGATGAACGCCGACACCACGTCGGTGCCGCCGCTGATCGAGGCGACCTGAACCCGCTCACCGACGTTGTCGCGCAACCACAGCGCCGACGACGGCGGCAGCGACGATCCGGTGATGCCCACGGTTTTCAGTGCCGACAAGTCGTGCTCGTCGCGGGGCACCGCGCCGGCCTTCGCACAGGCCAGCACATAACCGGGGCTGGTTCCCAGAACCGTCGCATGCACGGTCGCGGCGATGTTCCACAGGGCATCGGCCGTCGGATACGTCGGGCTGCCCTCGTAACAGACGATGGTGGCCCCGACCAGCAGCCCTGCCACCTGGAAGTTCCACATCATCCAGCTCGGGCTGGTGTACCAGAAGAACGTGTCGTCAGGGCCGATGTCGGACTGCAGCGACACCGCCTTGAGGTGTTCGAGCAGCACACCGCCGTGGCCGTGCATGATGCCCTTCGGCAGGCCGGTGGTGCCCGACGAGTACAGGACCCACAGTGGGTGATCGAAATCGACCGGTGTCGTGGCCAATTCGGCCTTGCCGGCCGTCGCCGACTCCCAGTCCAGCCAATCCTCGCGGGCCGCACCGAGCCGGGACACCAGCACCGAGGCCTTCAGCGTGGGCAGGCCGTCGCGCACCGCGGCGATGTCTGCGCTCTTGTCGTGGGACTTGCCCCCGAAGCGGTAGCCGTCGGCGGTGACCAACACGGTCGGCTCCAACTGGCCGAGCCGGTCCAGCGCCGCCTTGGCGGTGTAGTCCTGGCCGCAGGCACTCCAGATCGCGCCGATGCTGGCGGTGGCCAGGAAGGCGATGATGGCCTCGGCGATGTTGGGCAGGTAGCCGACCACCCGGTCCCCCGGCTGCACTCCGAGCGACCGCAGGGTATGCGCGAAAGCCGCCGTGCGGCGCAGCAATTCGGCCCAGGCCAGCTCAGTGACCTCGCCGCCTTCGGCGACCGTGAGGATGGCGGGCCGGTCGGTGCGAGCCTGACGGGCGATCTGGTCGACGTAGTTGAGCCGGGCACCGGGAAACCACCGGACGCCGGGCATCTGGTCGCCGGAGAGCACCTGCTCCGGCCGGTCACCCAGGTCGAAGTAGTCCCAGAGTGCACCCCAGAACGCCGCCGGATCATCGACGGACCACTGCCACAGACTCTGATAGTCGGGGGCGCTGATTCCGGTGCGGGATTCGACGAACCGGGCGAAGTCGGTGACCCGGGCGGCCTCGATACCTTCCGGAGTCGGTTCCCACTGCGGTTCATTCATCGTGCGCTCCACCCACCATCCATCGTGTACGACGCCCCGGTCACCATCCGGGCATTCGGCGACGCCAGCCAACCTACCAACGCGCCGACCTCTTCCGGCTCGACCAATTGCTTGACCGCGCTTTCCTTGAGCAGTACGTCGGCCAGCACATCCTGCTCGGGAATGCCGTGGATGCGTGCCTGATCGGCGATCTGCTTGGTCACCAGCGGAGTGCGCACGTAGCCGGGATTGACGCAATTGCTCGTCACCCCGTGCGGGCCGCCCTCCAGCGCGGTCACCTTCGACAGGCCCTCCAGCGCATGTTTGGCCGTGACGTAACCGGACTTGAACTCCGAGGCGCGAAGCCCATGGACCGAGGAGATGTTGACGACACGACCGAACCCCTGGGCATACATGTGCGGCAGGGCCGCGCGGATCAACAGGAACGGCGCCTCGACCATCAACGTCATCAGCATCCGGAACCGCTCGGGCGGAAACTCCTGGATCGGGTGGATGCTCTGCACCCCGGCGTTGTTCACCAGGATGTCGCAGTCCAGTTGCAGCGCCTCCAGGGCTCCCACGTCGAGAAGATCGACCGCCCAGGACTTTCCACCGATCTCGTCGGCCACGGCAGCCGCAGCGGGTCCGTTGATGTCGGCCACCGTAACCACCGCCCCGCGAGCCGCGAGCTCGCGGGCACAGGCCGCACCGATCCCACTCGCCGCCCCGGTGACCAGGGCTGTGCGGCCGGCCAGATCGCTCATGCCGCGGACCGTTGCAGGTCGGCCGCGTCGATGTCGGCCAGGTCCACACCCTTGGTCTCACGGGTGAACGCCAGCGCGATCAGCGTCACCAGCGCGGCCAGCGCGAGGTACACCGCGATCGGCACCGAGGAGGCGTAGGTCTTCAGCAACCACACGGCGATGATCGGGGCCAGCGAACCGGCAGCGATCGACGTGACCTGATAGCCAAGGGAGACACCGGAATACCGCATCCGGGTGGGGAACATCTCGGACATCAGCGCGGGCTGCGGCGCATACATCAGGGCATGGATCACCAGGCCCAGCGTGATCGCCCCGATCACCGGCAGGTACTGACCGCTGTCCATCATCGGATAGGCGAAGAAGCCCCAGCAGGCTGCGCCTACGGCGCCGACGAAGTACACCGGGCGACGGCCGTAACGGTCCGACAGCGCCCCGACCGTCGGGATGGCCACCAGGTGCACGGTGTGGGCGATGAGCAGCCACCACAGGATGTCGCTGGTATCGGAGTGCACATGCTCCTTGAGATAGGTGATCGAGAACGTGACCACCAGGTAGTACATGATGTTCTCGCCGAAACGCAGGCCCATCGCGGTGAACACCCCACGCGGATAGCGCTTGAGCACCTCGATCGCGCTGAACGAGCTGGCCTTGATCTGCTCGGCTTCCTGTTGGGCCGCAACGAAAATCGGTGCATCGGTGACCTTGGTTCGGATGTAATAGCCGATCAGCACCACCACCGCCGACAGCCAGAACGCCACCCGCCAACCCCAGGACAGGAACGCATCGGCGCTGAGCAGCCCGTTGAGGAGCAGCAACACCACGGTGGCGAGCATGTTGCCCACCGGCACGCCGGCCTGCGGCCAACTGGCCCAGAACCCCCGCGACCGGTTCGGGCTGTGCTCGGCCACCAGCAACACCGCGCCGCCCCACTCGCCGCCGACGGCGAAACCCTGCAGGAAGCGCAGGATCACCAGCAGGATGGGAGCCAGGTAGCCGATCTGTGCGTAGGTCGGTAGGCAGCCCATCAGGAACGTGGCCAGGCCGACGAGTATCAAGCTGAACTGCAGTAGCTTCTTGCGCCCGAACTTGTCGCCGTAATGCCCGAACACGAGGCCGCCGAGCGGGCGGGCCAGGAAGCCGATGGCATACGTGCCGAAGGCCGCCATGATGGCGTCCAGCTCATTGCCGCCCTGCGGGAAGAACAACTTGTTGAACACCAGGGTGGCGGCGGTTCCGTACAGGAAGAACTCGTACCACTCGACCACCGTGCCCGCCATCGAGGCGGCGACGACGCGGCGCAAACCGGTCGTATTGGGCGCGCTCATCCGCGGCTCTCCTTCTGGGCTTGATATGACCTGGACCACAATCCCTCGGTGAGTATTCATGCACGCCGAAGCGTCCGCAATGGGTAAAACCGCACCAACAGTCTGCAAAAATGCAGATATGGATGGTGCGCAAAGGCCCGGCCGCCCGAGCGCGGACGATCTGCTCGTCCTACTGGCGGTCGGGCGGTCCGGCCGCTACACCGCGGCCGCCGATGAGCTGGGCATCAACCACACCACGATCTCGCGCCGCATCGCCGCGCTCGAGCAGGCCATCGGGGGCCGGGTGCTGACCCGGGCCGGCGGCGGGTGGGAACTCACCGACCTCGGCCGCGAGGCACTGGCCGCCGCCGAAGCCGTCGAGTCCGCGGTGTCCGCGCTGGGCGCCTCCGGGGCCCGGCAACTCGAGGGCGTGGTGCGGATCTCGGCAACCGACGGCTTCAGCGCGTACATCGCCGCGCCCGCGGCGGCCCAGGTGCAACGTCGTCACCCCCGACTGACGGTCGAGATCGTGACCGCCACCCGGCGTGCCTCCCAACAGCGTTCGAGCCTGGACCTCGAGATCGTCGTGGGGGCGCCGCAGGTTCGGCGCGCCGAGGCGATCCGACTGGGTGACTACTGCCTGGGTCTCTACGGCTCACGGGACTACCTCGCCGAGCACGGCACCCCGGCCGACGTCGCGGACCTCGCACGCTTCCCGCTGGTCTACTTCATCGACTCGATGCTGCAGGTCGACGATTTGGACATGGCCACCAGCTTTGCGCCCACCATGCGCGAATCGGTGACGTCGACCAACGTGTTCGTCCACGTCGAGGCCACCCGCGCCGCGGCGGGCCTTGGCCTGCTGCCGTGTTTCATGGCCGACCGGCACGAGGACCTGGTGCGGGTACTGCCCGCAGAGCTGTCGGTTCGGTTGAGCTATTGGCTGGTGGCCCGGGCCGAAACGCTGCGCCGGCCGGTGGTGGCAGCGGTGGTCGAAGCCATCCACGACCGGATGTCCGACCAACAGGACGTGCTGTTGGGCACTCGCTGATGCAGAGTGAGCGGTATGCCATTCATCGAGCACGATCGCGGGCGGGCCTACTACCGGCACTGGGCCGTACCCGAACCCCGCGCGGCCGTCGTCTTCCTGCACGGGTTCGGTGAACACGGCGGGGTCTACCACCGCTACGGTTTCGCACTCAACGCCGCCGGCATCGACCTGTGGGCGGTCGACCAGTTCGGGCACGGCCTGACCCCGGGGACGCGCGGGGATTTCGGCTCGATCGAGGACAGTTCGTCGCTGGCCGAGGCGCTCACCGTGCTCGCCGAGCGTGAGACCCCGGACATCCCGCTGGTGGCACAAGGACATTCATTCGGGTCGGTGGTGACGCTGTTCCGGCTTCTCGGTCAACCCGACCGCTACCGAGCCGGCATCATCTCCGGCGCCCCGCTGGTCCCGATACCCGAAATGCTCGACAAGGACACGTCATTGGACCTGGACCCGAGCTGGCTCTCGTCGGATCCGTTCTACCTGGACGCCCTCGAAAACGACCCGTTGGCCTTCGTCGACGCCGACGGGGCCGCGCTCACCCGCGAGCTGGACCGGGCCTGGGACCGCTTCGGCGCAGAACTGCCCAAGCTCACGGTGCCCACCCTGGCGCTGCACGGCTCGGCCGACGTGATCGCCCCGGCCGACGCGGTCAAGGCCTATTCGGGACAGATAGAACCCTTGCAGTTCAAGGAATTTCCGGGCAGACGCCATGACATCCTCAACGAGGATGTGCACCGCGAGGTGGCGACGGACATCGTGGCGTTCATCGACGCGCAGATCGGCTAACGCCGCGCCTCGTACCCCGCGGTGAGCCAGTAGACAGTCCGGTCGAGGCTGGGCAGGATCTCGGTGATCGCGATCTCGCCCGCGGTGAACCGGCCGACCAGCCCGAAGACCAGGCTCATCAGGATGGTGTCGAGGTCGTGCACGAACTCCTCGTCGACCCCGGCCAGGATCGACAGGCCCGCGGGAACCACCGCGTCGAGCCCACGGCGCTCCAGCCGGTCCCCACCCGGTGCCGCCCTCGCCCGCGAGTATGCCCTGAGCATGTCGGGGTGCTTCTCCCACGGCTCGAAGATCGTGCGGAACATCCGCATCAGCGCCTCGTACAGCGACTCCCCCGGTGCGCGCGTCTGACCGGCCACACCCGAGTACCGGTTCTCCGCCATCCACGAATCAAGCGCGGCCAGGATCAACTCGTCGCGGGTGGAGTAGCGCTTGTAGATCGTGGCCAGCGAGGTCTTGGCCCGGCGCGCCACCTCCCGCAGTTGCACGGCCTCGTAGCCCTCGGACTCGAGTATCTCCACGACGATGTCGAGGATCCGATCACGCTCATCTGCCACTTCGAGAACACCCTTGCCGCCGGAGAGTAACCACGTTACCGTACCGCTGTAACACGGTTACAGCCATTCGGCGAAGCGAGGATCAATGGGAAATCTGGACGGAAAAGTCGCCTTCATCACCGGGGTGGCCCGAGGTCAGGGACGCAGTCACGCGGTGACGCTTGCCGAGCAAGGCGCGTCCATCATCGGGGTGGACATCTGCGCGGATATCGCATCCAACCCGTACCCGATGGCCAGCCGCGACGAGCTCGACGAGACCATCGCCCTGGTCGAAGCGGCCGGCGGCAAGATGCTCGGTTCGGTCGCCGACGTGCGCGACTTCCACGCCGTCAAGAGCGCACTCGACGCGGGTGTCGAACAGTTCGGCCGACTGGACATCGTGCTCGCCAATGCCGGCGTCGCCCCCACCGCGTTTCGCGAAGTGACCATCGAAGAAGACCTCGAGATGTGGTCCGATGCGGTCGGCGTGAACCTGGTCGGCTCGTTCCACACCGCCAAGGCCGCCATTCCCCGCCTCATCGCAGGCGGACGAGGCGGGTCAATCGTGTTCACCAGTTCCACCGCCGGACTGCGCGGCTTCGGCGGGATGCAGGGCGGCGGCCTGGGCTATGCGGCGTCCAAGCACGGCATCGTCGGACTGATGCGTACCCTGTCCAATGCCCTTGCCCCGCACAGCATCCGGGTCAACACCGTGCACCCGACCGCGGTGAACACCATGATGGCGGTCAACCCGGCCATGACGGCGTTCCTGGAGAACTACCCCGACGGCGGTCCGCACCTGCAGAACCCGATGCCGGTCTCACTGCTCGAGCCCGAGGACATCAGCGCGACGATCAGCTACCTGGTTTCCGACGCTGCCAAATACGTCACCGGGGTCACCCTCCCCGTCGACGCCGGCTTCACGAACAAGCTCTGATGGGGCGCGTCACCGGCAAGCGCGTGCTGATCACCGGCGCAGCACGCGGCATGGGCCGAAGCCACGCGGTACGTCTGGCCGAGGAGGGCGCCGACGTCATCCTCGTCGACATCTGCGAATCGCTGCCAGAGGTGGAGTATCCCCTCGCCAACCGTGAGGATCTGGACGAAACCGCCCGCCTGGTCGAGAAGCACGGGCAGCGCGCGCTGACCTACGTGGTCGACGTACGCGACGGTGCGGCATTGAGCGCGGCGGTCGCCGACGGCGTGGAGAAGCTGGGCGGCCTGGACGCCTCGGTGGCCAACGCCGGGGTCCTGACCGCAGGCACCTGGGACACCACCACCGCCGAGCAATGGCGCACCGTCGTGGACGTGAACCTGATCGGCACCTGGAACACCTGCGCGGCCGCACTGCCGCATCTGGTCGAACGTGGCGGCAGCCTGATCAATGTCAGTTCGGTGGCGGGAGTCAAGGGCTCACCGCTGCACACGCCCTACACGGCATCCAAACACGGTGTCGTCGGTCTCAGCCGTGCCCTGGCCAATGAGCTTGCGGCGGTGAATGTCCGGGTCAACACGGTGCATCCCACCGGAGTCGCCACCGGCCTGCGGCCCGATACCCTGCACACCCTGATCCACGAGACCCGTCAAGACCTTGGCCCGATTTTCCAGAATGCGCTGCCGATCCAGATGACCGATGCGCTGGACATCAGCAACGCGGTGCTTTTCCTGATCTCCGATGAAGCCCGGCACGTCACCGGGCTGGAGTTCAAGGTCGACGCCGGGGCGACGATCCGATGACCGCCTCCGACACCCGGGCCGAGCGGGGCCGGCGCGAATTCGCCGAGGTGATGACATTCGCGGCTCCGTCGGACAGCAGCCCGGCGACCGCCAACCTCATCGACTTCGTGTTCGCCGAGGTGTGGCCGCGCACCGCGCTGAGCCGCCGGGACCGGCGCTTCGTCACGCTGCCGTGCGTCGCGGCAGCCGACGCCGAGGGACCGTTGCGTGACCACGTCTACGCCGCACTCAACAGCGGTGACCTGTCGATCGTCGAAATGCGGGAGACCGTATTGCATTTCGCGGTGTACGCCGGCTGGCCCAAGGCCTCACGGTTCAACATCATGGTCGACGAACAGTGGGACCGGATCCACCGCGAACGCGGGCTGACGCCGCCCGCGCCCGAACCGCTGCTACCGCTGCCCACGCCGAGCGATCCCGAGGACCGGTTGCTGTGCGGTGAGCAGTCATTCCGCGACATCAACTGCATACCGTTCGCCCCGACCCGCGACAACCCGTACTCGGGGGCAGGCATCCTCAACTTCGTGTTCGGCGAGATGTGGCTGCGCCCCGGGCTCGGCATGAAGGAGCGACGCCTGGTGACGGTGGCCTGCGTGGCGTTTCAGGACGCTCCCCTGCCGATCCTCAGCCACGTGTACGCCGCGCTCAAGAGCCGCGATGTCTCATTCGACGAAATGGACGAACTGGCACTGCATTTCGCGGCCTATTACGGATGGCCCAAGGCGTCGAACCTCAATCAGGTGATCGGCGAGCAGAAGCAGCGAGTACTGCAGGAATGGGAATCCGAGGCGTGATCTTCGAGCACATCTACCCGGCCACGGGCCGGCCGAACGGAACCCTGACGCTGGCCGGTCCGGCCGAGATCGACAATGCGGTGCAGGCAGCAGCCAAAGCACAACGCGAATGGGTTTCCCTGACCGTCGACCGGCGGCGGGACCTGCTGATCGGCCTGGCCGACGTGGTGCACGAACACCTCGACGAACTCGCCGAACTCAATGTGACCGACTACGCGGTGCCGATCTCTTTCGCCGGCACCGCAGTGCTTCTCGAACGGTTCCTGCGACACTTCGCGGGCTACGCCGACAAGCCGCACGGGGTGACGACGCCGGTCAACGGATCGTTCGACATCAACCTCGTCGAGCGGGAGCCGTACGGCGTCGTCGGCGTCATCACGCCGTGGAACGGCGCCTTGGTGGTCACCGGCTCATGCGTCGCCCCGGCGCTCGCCGCCGGCAATGCCGTCGTGCTCAAGCCGTCGGAGTTGGCACCGTTCGCGGCGCTGCGTTTCGGCGAGCTGTGCCTGGAAGCTGGATTGCCGGAGGGTCTGGTCACCGTTGCCCCCGCCGATGCCGAGGGCGGCGGCGCCCTGGTGCGTCATCCGGGTATCGGCAAGATCGCCTTCACCGGGGGCGGCGCGACGGCGCGTAAGGTATTGCAGTCTGCCGCAACGAATCTGACGCCGGTGGTCACCGAGCTGGGCGGCAAATCGGCCAACCTCATCTTCGCCGACGCCGACCTCGATCTGGCCGCATCGCTGTCGGCCCACCAGGGTCCGCTCATGCAATCAGGGCAGAGCTGCGCCTGCGCGAGCCGGATACTCGTCCACGACGCGGTCTACGACCGATTCTTGGAGAAGTTCCTCGGCGTGGTCGGTGCGGCCCGCATCGGTGACCCGATGGATCCGACCACCACGTTCGGGCCGGTGATCAGCCAGGGCGCCGCCGATCGGATCCTCTCTGCGGTGGACACCGCGGTGTCCAGCGGGGCAGGCGAACTGCTGTTGGGCGGCAAGCGGATCGACAGCGAGGGCTACTACGTCGAACCGACAGTTTTCGGCGACGTGGACAACGGCTCGGAGCTCGCACAGTTGGAGACCTTCGGGCCGGTGGTCTCGGTGATGAGGTTCCGCGACGAGGACGAGGCCGTGCGGATCGCCAACGACACCCCGTACGGCCTCAACGCCTTCGTCCAGACGACCGATCTCAACCGTGCCCATCGGGTGGCGCGCCGGCTGGAATCCGGGTCGGTCTGGATCAACCAGTTCAGCGACATCTCTCCCCAGGGTCCCTACGGCGGTTACAAGGAGAGCGGCTCCGGCCGCACCGGCGGTATCGAGGGCCTGCACGAGTTCCAGCAGGTGAAGAACATCCGGATCGCCGTGCGCTGATTTCCTGGTTCCGGTTGACGTGAGCCAGGCAACACCCCACAATAACCGTCATGAACGGTCAGAAATCCACATTGACGGTCAGCTGTGCTGCCAGTTGAGCGTCAAGAGGCGATCGTCGAGGCCGTAGGCACCGCCCAGGTGGTGAGCACCGACGAACTCGTCCGCCGCCTTGGGGTCTCGGCCGAGACCGTGCGCCGCGACCTGGCGTTTCTCGAGGAACGCGGAGCACTGCGCCGGGTACACGGCGGGGCCGCCGCGGTCGCCGACCACCGGCCCATCGAGCCCTCCTACTCCGAGCGCACGATGATCCGCCACCAGGCGAAAGCCCAACTTGCCCGGGTCGCCGCGGGGCTGCTCGAAAACGGGCAGACGGTGATCATCGACATCGGGACCACCGCCGTCGCCGTTGCCCAGGCCATCCCGCGCGCGTTCACCGGCACCGTGATCACCCCGTCGCTGCCGGTCGCGGTGGAACTCGCCGACCGCCCGGGAATCGAGCTGCTGCTGGCCGGCGGACGGGTCCGGGCCGGCGACCTGGCCTGCTCGAACGCCCACACGAAGTCCTTCTTCACCGACGTCTACGCCGACATAGCCCTGCTCGGATCCGGCGGGGTGGACGCGGTAGCCGGGCTCACCGACTTCCATCTCGACGAGATCGACGTACGCCGCACGATCATCGCCAACAGCGCGCGCAGCTACATCCTCGCCGACTCGTCCAAACTCGGACAGGTCGCGCCCTACCGGGTGTGCGATCTGGGCGCCGTCAACGGACTGATCACCGACCAGAGCACCGACCTGGCCGTCGAATCCGCCTTCGCAGAGACGGGAGGTGTGGTCATGCCGGCCCGGCCGGCAAGCGCCTGAAACGGGTGCGGGCGACGTTGCAGCGCCGCCCGCGGACCGAGCCAATTCTTCGCGAAACAGTCAAATTCCCTCAGAAAGCTCGATCTATGACAAATTCTTCCACATCGCCGTACGGCTACACCGAGACCCTGGAACGCGGAACCGGCAAATTCGCCTCGTTCGCCGTGGCATTCGCGTTCGTCTCGATCGCCACCGGGATCTTCACCACCTACGGCAGCGTGCTCAACAGCTCGGGCCCGATGGGCATCTGGACCTGGCCGATCGTCATCATCGGCCAGGTGGCGGTGGCTCTGCTGCTCGGCTCACTGGCCGCCAGGATCCCGGTGACCGGATACGCCTACCAGTGGGTGTCGCGGTTGGCCAACCCCATCCTCGGCTGGATCACCGGCTGGATCTCGTTCACCTTCCTGGCGATCGTCGTGGTCGCCGTGGATTACACCGTCGCCGCCACCGTGGTGCCCGCGCTGTTCGACTTCACCGGGACACCGTTGACGTCGTTCGAGATCACCGCGGGAGTGCTACTGCTGCAGGCGATCCTGGTCGGTCTCTCGACCAAATGGACCGAACGGGTCAACAACTTCGCGGTCACCGCGGAGCTGATCGGCATGATCGCGCTCGTTGTCCTGCTCTTCATCGTCGGCGTGCTCGCCCACAAACTCTCGGTCGGCAACCTGTTCTCCCGCGGCGACATCCCGGCTGAGGGGTACTGGAGCTTCGGCACCGCCACCTCGGTCGGCCCGTGGATGCTCGGCTTCCTGCTCGGTGCCTTCACCATCGTCGGCTTCGAGTCGGCCGCCAACCTCGCCGAGGAAACCAAGACGCCCGAAATCGTTGTGCCGCGCGCCATGTGGCAGGCCGTGCTGGCCTCCGGCATTCTGGGCTTCCTGTTCCTGTTGGTGGTGACCGCCGCCGTCAACGATCCGACCACCCTGGCCCAGTCCGGCACACCCATCGCCGACATCATCCGCGACATCCTCGGCTCATTCGTGGGCACCGCGCTGCTCGTCCTCGTGGCGATCGCGATCTTCGCCTGCGGCCTGGTGATCCTGATGAGCGGCGTGCGTCTGGTCTGGGCCATGTCACGTGATCAGCGCTTCCCGGGATGGCAGGTGCTGCACAAGGTTTCACCGCGCTTCCGCACCCCGGCGAATGCCACCGTGTTCATGGCAGCCACCTCGGCGGTGATCCTCGGCATCTTCTCGACCAGCACCGATGCGTTGTTCAAGCTGTTCTCCGCCGCCACCCTGCTGCCCGCCTCGATCTATGCCATCACCATCGCGCTCTACATCGCGACCCGCAAGAAGTTGCCGGCCAGCACCGGTTTCAGCCTCGGGCGCTGGGAGGTGCCGGTCCTCGTGGTCGCCGTCGTGTGGCTGGTGTTCGAGCTGTCACTGTTTCGCGACGCATCCTTCAAGGACCCGTGGCTGTACGTCCTGGCAATGGTCGCGATCGGTGCGGTCTACCTCGGCTACCTGCTGATCACCCGCGGCCGCGACGGCCTCAAGATGCCCGAAATGGCCTCGATCGACGCCGAACTGGATGCCGAACTGGATGCCGTGAAATGACGGTACTGGCCATCGACCAAGGCACCTCGGGGACGAAGGCGATCGTTGTCGACCCCGAACAGGGCGTGGTCGGTCTGGCCGAGGTTCCGGTCCATCCGCGCTACCTCGACGGCGGAGGCGTCGAGCAGGATCCGGCAGAACTGCTGGAGTCCGTGCTCGGCGCCGGCCGCGCCGCACTCGAGCAGGCCGGCCGCTCCGTCGACGCGGTTTCGCTGGCGAATCAGGGCGAAACCGTGCTGGCCTGGGACCCCGGCACGGGCAAGCCCCTGTCCCCGGCCATCGTGTGGCAGGACCGCCGGGCCGAGTCCCTGTGTGCAGAACTGAGCCCACACGGGGAGATGCTGGCCGCTCGCACCGGTTTGGTCCTCGACCCGTATTTCTCCGCGCCGAAGATGGCCTGGTTGCGTCGCAATGTCGAGAGTGCCGGCGTGATCACCACGTCCGACACCTGGCTGCTACACCAGCTCACCGGCGAGTTCGTCACCGACGCCACCACGGCCAGCCGGTCGGCCGCCGTGGAACTGGGCGCCCGCGACTGGAGCCCCGAGCTGCTGGCCTTGTTCGGCCTCGACGGCGAACAACTGCCCCGCATTGCCGCCAACGACGAGACCATCGGCACCACATCGGCTTTCGGAGCAGAAGTGCCGGTGGGCGGCATCGTCGTGGACCAGCAGGCTGCGCTGCTGGCCGAGGCGTGCCTTGAATCGGGCATGGCCAAGTGCACCTTCGGCACCGGCGCGTTCCTGCTGTCCAACACCGGGACCACCCCGGTGCGCTCCACCGCGGGCCTGACCTCGTCGGTAGCCTGGCGGGTCGGCGGCACTGACACGTTCTGCATCGACGGCCAGGTCTACACCGCGGCATCCGCCGTCAAATGGCTCACCTCGCTCGGCGTGATCAGTTCAGCCGCAGAGATGGACACCATCGCCGAGACCGACAGCGGGGGCGTACTTTGCATACCCGCACTGGCCGGCCTGGCCGCACCGTGGTGGAAATCCCATGCCACCGCGACCATCTCGGGGATGAGCCTGTCGACGGGACGCGGCCACATCGTGCTGGCGGTGCTGCAGGGTATCGCCGCGCAGGTCGCCGAGCTGGTTTCGGCGATCGACGCCGACGCACCGCCGCTGACCCGGCTGCGGGCCGACGGCGGGCTCACCCAATCCGCGGTGCTGATGCAGGCCTGCGCCGACATCCTGCAGGTTCCCGTCGACGTCTATCCCTCAGCGCATGCCACCGCGCTCGGTGCCGCCGCACTGGCCCGGCTCAGCCTGTCGCCGGACAAGGCGGTGGCCGACGTCGTCACCGACTGGACCCCGTCGGCCGGCTACGAACCTCGATGGAGCGCGGCACGCGCCACCGAATTCCGAACGGCCTGGCGCGAACTCGCCACGACCACGTACAACCAGGAGATTTCATGAGCACCCCGAGTGGACCCGACGAGTTCGACGTCGTGGTCATCGGAGCAGGCATCGTCGGATCGGCCATAGCGCGCGAGTTGTCTGGATACCGACTCTCGGTGGCCCTGCTCGAAGCCCGCGACGATGTCGGCGACGGCACCAGCAAGGCCAATACCGCGATCCTGCACACCGGATTCGACGCCAAACCCGGCACGCTGGAATCCGCCATGGTCAGCCGCGGCTGTCAACTGCTGTCCGAGTACGCGGTCCGCACCGGGATCCCTGTCGAGCACACCGGCGCCATCCTGGTGGCCTGGGACGACGAACAGCTCGAGGCCCTGCCCGGGCTGAAAGAGAAGGCCGAGGCCAACGGGTATCACCGGTGCGAGATCGTCGACACCACAGCCGTGTACGCCGCGGTTCCCGATTTGGGGCCAGGCGCCCTCGGCGGGCTCACCGTGCCGGATGAGTCGATCATCTGCACCTGGACGGTCAACCTCGCGCTGGCCACCGATGCCGTCAACCGCGGCGCGACCCTGCTGACCGATCACCGGATGGAACGCGTCGAGACCGGCGCCGAGATCACCACGCTGCACACCTCCGCCGGCCCCGTACGCACCCGGTGGGTGGTCAACGCGGCCGGACTGGGAGCCGACGTCATCGACAACCTGTTCGGTTTCTCCCGATTCACCGTCACCCCGCGCCGTGGCGAACTCATCGTCTACGACAAGCTGGCCCGGCCACTGGTCGACAAGATCGTGCTGCCGGTACCGACGGCGCGCGGCAAGGGTGTTCTGGTCAGCCCCACCATCTACGGCAACGTCATGCTCGGCCCCACCTCCGAGGACCTCAGCGACCGCACCGCGACCGGGACCTCGGAGACCGGCTTCGAGTTCCTGCTGGAAAAGGGGCGCGCGCTGATGCCACGTCTGCTGCAGGAGGAGGTCACCGCGACCTATGCCGGGCTGCGCGCCGCCATCGACCACGCCGACTACTTGATCGAGGCCGACCCGGCGCAGCACTACCTGTTGGTCGGCGGAATCCGCTCGACCGGGCTGACCGCGGGCATGGCGATCGCCGAATACGCTCGCGATCAACTGATCTCGGCCGGACTCGTGTTGATCCCGGCCGGTGAACTGCCCGACCCGCCGCGGATGCCCAACCTCGGCGAGGCATTCCCCCGTCCCTACCAGCAGGCCGAGAAGATCGCGGCCGACCCCGCCTACGGCCGGATCGTGTGCTTCTGCGAACGGGTCACCGAAGGTGAACTGCGCGACGCCTGCCATTCGGTCATCCCACCCTCGGCCCTCGAAGGCCTCCGTCGGCGCACCCGCGTGATGAACGGCCGCTGCCAGGCATTCTTCTGCGGCGCCGAGGTGCAGTCGGTCTTCGAGCGGGAATCTCAGGAGAACTACCAGTGAGCACTTACGACGTCGCGATCATCGGCGGCGGGCCCGCGGGCCTGACCGCGGCCGCCGAGCTCGGTCGCGGCTCAAAACTGAATGTGGTTGTGCTGGAACGCGAGTCCGAGGCCGGCGGCATTCCGCGGCACAGTGACCACCCGGGCTACGGCATCCGCGACATGAAGACGTTCATCGGCGGGCCGGCATACGCGCGTCGCCTGGTCCGTGCGGCAGCCGCGGCCGGGGCCGAGATCCGGACCAGCACCATGGTCACCGGCTGGGCGGGCGACAGGTCGCTGGAGCTCACCTCGCCCACCGGCCGCGAGACGCTCGACGCACGTGCGATCATCCTCGCCACCGGCGCCCGCGAGCGGGCCCGTCCGGCCCGGATGATCCCCGGTGACCGGCCCAGTGGTGTCTACACCACCGGTCAGCTGCAGAACACCGTGCACCTGCAGCACCGCAGTGTCGGCAAGCGCGCCGTCATCGTCGGCGCCGAACTGGTGAGCTACTCGGCGGTCCTCACCCTCAAGCATGCCGGATGCGAAACCGTCCTGATGACAAGCGAATACCCGTCGCCCGAGTCCTACGGAGTGTTCAACATCGCCGGCCGCACCCCGCTGTTGGGCGTCGAGGTCGCCACGACCACCCGGGTCACCCGCATCATCGGCAAGGGCGTCGTCGCCGGTGTGGAGGTCGAGAACACCCGCACCGGACAACGCCGCATCGTGGCCTGCGACACCGTGGTCTTCACCGGCGACTGGATTCCCGACCACGAGCTCGCCCGATCGGCCGGCCTCGACATGGACCCGAGCAGTCTGGGGCCGGTCGTCGACACCGCACTACGGACCAGCCGGGAGGGGGTGTTCGCGATCGGCAATCTGCTGCACCCGGTGGACACCGCCGACATCGCCGCCCTCGACGGTCGCCACGTGGCCGCCCAGGTACGTCGTTACCTGGGCGGTACCACCACGCCGGAGCACGGGGTACGCATCGAAGCCGGCGCCCCGCTGCGCTGGGTCGCGCCGGGCCTGCTGCGGCCCGGCGACCCGGCACCGGCACGGCACCGGCTCCTGCTGTGGACCGACACCCTGGTGCGCATTCCGAAAGTGGTTGCCCGCCAGGATGGCAAGGTCATCGGTCGCAAGACCCTGCCGTGGCCCGCCTCGCCGGGCCGGGTGTTCCGGGTGCCGTCGAGCATCCTCGACGCGGTCGACCACCGCGGCGGGCCGGTCAGCCTTTCACTGGGGTGAACGTGATGTTCAGTTCGGTGAGGCCCCGCAGCAGGAACGTCGGCTCGTAGTTGTAGTTCCGCTGCCGAGCCGGCCCATGTGCGGACTCGTCGATCCCGATGTCGCGCATGCGATCCAGCAGGCGGCGGACGGTGATCTGCCCTTCCACCCGGGCCAGCGGCGCCCCGGCGCAGGTGTGGATGCCACGACCGAATGCGATGTGCTCGCGGACGTTCTTGCGGTCGGGGCGGAACTCCTGGGGATCCTCGAACTTTCGGGGATCCCGGTTGGCCGCGCCGAGGCAGAGCATCACGATCGTGCCGGCCTTCAGATGCACGCCGCCGAGTGTGGTGGTCTTGCGGACCAGCCGGAAGTCGACCTTCGTCGGGGCGTGCATGCGCAGCGCCTCCTCGATGAAAGTCGGTATGCCGTCCGGGTTCTCACGCAGCGCCTGCTGGTACTGCGGGTAGTCGCCCAGGGTCTGGACCGCGGCCGTGAGCAGCTTGGTGACGGTCTCCTGGCCGGCGGCGAACAGGAACGTCGCCGGTTTCACCACCTCCAGGAGTTCCGGCGTGGAGCCGTCGGGATACGTGGCGGTGGCCATGCCGGAAAGGACGTCGCCGCGCGGCTCGCGGCGGCGCTCCGCGAGATATCCCGCGAACTTGTCATCCAGGTACTGCAGTGGGTCGAGCCCCACCGGCTCACCGTCGAGCGCCCCGACCCGGTTGCCCTCCGGCCGCTCCGCACCCAGGGCGGCAAGGAATTCGGGGCGGTCCTCCTCCGGAACACCCAACAGGTCGATGATCGCCGAAGTGGCGAAGGGCTTGGCGTACTCCGACAGGAACTCGCATTTACCGTTGTCGATGAACTGGTCGAGCTGGTGATCGACCAGCTGCCACATGTAGTCCTCGTTCTCCTTGAGCCGCCGCGGTGTGAGCAGCTTGCTCAGCAGCGAGCGGGCCCGCTCATGCTGCGGCGGGTCCATCACCACCATGTGCTCGTGGATCGGGAACAGGTGGCGGTGCGCCTCGATCTGCTCGCTGATGTCGTCGCCCTCGGGCTCGAAGGGCAACGGCGGGAACAGACCGCCTATCGCGTTCACCGCGGAGAACGACGCGTGGTCCTTGAACGCCGCCATGACTTCCTGATAGCCGGTCACCGCCACCACACCGTGATGAGGTTCGGCGAACACCGGCCCGTTGCTGCGCAGATATTCGTAGTACTCGTACGGATCCTGGGCGACGGCCGGATCGGCGAAGTAGTCGACGGAGGCGAGATCGGTCATGGCTCACTGGCCTTTCGTGCTGGTGTTGAGCAGGCTGATCGCCTGACGCGGGCAGGCGTCGACGGCAGATTTCACGTTGTCCCAGGTATCTTGATCCCACTGTCCGTCGGTCCGGGCAGCGCTGGCCACCTCGTCGTCGGACAGGTCGAACACCTCAGGGGCAAGTTGGATGCACAGGGCATGGCCTTCACACAGGCCGGCGTCGACCCGGACCGGGGTCGCGCTCATGTCTTCGAGCATCGGTTTCCTCAGTTCTGAATTTGATCAATCGATCAAACCGTTAGGATGGCTCATGCTTACCACCCCCGACCTTCGGCGGTCAAGGATCTCGGCCGGCCGGAAACATCCGTTGTCGGGCAAGGATTTTCGGAGGGCGCACTGATGGCGGCGGCGCGGGCGGCCAAGGAGAAGGACGCCGGCACCCGCAAGCGCCTCATTGAGGCAACCGCCCAGGTCATCCGGGACGAGGGCTACGCGGCGGCCACCACCCGGCGCATAGCAGCGGTGGCCGGTGTGCGTTCGGCTTTGGTGTACTACTACTTCGACACCCTCGACGACCTGTTCATCTCGGTGCTGCGCAGCGGTGCCGACGCGGCCCTGGCGCGGCTGCGCGAGGCGATCACCACCGACGATCCGCTCCGCGCCCTGTGGCTGATCAACTCCGACTCGCGGGTCACCGGGCTCAACACCGAATTCATGGCCCTGGCCAATCACCGCAAGGCGATCGGCGTCGAACTCAAGGCCTACTCGGAGCGGGTCCGCGACATCGAAGCGACCGCCATGGCGGGAGTGCTGCGCGCCCACGGTGTGGACATGGAGGAATTCCCCCCGGTGGTGATGTCGATGCTGCTCACGCAGTCCGCCCGCAGCCTGTGCAACGAAGAGGCGGTCGGCGTGACCGAGGGCCACGCCGAGTTCCGCGCCTTCGTCGAGCGGTTCCTGCGCCGGTTCGGTACCGGTCAGGCCGCTACTTGAGCATGCTCCCGGCATCCACCGTGACCGGCAGGCCGGTGATGTAGCGGGCCTCGTCGGAGGCCAGGAACAGCACCGCATTACTGATGTCGACGGGCTCCACCCAGCCGACCGGAAGCACATGCATCAGCTGGGCGACGATGGCCATGTCGTCGGGACCCGGGTTCTCCAGGTCGGGACGGAACAGCTTCATCGTGCCCTCGTTCATGAACATCGGGGTGTTCACGTTCGTCGGACATACCGAGTTCACCCGGATCGAGTGCTGACCCAACTCCACCGCGAAGCTGCGCATCAAACCGATCACTCCGTGCTTGGCCGCGATGTAGTGGCCGGTATGCGGGTAGGCCTTGAGGCCGCCGACCGAGCTCGTGAGAACGATCGAACCACCCTGGCCACCGGAAAGAATGTGCGGCACAGCGGCTTTGACGGTCTTCCAGACACCCGACAGGTTGACGCCGATCATGTCATCCCAGTCGGATTCCTTGGTCTCGTGCAGGACGTCCCCGCCGTTGCCGATACCGGCGTTGGCGACCACGATGTCGAGGCGGCCCAGCTGCTCGACACCACTGTCGACGGCTTCCTTGAGCGCATCGAAGTCACGCACATCTACTTCGGCGGTGACGATGCGACGGTTCAGCCCCTTGACCAGATCCGCGGTCTCGGCCAGATCGTCGGGAGTCGACGCCGGGATCGCGCTGGTGTCCGTGACGGGGCGGCAGACGTCGACGGCGATGATGTCGGCGCCTTCTTGCGCCAGTCGCAGCGCATGACTGCGCCCCTGCCCGCGTGCCGCTCCGGTAACGAGGGCTACCTTGCCCTCGACTCTGCCTGCCATGGCCATCCTTTCGATGATTTGATCAGTCGATCAAACCGTTACATTTGTCAGGCCGATTGTCAATGATTCCTTTGATCAAGCGGTCAGCTTTCATACGAAACTGGGCCCCATCCCGAAGGATGGGGCCCAGCTACGCGCAGTGCTGACTACTCCGACGAGGAGCCCGAGCTGTCCTTGGAGTCGCTGCTCTTGGACTCGCTGGACTTCGTCTCCTTGGCCTTGGCCTCCTTGGCCGCCTTGGCTTCCTTGGCCTTGGCCTGCCGGGCTTCCTTGGCCTCGTTGATCTTGGCCTTGATCCGGTCGGCGACCTTGGCCTTGCTCGCGGGCTTGGTGGCGGCAGTTCCGGTGGCCGCCTCCTCGGTGGCCGTCGCAACGGTGTTGGCGACCGGCGCCTCAACCTTGACAGCCTCGACAGCCGGGGTCTCCACCTTCACGGCCTCGACAGCCGGGGTCTCGACTGCCGGGGTCTCGACCTTCGGAGTCTCGACAGCCGGTGCCTCAGCCTTGGGGGCCTCGACGGCCGGGGCCGCTTCCTTGACGGACTCGACGACCGACTCGGTCTCCGCCGCCTTGGGCGCGATCGCGGACACCAGCTGAGCCGAGATGCTCGCGGGCACCGACGACGGAGCAGCCGCCGGAGCCGGGGTTTCCGGAGTGTTGTCGATCGCATCGGCGAGCGTCTTCGGGATGTTCACCAGCAGGTTCTGCAGCAGGCCCGCGACAATTCGGGCGCCGCCCTGCTCGCCGGGATCGGCGAACGTGAGCAGGGCCGGCCACTCGGTGTAGCCGCCGGTGCCCGTCTCGGGGTCCGGGTCGGAGTACTTGAATCCGTTGAGTGCCGCGTTGACCAGGATGCCCGGCGTGTTGATCACGGCATTGAAGGCACCCTGCACGTCTCCGGTGGACACGCTGGTGCTGATCGCCTCAGCGACCCGCGCCAGCTCGAACGCCGGGCCGCTGACCGTCGCGAAAGCACCCTGGAACAGGGCGCTGACGACGACGCTCGAGGTGAAGGTCGCGGCGATCAGATTCGTGAAGTTCTGCGCGATCTGCTCTGGGATACCGGCCAGGTACTCGGTCCCGCCACGCGGCGTGCCCGAGAGGATGAACCCGGGAGCGATCAGCGAACCGAAGGCGCCCTGGAACGCGTACAGCATGGAGTGGTTGAACCAGCGGTATGCCTCGCCGATGTCACCGGCCTCGAGTGCGGCCTGCGCCTGGGCCAACCGGGCCTGCCCGTTGGCACCGTTGTACCAGTTCTGCAGGTTGGTCGGGATGGCGGTGAACGCCGCGCCGAACTTTGCCGCGTACCCCTGCTGGTTCTCCAAGACCTGGCTCAGGAACGGAGCCGGATTGGCCGCGATCGCCGCACCCAGAAGTTCGAGGTTGCTGAACGTGTTGCTGACGAGCGTCCCGTAGACATCGACCGGCGACGCGGTGGCGTCCATCGTCGACGCCGTCAGGTCGTAGGCAAAGCTCTGCGCCTGCTGAATGAGCGTCGTGTTCTGGGCAACCGGGGTCACCGCGATGGCGCTGGCACTCACCATGGCGACGCCGGCGAGAAGGAACTTGTCCTTGCGACTTGCCGCCGGGGCATGGCCGGAGGAAAGGGCAGGTAGGGGCACGAAAACTCCTGAAAGCTGATAGTTGACTGAGGAACGACCAAAAATTAGCTTAGCTTTCCCTAAATATCAATAGGTATGCCTACCCTGACTTTCTGGATCGTAAATATGTGCTGGAAAACGAACTGGGCCCCCTCCCGGCGGAAGGGGGCCCAGTCTGTGTCAACGAGGAAAAGTCAGAGCCAGGTGTCAGAGGTGGTTGCGGTGAGGAACGCATCCAGATCGTCACGCCACTGCGCCGGGGTGTTCTTGTCCGGCTCGATCCCGGTGTACTCGCCGCGGTAGAACAGCAGCGGCCGAGGCTTACGCTTGGGGACTTCCGACAACGAGTGCACCGCACCGAACACCACGAAGTGGTCACCGCCGTCGTGCACGGAATGCACGTTGCAGTCGATGTGGGCCAAGCTGCCGGCGATCACCGGAGAGCCGAGATCCGATGGCGTCCAATCGATTCCGGCGAACTTGTCCGGCGCCTTCGAGCCGAACTGCGCGGAAACATGCTGCTGCTTCTCATGCAGCATGTTCACGCAGAACTTCCCACTGGCCTCGATGGCCTGCCACGCCCGAGACTGCTTGGTCGGGCAGAACAACACCAACGGCGGATCGAGCGACAGTGCGGCGAACGATTGACAGGCAAAGCCTATCGGCGCGTCATCATGAAAAGTCGTGATAACGGTGACGCCAGTGCAGAACTGCCCCAGCACATTTCGGAACGTGCGCGGGTCGATCGGCTCAGCGTTGGACATGTCGGGAGCCGTCACTTGAAGCCGACGGAGAAGTCGTGGCCCCAGAGGCTCACGCCCACACTCTCGCGCGCGATCCAGCTGTCGTCCTCGACTTCGAGACCTTCGCAACCGAATTCCATGTCGAACCCGCCCGGGGTCTTCATGTAGAAGGACAGCATCTTGTCGTTGATGTGCCGGCCCAACGTCGCCGACATCTTGACCTTCCGGCGGTTGGCGCGGTCCAGGCACAGACCGACGTCGTCGGAGTTCTCCACCTCGACCATCAGGTGCACGATGCCGGTCGGGTTGGGCATCGGCATGAAGGCCAGCGCGTGGTGGCGCGGGTTGCAGCCGTAGAAGCGAAGCCACACCGGATCGCCATCGGCCGGGCGGCCGGCGAGCTGCGGGGGCAGCTGCATCGAGTCGCGCAGCCGGAAGCCCAGCACATCCTGGTAGAACGCCTGCGCCGCGGCGTCGTCGTCGCAGGTCAGCACCACATGCCCCAGGCCCTGCTCGGCGGTGACGAACTTGTGGCCGTAGGGGCTCACGAACCGGCGGCCCAGATACTGCGCGCCGTAGAACGCCTCGAGGACGTTGCCGGACGGGTCGGAGAACCGGATCAGGCCTTCGACCCGGCGCTCACGGATCTCGTCCTTGGTGCCCTCGACGAAGTCGACGCCCGCCTTGGACAAGCTCTCGCGCAGGTTCTGCAGCGCGGGTGCGTCGGCGACCTCCCAGCCGGAGATCAGCAGGCGGTCCTGCTCGCCGGGCACGATCACCAGGCGCGCCGCGAAGTCATCCATCCGCAGGTAGAGCGCGCCCGGAATGGAACCCTCGCCCTCGACCATGCCGAGAACCTTCAGCCCGAACTCGCGCCAGGCCGCCACGTCGGTGGCCTCGATGCGCATGTAGCCGAGTGCCTTGATGCTCATCTGCTAACCCCCAAGGAAATCGATGGTGAGTTTGTTGAACTCGTCGAACTTCTCGACCTGAGCCCAGTGTCCACACTGCCCGAAGACATGCAGCTGTACCCGCGGAATCTGCTTGACCGCGACCAGTGCGCCGTCGAGCGGGTTGACCCGGTCCTCACGGCCCCAGATCAGCAGCACCGGCTGGCGCAGCTTGTACACCTCGCGCCACATCATGCCGAGCTCGAAGTCCGCACCGGCGAACGACTTACCCATCGCACGGGTGGCGGCCAGCGACTCCGGCGTGCTGGCGATCGCGAACCGCTCGTCGACCAGCTCAGGCGTGACGAGCTTCTGGTCGAACACCATGATCCGGATGAAGGCTTCGAGGTTCTCGCGCGTCGGTTCGAAGTTGAACTTGGCGAGCGCCTTGACACCCTCGGTCGGATCCGGCGCAAACAGGTTGACGCTCAGGCCGCCCGGGCCCATCAGCACCAGCTTGCCCGCGCGGTCCGGGTAATCCAGCGCGAAGCGGACCGCGGTGCCCCCGCCGAGCGAATTGCCCAGCAGCGGTACCCGTCCCGTGATCTCCAGCTTGTCGAGCAGACCGAGTACGGCCTTGGCGCTGTAGCGGTTGTACTGCTCGTGCTCAGTGTGCTTGTCGGACAAGCCGTAACCCGGCTGGTCGATGGCCAGCACGTGGTACTTCTCGGCCAGCACGGCGATGTTGCGGCCAAAGTTCGACCAGCTGGACGCACCGGGTCCGCCGCCGTGCAGCAGCACGATGGTCTGCGCCGCCGGGTCCCCGGCCTCGTGGTAGTGCAACCGCATGGCCAGCTCGCCGGCCTGCACGTCGGCGTACCGCGAGGTGGACTCGAACGTAGGGGCTCCTGGTGTGGTTGAAACAGACACAGTCATGTATCAGACCATCGTGTCGGCCGGGGGCAGGCCGAACTCGTTGTTGCCGAAGATCAGGTAGGCGCGCTCGGGATCGTTGGCCGCGTGCACCCGGCCGGCGTGTGCGTCACGCCAGAACCGCTGTACCGGAGCGTCGTTGGACAGCGCGGTGGCACCCGAGGCCTCGAAGAGCCGGTCGATCGAGGCGATCGCGCGGCCGGTGGCACGCACCTGATCGCGACGGGCGCGGGCGCGCAGCTCGAACGGGATCTCCTCACCGGCGACCAGCAGCGCGTACTCGTCGGCAACGTTGCCCGACAGCTGGCGCCAGGCGGCGTCGATGTCGCTGGCGGCCTCGGCGATCCGGATCTTGGCGAACGGATCGTCCTTGGCCTTCTCGCCGGCGAAGGCGGCGCGGACACGCTTGCCCTGGTGCTCGACGTGGGCGTCGTAGGCGCCGTAGGCCATACCCACGATCGGGGCCGAGATGGTGGTGGGATGAATTGTGCCCCAAGGCATCTTGTAGACCGGGGCGGTGTTGGTCCGATACCCGCCGGCGGTGCCGTCATTCATGGCCTTGTAGGACAGGAAGCGGTGCTTGGGCACGAACACGTCCTTGACCACGACGGTGTTGCTGCCGGTGCCGCGCAGGCCGACCACGTTCCAGACGTCGTCGATCTGGTAGTCGGTCCGCGGGATCAGGAAGCTGCCGAAATCGACCGGCCGGCCGTCCTTGATGACCGGGCCACCGAGGAAGGCCCAGGTGGCGTGGTCGCAACCCGAGGACCAGTTCCAAGCGCCGTTGACGATGTAGCCGTCGCCGGTCTCGGTGACGACACCGGCACCCATCGGGGCGTAGGAGGAGGAGATGCGGACCGAGGTGTCCTCACCCCAGACGTCTTCCTGGGCCTGCTGGTCGAACAGCGCCAGGTGCCAGTTGTGCACGCCGATGATGCCGGCCACCCAGCCGGTCGAACCACAGGCGCTGGCCAGCCGGCGGACCGCCTCGTAGAAGACCGCCGGATCGCACTGCAGGCCACCCCACTGCTCCGGCTGCAGCAGCTTGAAGAAGCCGACCTCTTCCAGCGCTTTCACGTTCGCATCGGGCAGCTTGCGCAGATCCTCGGTCTCCTGAGCGCGCTCACGCAGCGTCGGCAGCAGTTCGTCGATGCCGGCCAGAACTGCCTGCACGTCACGCTGTTCAATGGATGTCACGGAAATGCCTCCCAAGAATCGGACTGCGATAAGCGCGAGCTGACCGCCTAGACAGAGATTAGAACACGTTACGATTTGTGTCGAGCAGGGCCTGGCAATGCGGGGCTGGACCTGGGCAAGTACGTTTTTGTAACCTGTTCTAGTTATGAGTGAAGAGAGGGTCCAGCCGTGACCGATGAGCCACTGGGCAGCCATGTACTCGAACTGCAGGTCAGCGCAGTCGTCGAGGAGACAGCCGACGCGCGGTCTCTGGTGTTCTGCGTTCCTGAAGGTTCGGACATCCCTGCCGACCGGTTGCGCTACGCCCCTGGCCAGTTCCTGACCCTGCGGGTGCCGAGCGATCGCACCGGCTCGGTGGCCCGCTGCTATTCGCTGTCCAGTTCCCCGGTGACCGACGATCAGCTGACCGTGACGGTCAAGCGGACTGCCGACGGCTACGCGTCAAACTGGCTGTGCGACAACGCCCACGCCGGGATGCGGATGCACGTGCTGGCTCCGTCGGGGACGTTCGTACCCAAGGACCTCGACACCGACTTCCTGCTGCTGGCCGCGGGCAGCGGCATCACGCCGATGATGGCGATCTGCAAGTCGGCACTCGCCGAGGGCAGCGGCAACGTCGTCCTCGTGTACGCCAACCGCGACGAGAACTCCGTCATCTTCGGCGCGACCCTGCGTGAGCTGGCCGCCAAGTACCCCGACCGGTTCACCGTCGTGCATTGGCTGGAGACCGTGCAGGGGCTACCCAGCCCCGCCGCGCTGGCCGGGCTGGTCGCGCCCTACGCCTCGCGCGAGGCCTTCATCTGCGGGCCCGGACCGTTCATGGCGGCAGCCGAGCAGGCGCTGCAGCAGGCCGGTGCCACCGACGAGCGCATCCACATCGAGGTGTTCAAGTCGCTGGACTCCGACCCCTTCGCCGCCGTTGTGATCGAAGAAGACGACAGCGACCAGGGTCCGGCCACCGCGATCGTCACCCTCGACGGCACCACCCACGAGGTCCGCTGGCCGCGTTCGGCCACGCTGCTCGACGTCCTGCTGGACAAGGGCCTGGACGCCCCGTTCTCCTGCCGCGAAGGCCATTGCGGCGCATGTGCGGTGCTCAAGAAATCCGGAGACGTCGAGATGAAGATCAACGACGTGCTCGAACCCTCCGACCTCGACGAGGGCCTGATCCTGGGTTGCCAGGCCACGCCGGTGTCGGATTCGGTCGAAGTCACCTACGACGAGTAACGAGCGGATACCTTTCTTGACGATGACGATCAACAGGCTCTCCGCAGCGAGCACGGCAGCAGTGCTGACCGCGGCTGCGCTGGCGTTTCCCGCGTCGGCCACGGCTGCCGCGAACTCCTCCGTCACCTCGATTCCGAGCCCGCAGGGCGACATCGAGATGCACGTCAGCGCCGACTGCGCGGGCACCCAGTGCACGTTCAACACGCAGGCCAACCTGCTCACGCCGGACGGACCCATCGGGTTCCCGGGTGATACGTGGGCACGGCAGACCATCACCCTGCGGAGCACGAACAAGGACACCTGGCAGGAGGCCTCCTACAGCGCCCCGGCCGGGATGCCGCGGGAGATCAAGGGCTCCAACCACGACAACGTGCTGTCGAAGCTCTACCGCTCGATCAACAAGGTCGAGATCTCGGCGACCTACTTCGGCGGCGGGCCGATCGAACGCTTCCGCATCGAGGGCATATCGACCCCCACCGAGTGGCGGACCGGTCAGCCGAACACCAAGGACCAGTTCATCATCTGCTCAGTCATCCAGGTGGTGTTCGGCGGCGTCAACCTGACCACGCCCACCGCCTGCACCCAGACCGGCTTCTGACATGTGCTTGTCCACGAGCCTGCGCCACCGGCGGTGCCGGTACGCGTAGATCCCGCGGGCAAGCGCCACCACCACGGAAGTGAGCCGGCCGGCGTCGATCTCGACGGTGTCGCTGTACCGGCACGACCGATCGGTGACCGGTTCGACGTGCAATGTGTGGTCCCAGGACCGCAGCACCCCGCCGTACTCATGGGTGCGGATCGTGCGCGTGGCGCCGTCGACATCGAGCACTTCGATGGTGTGGCGGTAGGCCGGGATCACGTGGAACGCGAACAGCCAACCGGTGCCCCGGTCCCCTGCCTGGAACGGTTCGGTGCGGCCGGCCAGGGCCGGCACGCCGAACAGGCCGCGACAAACATAGAGAAATGTCGGGACCTGCTGCATGGCCTGCCACACTCGTTCGGTGTCGGTGGGCAGAATCGTCTCAACGTGGATGCGCTGCATGTCACCAATTTTCGAGCGCCACGCAGCGGCTGACTACTCGCTTTTCGTGCGGAGGTGACGATGACCCCCACCGACCGGTTTCGTGCCCGCAAGCAGCCCAGACAACAGCGTGCCGTGGAAACCCGCCAGGCCATCCTCGAGGCGGCGGCTCGCATTTTCGCCGAATACGGATATGCCGCGGGCACCACCAACCGCATCGCCGAAGCAGCGGATCTGTCGATCGGATCGCTGTATCAGTACTTCCCGAACAAGGACGCGATCCTGTCTGCGCTGACCGACGCACACGTCGACGCCGGTACGGCGCTGCTGCGCGAGCGCACGGCCGCGGGCCTGCCCGAATCCCTCGAAGACCTGCTGCGCGTGTTCGTCCGGGCGGCCATCGACAACCACCGCGACGACACCCGTCTGCACCGCGTGCTGTTCGAAGAAGCCCCACGGTCACCGGCCCTGCTGAACCGGTTGCACCACACCGAAGAAGAGGCGGTCAGCGCGGCAAAAGCGTTGCTGGACAACCATTCCGACGTGACGGTGACCGACACCGCGTTCGCGGCGCGCATGGTGGTGGCGACCGTGGAGTCGCTGACCCACCGGCTGCTGGCCTGTGAGAAGCCCGCCGGCGCCGAACAACTCGAGGACAGCATCGTCACGATGCTGGCGGGGTATCTACGAGGTCGCTGACTAGCGGGGCAGGCCGAGCAACCGCTCACCGGCGACGGTCAGCAGGATCTGCTCGGTTCCGCCCGCGATCGTCAGGCAGCGGGTGTTGAGGAAGTCGTGCACCTCCTGGTTACGCACCACGCCCCCGCCGTCGGACAGTTCCAGCCGGAACTCCGCCAGCGTCTGGCGGTAGCGAACCCCGATCAGCTTGCGGGAGCTGGCCTGCGCGCCGGTGTCCTGGCCGCTGACCGCCAGCTGGGCGATCCGCTGATCCAGCAGTGAACCCACCTGGGCCGTCAGGATCAACCCGCCGAGGCGGTCGAGATCGGCCGGATCCACGTCCGGCTTCGCACCGAGGGTGCGCAGCAGTTCCTCCATCGGATTGCCCAGCGCGGTACCGCCGGCCATCGCCACCCGCTCGTTGGCCAGCGTGGTGCGGGCCAGCCGCCAGCCGTCGTTGACGGTGCCCACCACCATCTCGTCGGGCACGAACACGTCGTCGAAGAACACCTCGTTGAACAGCTCGTCACCGGTGATCTCGCGCAGCGGGCGGATCACGATGCCCGGCGTCTTCATGTCGATCAGGAAGTAGGTGATGCCCTTGTGCTTGGGAGCGTCTGCGTCGGTGCGGGCCAGGCACACGCCCCAGTGCGCCTTCTGCGCCGCCGAGGTCCACACCTTCTGCCCGGTCAGCTTCCAACCCGGCTCACCGTTCGGGCCTTCGGCGCGAACAGCTTTCATGCGCAGGGCGGCCAGGTCGGAACCCGCACCCGGCTCGGAGAACAGCTGGCACCAGGCCAGGTCACCGCGCAGGGTGGCCGGCACGAACTGGTCGATCTGCTCGGCGCTGCCGTGCTCCAGGATGGTCGGGACCGCCCACCAGCCGATCACCAGATCCGGGCGCTCCACGTCGGCCGCGGCGAGTTCCTGGTCGATCAGGAGCTGCTCGGCCGGAGATGCGTTGCGGCCATAGGGCTTTGGCCAGTGCGGGGCCAGCAGGCCGGACTCGGCCAGGGCCACTTGACGCTTCTCCACCGGCAGCGCGGCCACCTCGGCGACCGCGGCGCTGATCTCCGGACGCAGGGCGGCCACCGACTCCAGGTCAATCCGCAGCTCACGGCGCACACCCTGCTGGGTGAGTGCCGACACCCGGCGGATCCAGCGGCGCTTTCCCCCGAGCGCGTGCGAGATCCCGTATGCGCGACGCAGATACAGATGCGCTTCGTGTTCCCAGGTGATGCCGATACCGCCGAGCACCTGGATGCAGTCCTTGGCGTTGGCCTCGGCCGCATCCACGCCCGCGGCCGCAGCCACCGCAGCGGCGATCGACAACTGGGAGTCGTCGGATTCCGATACCGCGCGGGCGGCGTCGGCTGCCGACACCGAGATCTGCTCGGAACGCAGCAGCATCTCGGCGCACATGTGCTTGACCGCCTGGAAGCTGCCGATCGGCTTGCCGAACTGCTCGCGCACCTTGGCGTACTCGGTGGCCGTCTGCAGGGTCCAGCGCGCCAGCCCGGCGGCCTCGGCGGCCAGGACCGTCGCGGTGATGTCGGAGAACCGCTGCCGCGAAACGTCGAGCACCTGCGCCGGCGCCGAATCCAGCACCACCCGGGCCAACGGCAGCGAGAAGTCGGTGGCGGTGAGCAGTTCGATGCCCACCCCGGCGGCACTCGCATCGACCAGAACCACGCGATCGCCGGCAGGCAGCAACAGCACCCCGGCGGCGTCGGCGCCCAAGACGTACTCGGCGGTGCCCGACACCGTGTCACCGTCGAGGCGCAGGTCAGCGTCCAGCGCCGCACCCGCGGTGCGCTCACCCGACACCAGGGCCTCCAGTACCGCCTCGTCGCTCACGACCAGGGTGGCCAGGGCGGTCGTCGACACCGGACCGGGCACCAGAGCGGCAGCGGCCTCGTCGACCATGGCGCACAGGTCCTCGACCGTGCCGCCGGCCCCGCCCTGCTCCTCGGGGACCGCAACGCTGAAGATCCCTAGTTCGGCGAGTCCCTGAAACGGTGAGCGCCACGCATCGGCATCGTGTTCGGCCTCACGGACGGCGGCGGCCGTGGCGGCTGCGGCCGCCCAGCTCCGCACCAGGTCACGGGCGGCAAACTGCTCGTCAGTGATGGTCGCAGAAGCGCCGGACATGGTGGACCTCCTAGCCCCTAACGCGAGAAGTCCGTGCTTCCCACTAGAACGTGTTCTAATGGTGACAGTGTTCGACCGTCAAGTCGACCCGCATCACAGCAGGACACGTCCGTGTGTTTACCGGCGCGGAGGTGCGTAGAAGGAGATCGCCGTGCGTATCGTTTTCCACGAGGTACGCGACGAGAGGGGGCCACACACCGCATGTCCAGCGCACCACAGCAGGCAGGCAGCGAATCGTCCGGGTCGGACACCCGACCGCGTGAGGTTCTGAACGTGGCAGTCCTTGCCGAATCCGAGCTCGGCTCAGAAGCACAGCGGGAGCGCCGCAAGCGCATCCTCGATGCCACCCTGGCCATCGCGTCCAAGGGCGGCTACGAGGCCGTCCAGATGCGGGCTGTGGCCGAACGCGCCGATGTCGCCGTCGGCACGCTCTACCGCTACTTCCCCTCCAAGGTCCATCTGCTGGTGTCGGCCCTCGGCCGCGAGTTCGAGCGCATCGACGCCAAGACCGATCGGGCCGCGCTGACCGGCGGTACCCCCTACCAGCGGCTGAGTTTCATGGTCGGCAAGCTGAACCGGGCCATGCAGCGCAACCCGCTGCTCACCGAGGCCATGACGCGGGCCTTCGTCTTCGCCGACGCATCGGCTGCGGGCGAGGTAGACCACGTCGGCAAGCTGATGGACTCGATGTTCGCCCGGGCCATGAGCGACGGCGAGCCGACCGAGGACCAGTACCACATCGCTCGGGTCATCTCCGACGTGTGGCTGTCCAATCTGCTGGCCTGGCTGACGCGCCGGGCCTCGGCCACCGACGTCAGCAAGCGACTCGACCTGGCCGTGCGGCTGCTGATCGGCGCCGAGGACAAACCTAAGATCTAGCGGGTGAGCCTTCCCGCCAACCTCCAGGACGCACTGGCCCGGGCTGCACTCACACCCAGGCTGCTGATCACCTCCGATTTCGACGGCACCCTCGCCCCGATCGTCAACAACCCGGCCGACGCGCGCCCGCTTCGCGCGGGTGCCGACGCCCTTGTGGCACTGGCTCAGTGTCCGAACACCTCCACCGCCCTGATCTCCGGCCGTGCGTTAGAGGTACTGCGCGAGCTGTCCGGGATGCCCGCGGCGGTGCACATGGTCGGCAGTCACGGCGCCGAATTCGACTCCGGATTCTCCCATCCCATCGACCGCGGCCTGCTCGACCGGATAGCCGCCGAACTGAGCGCTATCGCCGCCGCCCGTCCCGGAGTGACCGTCGAACTCAAACCGGCGAGCGTGGCCCTGCACGTCCGCAACGCCGAACCCGGCGACGCCGAAGCCGCCCTGGCGCAGGCGCACGAATCCGCACAGGCATGGGATGCACAGCTGACCAAGGGCAAGGCCGTGCTCGAGTTCGCGGTGATCAGCACCGACAAGGGCGAGGCGATCGACATCCTGCGCGACGAGCACCGAGCGTCCGCGGTGATCTACTTCGGCGACGACGTCACCGACGAGAAGGCGTTTCGCCGGCTGCGCGACGGCGACATCGGCGTCAAGGTGGGCCCCGGCGAGACCTTGGCCGGCTACCGCGTCGACGACCCCGAAGATGTCGTCGCCGCCTTGGAATTCCTGCTCGCCGCGCGCCGCTGACGCCGAAATGGCATTCCAGCAGAAGAAGTGCGAGTAATCGCCTGCCGGAATGCCGTTTCGGCGAAAGGATCAGGCCGGCGGGCCCGACGTCCGGCCCCGCACCACCTCGGTGGGAAGCACATCGATCACCGGCAGCCCGTCCCGCGGCGGATTGTGCAGCAGTTCACCGGCCCGGCGTCCCTTGGCCACACTGGACTGCACCACCGTGGACAGGCCGCGCCGCAACGCCTCCGGCACCCCGTCGAAACCGGTCACCGTCATCTCCCCCGGCACGTAGATACCTCGCGAGCGCAGATAGTCCATGGCCGACAAGGCCAGCACGTCGGCAGTGCACATCAGCGCGGTGATGCGGGGATTGGCGTCCAGCGCCACCTCGGCGGCCGCCCCTCCGGATGTCGGCAGATGGTCATAGCTCTCCACCACCGTCAGCGTGGCCGGGGCCAGGCCCGCGGCCGTCATCGCGTCATACACGCCGTGAATCCGCTCGCGCTGCACGTGAAAATGCGGGGACAACACCCGATCCGGGTCTGCCAGTGCGGGTTTCGTGCCCCCATGCGGCCAGTCGCGGCCCAGCCGCATGGTCAGCAGGCCGATATCGCGATGGCCCAGCTCCAGCACGTGCTCGGCCAGCCGCCGCATCCCGCCGCGATCGTCGATGCTGATCCGCGACACCCCGGGAACGTCCTTGGGCTGATCCACCACCACGACCGGCAACTGACGCTGGCGCACCACCGGCAGATACGGATCATCGTCGGAGGCCGAATACACCACGAATCCGTCGACGCCGGCCGCGAGCACCGCCGCCGAGCCGTCCTCGAAACTGCGGTTGGGCCCGATCGCCACCAGCAGCAGCCCCTGCCCCACCGCCTCACACGATTCGGCAAGTCCGGCAACGAAATCCAGTGCGGCGGGGTCGCTGAAGGAGTAGTTGAGCGGCTCGGTGATGATCAACCCCACGGCTCCGGCCTTACGGGTCCGCAGAGAGCGCGCCACCGGATCCGGACCGGCGTAGCCCAGCCGTTTGGCCGCATCGAAGATCCGGTCGCGAAGCTCGGCGGACAACTGGTCAGGACGGTTGTAGGCGTTGGAGATCGTGGTCCGCGAAACCTTGAGTTCGGCCGCCAACGAAGCCAGAGTGGCCCGCCGTGGCGGGTGGGGACTCCGTGGCATGCTTTCTGAGGCTAGTGGATCGCCGAATTCCTCACCCGGTCAACCGTCCACACCGCCAGCCAGAATCCGCAGGCGATCGTGACGATCACGAAGCTCGGCGGCATGTTGAAGATTGCCGAGACCGTCAGCCCGGCCCACACCGACACCACGCTTATCCCGGTCGAGATGGCCATCGCGAGAATCGGCCGCGCGGTCACCATGATTGCCGTGGCGGCCGGGGTGACGACGAGGGCGAACAACAGCAGGGTGCCCACCGCCAGCACCGCCATCGTCACCGCGATCCCCAGCAGAACCATGAACAGCACCGACAAGGCGCGTACCGGCACCCCTTTGGCCTCGGCCACCTGTGCGTTGACCGACGCGAACAGCAATGGGCGAAAAACGAATACGACGGTGGCGGCCAGGACCACCAGCAGCGCGGTAAAGGTGAGCAGCTGCTGATGCGTGATGGCCAGCAGGTTGCCGAACAACACGTTTGTCAGCGTCGACGAGTTCTTGGTGGCCAACGAGTTGAAGAACAGACCGAACCCGGTGGCCAGGGCAAGCACCGTGCCGGTGGCCACCTCGCGGTCATGCGCCCGGCTGCCCAGCGCCCCGATCACCAGGGCGCCGCCGACACAGAACGCCAACAGCCCCATACCGACCGGAAGCCCGAGCAGCGCCGCACCGGTGGCGCCGGGAAGCCCGATGTGGGCCAGGGCGTGGGCGGCGAACGCGGTATTGCGCACGATGACGAAATATCCGATCAGGCCGGCGGCCAGTGCCACCAGCGTGCCGCCGATCAATGCGTTGCGCATGAACGCGGAAGTCAGGATCTGCCACCAGTTGTGCTGGTAGCCCATCGCGAAGCTGCCCTGAGCCAGCAGCGCCACCGACATCACCCACTCCTCATGTACATCTGACCCAACGGGGTGTGGGCCACCTGCACCTTGGTTCCGTACAGGTGGGTCAGCAACTCGGCGTCCACCACCTCGTCGATGGCCGCGTGGTGGGCGTGCCCGTCGAGCAGATAGATCGCACTGTCGAGAACGCTCAGCAGCGGGTTGAGGTCATGGGCGACAACGAGAATGGTGACCCCGAGGTCCCGGTTGAGCCGGGCCAGCAACTGCACGATCTCGTGCTGGTTGCGGAGGTCGAGCGCGGCCAGCGGTTCGTCGAGGATGAGCATCTTCGGATGTCCGACAAGGGCATTGGCCAGGGCGATGCGCTGCCGCTGACCTCCCGACAGTTCCGACAGCCGCATGTTGGCGAACCCGGTGGCCTCGACCCATGCCAATGCCTCGTCGACCCGGGCCCGATCGGCGGCCGAGGTGCGGGTGAACCCCCACCGCCGTCCGGTGAGGCCCAGGGTCACCGCACCGCGGGCCCGGATGGCCTCCCCCGCGCCGGCGGCGTAATCCTGCGGGACGTAGCCGATGAGGTCGTTGTGCTCACCGGGCGCGCCACCGAGGACCTGCACGGACCCGGACGCCGCGGGCAGCAGGCCCAGCATGACCTGCAGCATGGTGGACTTGCCCGATCCGTTCGAGCCGATCAGCGCGACGATGCCGCCGGTGGGAATCTCGAAGGTGCCCTCTGACCAGATCAGCCGCCCGCCGCGCACGGCACTGACGTCGTCGAAGACGAGGGCAGGCGGGTCTGCGCTGTCGGGCACTAGGCCTGGATCCCGAGCGCTTTGGCAAGCGCCGTCAATTGGTTCACCTGCCAAGCCTCGAACGAATCCGCTCCCGGCGCCACCGTTTCGGTGACATCGACAACCGGAATACCCGCACCCTCGGCAGCGGTCCGGATCTGCTTGGGCAGTGAGCCCTCGGTTTGGGTGTTGTAGATCAGCACGTCGACGCCGCGATCGGCGAGCAGGCGCAGGAACGCGTCCAGATCCGCCGGCGACGGGTCGGTCTCGTTGGACGAGGCGGCCTGATAGCCCGCCGGGGTGGCGTTGACCAGGCCGACGGCGGCGGCCATGTCGTCGAACACCGCTTCGGTGGCGGCGTAGCGCTTACCGGTGGCCTTGGTCTTGATGTCGGTGATCAGTTGCTGGTAGGGCTGCATCGAGGTGGTGAACTCGGCGCGGCGCTGCGCGAAGTAGTCGCGTGCGTCGGGAGCCAGCTGACCCAGCTCCTCGGTCACCGTGTCGGCGACGCCGGTCACCGCGGTGGGGTTGTACCAGGCGTGCGGGTTGTTGGAGTGGTCGTGGGCATGGCCGTCCCCCTCGCCGTGGTCATGATCGTGATCGTCATCGCCGGTCCCTATGGCCGAGACGACGACGGCGTTGGGCGCGGTGCTCTGAGCCAGCTTGGCTGCCCACTCGTCGTAGTGTCCGCCGTTGATCACCACCAGCTGCGCGCCCTGGAACTTGGCCGCGTCCGCGGGTGAGGGCTCGAAGTCGTGCGGATCGACCGACGAGCCGGCCAGCACCGTGGTCACCTTCGCGCAGTCACCGCCCAGTGCGGACACGATGTCGCCCCACTGGTCGACGCTGACGACGACGTTGACCGGTGTGGTCACGCAGTTCCCGGCGGACTCGGCCGGTTGGGTCTCATCGGAGCCGCAGGCGGCGAGGGCGAATGGGGTGGCCAGCAGCAACGCGGTGGCTGCGGCGCGGAGATTCAGGGGCGGGAGCACGGCGATAACGATAACCGTTTGCATTAGCGGATGCACGCCCGGATGATGATTTATTGAAAATCATTTTCATTAAGGAGTGCGATGTCCGACCTGCTGCCCGTCACCGTCCTGTCCGGCTTCCTCGGAGCCGGCAAGACCACGCTTCTCAACCACATCCTGGCCAACCGCGACGGCAGACGCGTCGCGGTGATCGTCAACGACATGAGCGAGGTCAACATCGACGCCGCACTCATCGCCGGGCAGGGACACCTCGACCGAACCGAGGAGAAACTGGTCGAGCTGACCAACGGCTGCATCTGCTGCACACTGCGCGAGGACCTGGTGGAGGCCGTGGGCGCACTGGCGCGACAGAACCGGTTCGACCACCTGGTCATCGAGTCGACCGGCATCTCCGAGCCCATGCCGGTCGCCGCGACGTTCGAGTGGGAGTTCGAGGACGGGTTCCAGCTCGGCCGGCTGGCGAAACTGGACACGCTGGTGACGGTGGTCGACGCGTCCACCTTCCTGAGCGAGGTCATTCGCGGTGAAGGCCTGGCCGACCGGGATCTGGCCGCCGGCCAGGGCGATGCCCGCAGCATCGCCGACCTGCTCACCGATCAGGTGGAGTTCGCCGACGTCATCCTGCTCAACAAGACCGACCTGGTGAGCCCGGCGACCCTCGACACCGTCCAAACACTGCTGCGCAGGCTCAATCCGACCGCCAAGCTGATCCGGACCGATCACGGCGTCGTCGATCTCGGAGAGGTGCTGGGCACCGGGTTGTTCGATCCGGAGGCCGCCGCCCAGACCCCGGGCTGGGACGAGGAGATCGCCGATGGGCACACACCCGAGACCGAGGAGTACGGCATCAGCTCGATGACCTTCCGCTCCGACCGGCCGTTTCACCCCCAGCGCCTCGGCGATGCGCTCGGTCAGGTGACAAGGGTGTTGCGCAGCAAGGGATTCTGCTGGATCGCCAGCCGCCCGACGATCGCCGCCATCTGGTCACAGGCCGGCCCGAACCTGACGATCGAGCCGGCACAGTATTGGTCGGGCACCGAGATCACCCCGGGTCAGGAGATCGTGTTCATCGGAATCAAGCTCGAACGGGACAAGATCCAGCGACTGCTCGAAGAGGCCGTGCTGACCGACGCCGAAATCGCCGAAGGCGAGCAGGCCTGGACGGGCTACCCCGATCCGCTACCTTCCTGGAACCTCACCCACGCGCACTGAGGGGCTTGCGGCCCCACACGGTGTACATCGTCGGTGCCTGATAGACGAACGCCGGGTCTTCCATGGCCCGGCGGGCATCGGCCAATTCGGATTCGCTGATCGCTGCGCCGGCGAGCATCATGTCGTCGAGTTGCGCGAAGCTCTGCACGAGAAACCCCGATTTCACGCTTCCGCCCCGCTCCACGGTCGAGCCGACGTCGCTGTCCGTGGCCTCCAGCCCCAACCGGTCGATGTCGGCCGGTAGCCGCGCACCGTAGTGCAGGTCCATCACGTTCGCGCCGATCAGGAACTCGTGACGCGCACGCAGATAGGCGTGAAAGCCGGCCGTCGCCGGATGGTCGGGGGTGAGCGACTGCGCGGTGCCGTAGTCGGGCTCCTCGACCACCAGCCATCCTCCTGGCCGGAGGGCGGCCGCCATGCGGCGGAGCACCTCGAGCGGGTCGCGCATGTGCACCATCAGTACCCGGCAATGCACGAGGTCGTATGCGGCAGATTCGATCTCGTCGCACGTGACATCGCAGCGCCGGACCTCGATTCCCAGCGCGGGCAGGTCGTCGAGGAATCTGGGATCCAGGTCGGCGGCGACGACGTGGCCGGTGGGGCCGACGCGCGCACCGAGCCAGCGCGCGATCGATCCCTCACCCGCACCGGCTTCGAAACACCGCCAACCCGGGCCGACTCCGATGGTGCCGAACGTGCGGATGGTCCGCGGATCGCCGATCGATTCGAGCAAGCGCAGCCGCTCGCGCTCCTGCGCCAACTCGTAATCGGCCGCGAAGTACCGCCCGCCCTCATCGGAATCGGCCGCCATGATTGACATTCTCGATGCCCGACCGGGCCGGCTCAAGAACTAGTGCTCGTGGCCCACCGTGCCGCTGAGCTCGTTCGGTGCCTGATCAAGCGTCACCGACGCGCCTTTCTCGCCGGATTCGACATCGACGGCGTGAATCTGCCTGGTGGCCGGGTCGGCGACGAATACGTCATGGCCGCGGGCGAATACGCTCGGCCGGGGCTGCTGCCAGTCCTCGGGTTCGGTCCACGGCTCGACTACCGCGATCGTCTTGACGGTGCGCCCAGATGCCGGATCGATGACATGGAGGTTGCCGTCGGTGCCCAGGATGAGGCCTTCGGCATGCGGGCCGCGGGCCAGCGACCGGAACGAGTAGCTGACCGACTGCGGCAACGACACCAGACGCAACTGGTCGGTCGCGGTGTCGACGAGGGCGAACCGGTTGGGCCGCTCCAGCTCGGCATCGGGATCGACCTTGTAGTCGCCCAGCGCCACCGGTGAATCCTGGTGTCCGCGAACCGTACCCACCCGGCCGTATTCGTCCGGGGCGGCGATCTTGGTGAACGCACCGTCGGCGAAGGTCAACACACCGTTCTCACAGCCGAATACGACGGTGGAGGTTTCCGCGACCGTTTCTCCGTGAATGCCGGGGCAGTCAGCGCTACGGGCGATCTCCCGGTCTGAGGCGTCGAACGCGACCGCACCGCTGCGCTCGTCGGAATTGCCTTCGCTGCGCACCCAGCTTCCGTCATCGAGAACCACGGCGACGCCGTGATGCGGCTGCGGCGCCTTCATGCCTCTCATCCGCGGTACGGAGTCGGTCAGCTCGTGGGGATCGAGCACGGTGATCTCGCCGGATCCGTCGGCGAACAGCACGGTGTGTTCACCATGGGCGACGACGTGCCCCGGCTCGTCGGCCATGAAAGTGGTGTCGGTCAGCTGCCCTGCCGATGCGTCGAGGAGCCGAAAACCCTGGTCGGTGGACACCAGCACATGTGCATCGTCACCGGCGGGGTTGACCCGCAGGAATCCCTCCAGCGGAACGTCGGCCTTGACCTGCAAGCTGTTGCCGTCCAACACATACAACCCACCGTCATAGGTGACCACCAGCGGATCGGGTATCGGCTCCCGCGCCGCCGGCTGGGTTTCTCCACCTCCACAACCGGTCAGCGCCGCCGCGAGCGCACCGACCAGCATGACGACCTTCGTGGAATTCGGCATTCGTTCTCCTTGCTTGTTGTGGAATCACCAGCCCGCGGCTGCCAGAAAATCCGGGACGACGTTCGTGCGGTGCGTGCGCACCACCCGTAAGCCGTTCGCATAGTCGATTTCGTGTACCGCCCTGGCCGCTGGGTCGTTGACGTAGGCGCGTCCGGCGCCGACCTCGATCACCGGCGTGCCGACCGGAGCGGCGAGCAGTTCGAGGCGGCCGACGCTCACGCCTGCCGCCATGTCGAGCGCGTGCAGCGCGCCGTCGCGGGTCACGGCCAGCACGGTGGTGGCGTCGGCGGTGTTCACCGCGACCACACCGGGAAGCCGCATCGACGTCCAGCGGCGGCCGTTGAGCAGCCATACCTCGTCCCCGGCCACCGCGGTCACGGAGTTTCCCGTCCGGCGGTAACCGAAGGGCCCCAACGGTATTGACGGCCGAGACACTCCGAACGGAATGCCGTCGGCCACCAGGGCCCCGCCGCGCCGGGAGATCCGCAGCGCGCCGTCGCGGCACCCGAGCACCACCGCCCGGCGCAATACCGCCGCGCCGGTAACCTCCGGGCAGTGCCCGAGGACCGTGGCCTGGCCGGCGCCGTGCCTGACCAGTCCCGGCCCGGTCACGGTCAGCACGTCATTGCCGAATGCGACCGCAGCCCTTGCATTGTCGGCCCCCGCCACGGCCGCCCCCGACACGTCTTCGCGCGGGAAGGCGTCCCGGTCCAGTGATTCGACGGAGCCGTCGCCGCGAAGCACGACGGTCGACGCACCGGCGCCGTGCACCGCGGCGACCCGGCCGTCGATGCGGCCCACGACTGCGGGCGACACCTCGTAGTAATGCGAGTGATCACCGTGGTCATACGTCCACGCCCCGCCGTCGAGGATCGTCAGACCGGCCTCCTCGTGCAGGTAGGCATACCGGCCGTCGCCACTGACGGCATTGACGAGACCGACCTGCCCCAGGCCGGTCTCGGCAGCGTCCGCGACATCGAGCACCGCGGCCGCACCCGTCTCACGCTCCACCAGCACCAGGCGCGTCACCGGCCGCTCGGCCTCACGAGGGGTCGCCGACCGCTCGGCATCGGGGGCCGCCGAGCACCCGGCCGACAGCACAGCCACCAGCGCTATCGCCCGGCCCCAGTTCAGCACCCCACACTCTTATCATTAATGAAATTCATTTTCAATAAACCGGGTGTCCGGCCGGCTCGACGGCCCGCCTAAGCTCCAAGCGTGTCCGAGCACGCCTTCAGCCCCGACGAGCGCAGCGCCGTCTACCGGGCCATCGCCGAACGCCGGGATATGCGCAGGTTCGTCCCCGGCAGCTCCGTGCCGCCCGAGGTGCTCGGTCGGCTGCTGCAGGCCGCCCACGCGGCGCCGAGCGTCGGCCTGATGCAGCCGTGGCGCTTCATCCGCATCACCGACAATGCGCTGCGCGGCAAGATCCACGCCCTCGTCGACGAGGAACGCATCCATACCGCCGACGCCCTCGGCGCCCGCGGCGACGAGTTCCTGGCACTGAAGGTGGAAGGCATCCTCGACTGCGCCGAGCTGTTCGTCGTCGCCCTCGGCGAGAACCGCGACCGGCACATCTTCGGCCGCCGGACCCTGCCCCAGATGGACCTGGCCTCGGTGTCCTGCGCGATCCAGAACATGTGGCTGGCCGCACGGGCCGAAGGGCTCGGCATGGGCTGGGTGTCGATCTTCGAGCCGGCGCCACTGGGCGAGCTGATGGGCATGCCCGCCGACGCCGAGCCGGTGGCCATCCTGTGCCTGGGCCCGGTACCCGAGTTCCCGGACCGGCCGGTACTGGAGATCGAGCACTGGACAACCGGGCGCCCGCTGCCCGAATTCGTGGCCGAGAACGGCTGGCCGACCGACGCATCGTCTTAGGCTGAACGGGTGGCTGCCTCCGTCGATCTCAATGCCGACCTCGGGGAGAGCTTCGGCGCGTGGAAACTCGGCGACGACGAGGCCATGCTGGACCTGGTCACCAGCGCCAACGTGGCCTGCGGATTTCACGCCGGAGACCCGGCGCTGCTGCTGCGTACCTGCCGCGAGGCCGCGGCCCGCGGGGTGCGCATCGGCGCCCAGGTGAGCTATCGCGACCTCGCCGGATTCGGTAGGCGCTTCATCGACGTGACGCCCGAAGACCTGACCGCCGACGTGATCTACCAGATCGGCGCGCTGCAGGGCATCGCCCGCGCCGCGGGGACGACGGTGACCTACGTGAAACCCCATGGTGCGCTGTACAACACGATCGTCGGACACCGGGAGCAGGCGGCCGCGGTGGCCGCCGCGGTGGCCGCCGTGGACGTCGCCCTGCCGGTGCTCGGGCTGTCCGGCTCGGCGTTCTTCGAGGAAGCCGGAGTGCGCGGGCTGCGCACCGTGTCCGAAGCCTTCGCCGACCGCGCCTACCGGCCCGACGGCACCCTGGTGTCCCGACGCGAGCCCGGCGCCGTGCTGCACGACGCGGCCGAGATCGCCGAGCGGGTGGTGGGCATGGTCACCGCCGGACAGGTCACCGCCGCCGACGGCTCCGTCATCCCCGTGGCCGTGGAATCGGTTTGCGTACACGGTGATTCACCCGGAGCGGTACAGATCGCCACGGCAGTACGTGAGCGCCTGTCCGCCGAAGGGCTGATGCTGAGCGCATTCACCTGACAGATTCGCCTGGCATGATGGCCGCGTGGTGGCAAACCCGGCGGTGATGCGGTGGCGGCCGAGTTCCATGCAGGTGCTCGTGGCCGGGATCATCGCGCTGGCCCTGGCCGGCACCACGCTGCAGACATTCGTCGAGGGCACTGCCGACGTGGCGACGGCGGCCACGGTGTTCTGCGGCGTGTTCGTCCAAGCCCTGCCGTTTCTGGCGCTCGGCGTGGTGATCAGCGGGCTGATCGCGGTTTTCGTCACGCCCGACCGGCTGGCCCGCTGGTTGCCCAGACGCACCGGTGCGGCGATCCTGGCCGCCGGCGTCGGCGGAGCGGCGTTGCCCGGCTGCGAATGCGGTTCAGTGCCGGTGGCGCGCAGGCTTTTCGGCGACGAAGCCCACGGGAACACGGTCGGCGCGGCCGCGCTGACGTTCATGCTCGCGGCACCGGCCATCAACCCCGTCGTGCTGGTGGCCACCGCCGTCGCGTTCCCCGGCCACCCGCAGATGGTTGCTGCCCGGTGTGCGGCATCACTGCTCACCGCGCTGATCATGGGCACGCTGTGGGCCAGGTTCGGCAGCCCGGAGTGGATCACCCGACGCCTGCCCACCCCGCACGACGGTGACGGCTCCCGGTGGGAGATCTTCACCGAAGCGGCACGCCACGACTTCCTTTCGGCAGCCTCCTATCTGGTGGTCGGCGCCGCCGCAGCAGCCGCACTGCACGTGCTGGTTCCGGCGTGGGTGTACGAGCATCTCGCGGGACAGATCGTGCTGGGTGTGATCACCATGGCGGTGCTGGCGGTGGTGCTGGCGCTGTGCTCGGAAGCAGACGCCTTCGTCGCGGCCAGCCTGACCATGCTCCCGCTGCTGCCGCGCCTGGTGTTCCTGGTAGTCGGGCCGGCCGTGGACATCAAGCTGTTCGCCATGCAGGCCGGAATGTTCGGCCGCGCGTTCGCCGTCCGGTTCGCCCCCGCCACATTCGTGGTGGCCACCCTGGTGGCGACCGGCATCGGCCTGCTGATTCTGGGGCCGCGATGAGCCGCGAGACCGAGAACGCCCTGCTGCTGCTCGTCGGGGTCAGCACCGCCATCATCACCATCTCGGGCGCCTACACCCGCTACGTCAAGCCGGGGCTGCTGCCCTATCTGGCCGCGACCGCGGTGTTGCTCATCGCCCTGGCACTCGCCGCGATCGTGCGTGACATCCGGCACGGCAGGCGCGAGGACGACCCGCACGCAGGCCATGACCATCCGCACTCTCCCGGCGTCGCCTGGCTACTGCTCATCCCGATCGCGCTGCTGGCCTTCGTGGTACCCCCGGCCATCCGCCCGGACGCCGCCTCGGTGACCGAGGTGTCCACCGATGTGCTGCGCCGTCCGTTTCCACCCCTACCCGACGGCGCTGCCCCGGAAATCTCGCTGCCCGATGCGCTGATCCGCGTGGCACAGGACTCCGCGGGCACCCTCGACAATCGCAGGATCACCGTCACCGGGTTCACCATGCGCGACGGTGACCGCACGGATCTGGCGCGGGTGGTGATCATCTGCTGCGCCGCGGACGCCCAGCTCGCCCGCATCCATCTGTCCGGGCCAGCGGCGGCTCAGGTGTCCGGCTATCCGGACGACACCTGGATCAAGGTGGAGGGCATGATCCCTGCCGGACAAAGCGATTCGAGCCGACGCGGAATCCCGACGATGACGGCGCTGAGCGTGGCCCGCACCGATCCCCCGGCACGCCCGTACGCCTACTGACTACTGCCCCCGCGGCCTCGTGAGAGAACAGTCACCACAGTTCGACCCGCCCGGCACCCGGTAGTACAGACAACAGCTGCGCCGCCGGAACGTCAGGCCGGTCAGGTCGCCGGTGCCGGCCAGATCGCCGGTGCCCAACAGCGATTCGGTGACCGCGACGACGTCGTCGCGCAATTCCGGTCGCACCCGGGCCAGTTCGTGCGCCGCCGCCACCAGCGCTGCCGCGGCATTGCCGTAGAGCAGCCGCGGCGCGATCTTGACCCGCAGTCCGGCAGCCAGCGGCTCGAGGTGCTCGCTGACGACCCTTCGGTACAGCTGCGGTGGCAGTGCGCCGTCGACGGGTGCGCCCACGGGGACAGGCAATCGCAACTCGGTACTGCCGGCGTGGCGTTGCAGATCGGTGAGGTCGGGCAGCACACCGTATCGCAGCGCGCAGGCCAGCAGGGGCGACCACAACCGAGAGGCATGACTGAACTGGACCAGGGACGCACCGATACGCAGGTCGGTCGTGCCGCACCGCTGCGCGGTCGCGCTGACGAGGTCGGCGCAACCCCCGCCATAGCAGCGTTGCACCGGAACCCAGCCGGCCGGGTCCCCGCCGACTGTGATCGCGAAAAAGCCCCCGTACAAGGCGATTTCACTCAGCTGATCACCGATGTTCACGGCCTCACCGTTACCTTCGCGGGGACGGCGACCTGTGGCCTGCCGGTATCTTCGTCGAGGGTGATCCGGGCCTCGACCCCGTACACCTCGAACAACAACCGCTCGGTGAGAATGTCGGCCGGAGCGCCGAGCGCCACCAGCCGGCCACCGTCGAGGACACAGATCCGATCACAGTACGCCGCGGCGAGATTGAGGTCGTGCAATGCGGCGACCACCGTCGCACCGGTCTGCCGCAACAGGTGCAGGGCCTCGTGTTGGTGGCGCAGGTCGAGGTGGTTGGTGGGTTCGTCGAGCACGATCACGTCGGTGCGCTGAGCCAGCGCCCGGGCGATGAGGACCCGTTGCTTCTGCCCTCCCGACAGCCGGCCGTAGCCGGCCCCGCTGAGGTCTGCGATGTCCAGCGCCGCCAGTGCGGCGCCGATGATCTCCCGGTCCTCACGGCTGTCCGCATCGAAGGAGCGCTTGTACGGGGTGCGCCCCATCGCCACCATGTCGAACACCGTGAGCTCGAAATCGCCGGTGGATTCCTGCAATACCGCCGCGACCCGGCGTGCGGCCTGCTTGCCCGGCAGCTTCCACACATCGGTGCCGTCGACCAGCACCCGCCCGGTGCTCGGCCGCTGCGCCCGGTACAACGTGCGCAGCAGCGTGGTCTTGCCCGCGCCGTTGGGGCCCACGACCGCCAGCATCTCACCCGGGACGACCGACAACGACACGTCGGCGATCAACGGTGTACCGCGGACCGACACCGACACCGCCTCGAACGTCACGCCCGCCGTCATATCTGGGCCTTACGCCGCATCAACCACAGGAAGAACGGCCCTCCGACGAGCGCGGTGAGTATCCCCACCGGCAGTTCCTCGGGCGCGGCCACGGTCCGGGCCACGATGTCGCACAGCACCAGAAACGCCGCGCCAAGCAAGGTGGCGGCCGGCAACGCCCGACGGTGATCGGCACCGACCAGCAGACGCACCACATGCGGCATGATCAGCCCGACAAACCCGATCGTGCCGCTCACCGCGACCATGGCTCCGACCATGAGCGCCACGACCACGAACATTCCGGCGCGGAACCGGTGCACGTCCAACCCGAGTGAGGCGGCCGCCTCTTCGCCGGTGTAGAGCAGGTTCAGGGACCGGGTGAAGGCCAGCAGCACCACCACGCCGACGAGCACCGCGGCGGCGGGCACCCAGACCATGCGCCAGGTGGCACCGCCCAGACCGCCCAGCATCCACCGCACGGCCGCCTGCGTCTTGTGCGGATCGTCGGATGTCACGATGAGCAGACTGGCCACCGCCGACAGCACTTCAGCCACCGCCACCCCGGCCAGGATCAACCGTACGGTCGTCATCCGGCCTCCCGAGCGGGCCAGGAAGTACACCGCGACGAGGGCGAGGAAGGCCCCGAGGAAGGCCGCCAGCGGCACGGTGACCACCTGCAGTGCGCCGGCGCCGAACACCAGGACGGCCACGGCACCGACCGAGGCGCCCGAGGAAACCCCCAGCAGCATGGGATCTGCCAGCGGATTGCGCACCACCGCCTGCAGCGCCATGCCGCACGCCGCCAGACCGGCGCCGACCACCGCTCCCAGGACCACGCGGGGCAGCCGGGCGTCGAGCACGATGGATTCCCTTACCGCAGGCCAACTCTGATCGACGAGGCCCGGTGTGACGGCGTGCACTACGATGGCCCACACCTGCCCCGGCGGGATCGACACCGAACCGATTGCCACACCGGCGGTCATCGCCGCGAGCAACAGCGCGGCCAGCGCAGCCATGGCCGGCCGGTAGGGCATCAGACAAACCGATCCGGGTGCAGCTGCCGGGCCAGGGCATCCACCGCCCGGCCCACCCGCACGCCCACCACCACCGAGGACAACGGCAGCACCGCGAACCGCTGGTGCTCGACTGCCGGAACATGTTGCAACAGAGGATGTTCGGTCAGGAATCTCTTCTTGCCTGCGACGGGCTGGTCTCCGTAGTCGTAGATCACGATGACCTCGGGTGCGCGCTCGGCGAACTGCTCGAACGACACGTCGCCCCACACCTTGGGGACGTCGGCGAACACGTTGACGCCGCCGGCGGCCTCGATCATCAGGTTGCCGATGCCCTTGCCGCCCGAGGTGAACACGGTGGCCTCACCGCTGTCGTAGACCGCGACCCGCACCGGCCGGACGCCGCGCACTTGCGCCTGGGACTGCGCCAGCTGACCGTGCAGCTTCTCGATCTGCTGCTCAGCCCGGTCACTGACGCCGAAAATTGTTCCGAGATTCCGTATTTCGTCGTCCACGGTGGACATGGCAACGGGTTCGGACAGGCAATCCTCGATGTTGAGATAGGTGTGAACTCCGGCCTCGGTCAGGCGTTGCCTGCCGCGGCCCTCTTTCTCGTCGAAGGCACTTTCCCAGCCGCCGTAGACGAAATCGGGTTCCACGGCCAGCAGCGCTTCATACGACGGATACTCCTGGGCGAGCACCGGAATGCTGTCGTATGCCGCCTGGTACTCGGGCAGGATCCGGTCGTCGAGGTAGGACGTGCCGACCATGGAATGCTGCAGGCCCAGCGCCAACAGCGTCTCGATCGCATGCTGATTGAGAGCGACCGCACGGGCGGGCGGGCGGTCATATGTGGTGCTGACACCGCAATTGTCGATGGTGACCGGGAATCCCGGTGGGGCGTTGCCTGCCGCCTCCGGCGCCGCCGTGGCGGCGCACCCCGATGTCACCAGTGCCGACGCCAATGCGGCGATCAGCCAACGAGCAGCCATGGGCCTACCCATCCTCTCCGGGGAGATCCGCCCCAGTACTTGCGAGGTGGCGACTGCGGTGTGTATCTGGCTATCACAGTGGCGGGACCGCGCCGGATTCACACCGGCTTCCACGATCCGCAGTCGCCCTAACGCCCCGATCGTAGGTCAAGCAGGGCCGACGACCGGCAGCAGCGCCATCTCCCTGGCGTTCTTGATCGCCGTGGCGACCTGCCGCTGTTGTTGCGGGGTGAGCCCGGTGATGCGCCGGGACCGGATCTTGCCCCGCTCGCTGATGAAGGTGCGCAGTAGGTGGACGTCCTTGTAGTCGACCTCGGTCACGCCGAGGGCGTCCAGCTGATTGCGCCTGGGTTTTTTCAGTTCCGTTGCCGGAGGACGTTTCCGGGGAGTCTTCTTGGCCATCACCAGCTCGACTTCCGCACACCGGGCAATTCACCGCGATGCGCCATTTCCCGCACGCGGACCCGCGAGAGCCCGAACTTTCGCAGGTGCCCGCGCGGGCGGCCGTCGACCGCGTCCCGGTTGCGCAGCCGCACCGGACTCGAATCGCGGGGCAGGCGCTGCAGAGCCGAGACCGCCGCGGCCCGCTGCTCACCGGTGGTGGCCGGATTGCGAATGATGTCTTTGAGCTCAGCGCGCCGTTCGGCGTAGCGCTCCACGAGTTTCCGGCGCTGCTCGTTCTTGACGATCTTGGACAGCTTGGCCATCAGCGCTCCTCACGGAAGTCGACGTGGCGGCGCACGATCGGGTCGTACTTGCGCAACACGATGCGGTCCGGGTCGTTGCGGCGGTTCTTGCGGGTGACGTAGGTGTACCCGGTTCCCGCGGTCGACTTCAGCTTCACGATCGGCCGGATGTCGGTGCTGGCCATCAGATCTTCTCCCCTCGGCTACGCAGCCGGGCCACCACGGTCTCGATGCCGTCCCGGTCGATCACCTTGATTCCCTTGGCACTGACCCGCAGCCGGACCCGGCGCCCCTCGCTCGGCAGGTAGTAGGTCTTGGTCTGGATGTTCGGGTTCCAGCGTCGGCGACTGCGCTTGTGCGAGTGCGACACCGTGTTGCCGAACCCGGGCGAGCGCCCGGTGACTTGGCAGTGGGCAGACATCGGTCTCCTTCGGATGGGGTAGCCTCACGATAATGATAATCGTTTTCAACAACAACTTCGTCGGGAGGTGCGGTGCGAACCCCTGTGGTGCTGATCGCCGGTCAAGGTGACAGCGACGGCGTAGCGGAAGAACTGGGCCGCAGGCCGGGAACCGTGCTGGTGCGCCATGCCTTCGACGGCCAAGTGGTCGTGCGGACCGTGTCCGATGGCGCCGGCACATCCGAACTCGGCCTCGAGCTCGCCCACGGTTGCGTGTCCTGCACCGTCCGCGACGACCTGCTGATCCTGTTGCGGCGCCTGCACCGGCGCAGCGACGTGGAGCGCATCGTCGTGCAGTTGATGCCGTGGCTGGAGGCCGAGCCGGTGTGCTGGGCCATCAACACCATCCGGGTCCACGTCGGTCCCGGCTACATCGACGGCCCTGCCGCCCGCGATGTCACCATCGAAGCGGTGATCGCCTCCCTGGACGCGACGGTCTGGCTGCAGCAGTCGGTCGGCGACGAGGAACTACCCGACGGACGCACGGTGGCACAGGTGGTGGTCGGGCAAGCCGAATTCGCCGACATGCTGGTGCTCAACGAGCCCGACGCCACCACCCTCGCCGTGCTGCGCCGGCTCGCGCCCCGCGCCCGCATCACTGTGGGCCCCGACCGGGTCGAGCTCGGCCTGGCGCATCTGGAACCGAACAGCCCGCGCGGGCGCACCTCGACCGCGCACGATCCCCTACTGGCCGGCGAACCACCTCTGGAGCCCGACGACGAGGTGATCATCGTGGAATTCGCGGCGCGCCGGCCGTTCCACCCTCTGCGCCTGCACGAGGCGGTGGACCTGCTACTCGACGGCGTCGTGCGCACCCGCGGCCGGGCCTGGCTGGCCAACCGTCCAGCCGACGTCATGTGGATCGAATCCGCGGGCGGCGGAATGCATTTCAGCAATGCCGGAAAATGGCTGGCGGCAATGGACGCGACCGAGCGGGCCTACACCGACCCCGAACGCGTGGCGATCGCCGCGATCGACTGGCACCACCAATTCGGTGACCGCCACATCTCGCTGACGGTGCTGGTGTGCGGTGCCCGCCCCGGCGACGTCATCGAGGCGCTGCGCGGCGCGCTGCTCACCGACGACGAGCTGGCGCGACCGGACGAGTGGGCCGATTACCCCGACCCGTTCGGCGATTGGCACGAAGAACCGTGTCAGCCCGGAATCGACGAGCCCGCCGCATCCGTCCATCAGGAAGTCCACCAGGAAGGCGAATCACAGTGAAACCCGATATCCACCCCGACTATCACCCCGTGGTGTTTCAGGACGCCTCGACCGGCACCAAGTTCCTGACCCGGTCGACGGCCACCAGCGAGCGCACCATCGAGTGGCCCACCGCCGACGGCATCCAGACCTATCCGCTGATCGTCGTCGACGTCACCAGCGACTCACACCCGTTCTGGACCGGCACCGCCCGGCACCTCGACTCGGCCGGGCAGGTGGAGAAATTCCGACGTCGCTACGGACACATCTAGCCCTAGTGTGAAGCCATGCGGCTCAAGCCCGGCAGACCCGACCTGGCCCCCTATGCGCGGTTCTTCGACGTGCCGTCGGCCACACCGCAGTCCCCGGTCACCATCACCTGGGCCGGGGTCAGCACGCTGCTGGTCGACGACGGCGCCTCGGCCGTCCTCACCGATGGGTTCTTCTCCCGGCCCGGGCTGCTGAGCGTCGGCCTCGGCAAGCTGACGCCGTCGCTGCCCCGCATCGACGGCAGCCTGGCCCACCTCGGCATCGACAAACTCGACGCGGTGCTGCCGGTGCACACCCACTTCGACCACGCCATGGACTCGGCCGTGGTGGCCGAGCGCACCGGCGCCCGGCTGGTGGGCGGCACCTCGACCGCACAGGTCGGGGCCGGCGGAGGCCTGGCCCCCGATCGGATCGTCACGGTGACCCCGGGTGCAGCCGAAACCCTCGGCGCGTACGACGTGACGCTCTTCGAGTCCGAACACTGCCCACCGGACCGGTTTCCGGGTGTCATCACCGCGCCCGTCGTCCCGCCGGTGAAAGTCTCGGCCTACAAGTGCGGCGAGGCCTGGTCGACTCTGGTGCGTCACCGGCCCAGCGATCGGAGCCTGCTGATCGTCGGCAGTGCCGGGGCGGTGCCCGGTGCCTTGGCCGGACAGCGCGCCGAGGTGGTCTACCTGGGGATCGGCCAGTTGGGGCTGCAGTCCGGGCCGTACTTCGAAAGCTACTGGGCCGAAACCGTGCGCACGGTCGGTGCGCACCGTGTGGTGCTGATCCACTGGGACGACTTCTTCCGCCCGCTGCACAAGCCGTTGCGCGCGTTGCCCTTTGCCGGCGACGACCTGGATGTCTCGATGCGCGTGCTGACCCGGCTGGCCGAACGCGACGGAGTCAGCCTGCACCTGCCGACGCTGTGGGAGCGTGCCGATCCGTGGATCAGCTGAGCCGCTGAAACGCCGGCGGCAGTGGCAGACCCAGATCGGCCAGCACGCCGCGCAGCCGCGTCGGATAATCGGTGATGAGGCCGTCGACGCCGTCCGCGATCAGCGCCCGCATGGCGGCCGGATCGTTGACGGTCCACGGAGTCACCTTGAGCCCCAGCGCGTGTGCCCGCTGCACGAACTCGCGGTTCACCAGCCGATATTGGGGTGAGAGGGCGCTGGCGCCGATCGACTGCGCGGCGACGATCGGATCATGGGTGACGACCGGATCCACCCCGCCGAGCCACGGCGAGCCGGGTACCCACGTCGTGTCGTCCCACAACGCCACCCGCGGTATCGACGGCTCGGCGCTGCGCACCAACGGCAGTGTGCGCCAGTCGAAGCTCTGGATGTCCACCTTGCCGACCTTGCCCGCCGCCCGCACCGCGGACAGGATCACGCCGACGAATTCCTCTGGGGTGGCTGATGTTTCCGGCTTGTCGGCCTCGATCTTGGTCTCGATGTTGAAGCGGACGTCCGCACGGTAGGCGTCGGTCAGCGCGAACACCTCGGGCAGGGTGGCAATCTTGTTGCCGCGTACCACCTCGGCGTCTGGGAATCCGCTGAGCAACTTGCCGCAGTCGAGGGTGCGGATCTGTTCGAGCGTCAGATCGTGCACCAGCTTGCCGACGTACGGGTACATCGGGTCGCCCGGGAACGCCGGTTCGGTGTCGGCGCATTTGGTCTCGTCGATCCGGGGGTCGTGCCACACCAGGGGTTGCTTGTCCTTGGTGAGCACGATGTCGAGCTCAAGCGTGCTCACCCCAAGCTCCAACGACTTGGCGAAGGCCCGCAGTGACTCCTCGGTGGTCTCGCCGCGTCCGCCGCGGTGGGACTGCAGGTCGAAACCGGCGGGCGCGGCGACGGCCGGCGGGACGGACCCGAACGCGGCGGCCAGAGCGAGCAACAGGATCATCGGAACAGCCGGACGCATGGTCACCAACGCTATCGAGCAAACCGAGTACGGTCAGGGCGGCGTGGCCCGACCGCGCGAATCGTCATCGGATGTTCGACTGGCCGAAAGGATCCACGCGGTTGCTTCTGGCCCTGGTGCTGCTGGCCGTCGTCCTGGTGTTCGCGCTGGCGCGGCCCGAGGGCTGGCCCGAGGCCGTCGTGGCGCTCCCGGCGGCCGGGCTGCTGATCGTCGTCGGCGTCATCTCGCCGGACGATGCCCTGGCCGAGGTGAATCGCCTGCTGCCCGTGGTCGGGTTCCTGGCGGCCGTGCTGGTGCTGGCCCACCTGTGCGACGACGAGGGCCTGTTCCACGCCGCGGGCACGCTGATGGCCCGTGCCAGCCACGGTGATCCGCGCCGGCTGCTGACGAAGGTGTTTGTGATCGGCGCGACGACGACGGCGGTGCTGAGCCTCGATGCCACCGTGGTGCTGCTGACCCCGGTGGTGCTGGCCACCGCCCGCACACTGTCGATCGCGCCGCGACCGCATGCCTATGCCAGCGCGCATCTGGCCAACTCCGCGTCGCTGCTGTTTCCGGTCTCGAACCTGACGAACCTGTTGGCCTTCGCCGTGGCCGGCTTGTCGTTCACTCAGTTCAGCGCGGTGATGGCCCTGCCGTGGCTGGCCGGTATCGCGGTCGAATTCGTCTTGCTGCGACTGCTTTTCCGAGGCGAGCTGAGCCGCCCGGCCACCGAGGTGGCGCCGCCGCCGCCCGAGATTCCGGTGTTCGTGCTCGTGGTGCTGGGATTGACGCTGGCAGGTTTCGTGGCGACCTCGGTATTCGATGTGTCCCCGGCCTGGGCCGCCCTGGCCGGTGCGCTGGTCCTCGGGGTGCGCAGTCTGGCCCAGCGGCGCAGCACGATCGGCGGCATCGCACGCGCAGTCAACGTGCCGTTCCTGGCGTTCGTACTGTGCCTGGGTGTCGTGGTCGACGCGGTCGTGCAGAACGGCCTCGGCGACGCCATGCGCGGGGTGCTCCCGGTCGGCGACTCGCTGCCCGCACTACTGGGTTTCGCCGCCGTGGCGGCCGTGCTGGCCAATCTGGTGAACAATCTGCCCGCCGTGCTGGTGCTCCTGCCGCTGGTGGTGGCGTCCGGGCCCGGGGCGGTGCTGGCCGTGCTGATCGGGGTCAACGTCGGCCCCAACCTGACCTATATCGGCTCGTTGTCGAACCTGCTGTGGCGCAATGTGGTTCATCGCGAAGGCGTGCCGGCTCGGTTCACCGAGTTCAGCCGGGTGGGGCTGGTGACCACGCCGCTCACCCTGGTGGCCGCCGTGGCGGCTCTTTGGGTCAGCTTGCGTGTCCTCGGGGGTTAGTCCGGGCGTTGACTCTGCGGTCAGGGCTGACCGCACTCGCACTTCTGCGCCGTAGCCGCAGAGTGAACGTCAAACTAGAGATTCCGGCGCTGGCGGGCGATCTCGGCGAGCACCACACCGGCGGCCACCGAGGCATTCAGCGATTCCGTCGGCCCCGCCATCGGGATCGACACCACCGCATCGCAATTCTCACGCACCAGCCGGGACAGGCCCTTGCCCTCCGAGCCGACCACCACGACCATCGGTCCGCTGCCCTCGAGCTCGTCGAGCGTGGTGTCACCACCGGCATCCAGACCGACCACCTGCAGGCCGGCGTCGGCGTAGCTCTTCAGCGTCCGGGTCAGGTTCGTCGCCCGCGCCACGGGTGTCCGGGCCGCGGCGCCGGCGCTGGTGCGCCACGCCACGGCGGTGACCGATGCCGAGCGGCGCTGCGGGATCACCACACCCTGCCCGCCGAAGGCGGCCACCGAACGCACGATGGCACCCAGGTTGCGCGGGTCGGAGATGTTGTCCAGCGCCACCAGCAACGCCGGCTCGCCGGCGTCCCGGGCCGCCTTCAACAGATCATCGGGGTGGGCGTATTCGTACGGCGGCACCTGCAGGGCCAGGCCCTGGTGCAACGCATTCGAGCTCATCCGGTCCAGATCGTGGCGCTGCACCTCCAGGATCGAGATGCCCCGGTCGGCGGCGATCTGGACGGATTCCGTCAGCCGCTCGTCGGCCTCCGCACCCAGCGCGACATACAGCGCGGTGGCCGGAACCTTGGCCCGCAGGCACTCCACCACCGGGTTGCGGCCCAGCACCAACTCGGTGTCGTCAGTCTTCTTGTGCCGCCCCTGCGCCTGACGCGCCGCCTTGGCGGCCTTCTTGGCAGCCGGGTGGTGCGGTCGCTGATCTGCCCGTGGCGTCGCCCCGCGGCCTTCGAGCCCGCGGCGCCGCACGCCACCGGACCCGACCGTCGGCCCCTTCTTCGTCCCCGGCTTGCGCACTGCGCCGCGCCGCTGCGAATTCCCGGCCATCTACGCTCCGTTCCCGTCCACCAGTGCCCACTGAGGACCGTCTGCGGTGTCGGTGACCTCGATGCCGGCTGCCTTGAGCCGATCCCGGATGGCGTCGGCGGCCGCCCAGTCCCGATTGGTCCGGGCCTCGGCACGGCCCGCCAGGGCCCACTGCACCAGTTCATCCACCGCGGCCAGCGCGGCAGAGGTCTCGTCTCGGGACTCCCAGCGCTCGTCGAGCGGATCGCAGCCCAGGATGCCCATCATCGCCCGGATCGAGGTGGCCTGTGCCATGGCGCCCGCGTGGTCACCGGCGTCCAGCGCCCGGTTGCCCACGGCGCGGGCGGCATGGACCTCGGCCAGAGCGATCGGAACGGCGAGGTCGTCATGTAGCGCGGCCGCGAACTTCGGCGTCCAGTCGCCGACGGCCACGGCGCCGACCCTGTTGCGTACCCGGTGCAGGAAGTCTTCGATGCCGCTGTAGGCCTTCACCGCGTCCTGCAGCGCATTCTCGGAGAATTCCAGCATGGACCGATAATGCGCGCTACCCAGGTAATAGCGCAGCTCGGCAGCCCGAACCCGTTGCAGTACAGCGGGAATCGAGAGCACGTTGCCCAGCGACTTGCTCATCTTCTCGCCGCCCATGGTGACCCAGCCGTTGTGCAACCAGTACCGGGCGAAGCCGTCACCCGCGGCAACCGCCTGGGCGATCTCGTTCTCGTGGTGCGGGAAGACCAGGTCCATACCGCCGGCGTGGATGTCGAACTCCGCGCCCAGGTAGGCCTCGCACATCGCCACGCACTCGGTGTGCCAGCCGGGGCGGCCCCGGCCCCACGGCGTCGGCCAGGACGGCTCGCCCGGCTTGGCGCCCTTCCACAACGTGAAATCGCGCTGATCGCGCTTCCCGGTCGCCACACCCTCACCCTGGTGCACGTCATCGATGCGGTGGCCCGACAGCGCGCCGTAGTCGGACAGGCTCAGCACATCGAAGTAGACGTCGCCGCCCGCCGAGTAGGCGTGGCCCCGCTCGATCAGCCGCTCGATGAGCTCGACCATCTGGGTGATGTGGCCGGTGGCCCGCGGCTCAGCCGACGGCGGCAGCACGCCCAGCGCGTCGTAGGCTGCGCTGAACGCCCGCTCGTACGTCGCGGCCCACTCCCACCACGGCCGGCCGGCGTCGGCCGCCTTGTTGAGGATCTTGTCGTCGATGTCGGTGACGTTGCGGATGAACGCAACGTCGTATCCATTGGCGGTCAGCCAGCGGCGCAGCACATCGAACGCGACTCCGCTACGGACATGACCGATATGCGGCAACCCCTGGACGGTGGCACCGCACAGGTAGATCGAAGCGTGCCCCGGCCGCAGCGGTACGAAGTCTCGTACGGCACCCGCCATGGTGTCGTACAGCCGCAGTTCGGTCACGACGTGCCAGCTTACCGGGCTATTCAGCAGTAGCTAGCAACGCCGTGGCAATCGCGGCCAATCCTTCACCCCGTCCGGTCAGCCCGAGGCCGTCGGTAGTGGTGGCCGACACCGACACCGGCGCCCCGATCAGCTCCGACAGAAGCCGCTGCGCCTCGTCGCGGCGCGGCCCGATCTTGGGCCGGTTGCCGATCACCTGCACGGTGGCATTGCCGATCTCGAAGCCCGCGGCCTGCACCAAACCGCGGATGTGCCGCAGCATGTCGGCGCCGGTGACCCCGCGCCATTCCGGCCGGTCGGTGCCGAAGACGCCGCCGATGTCGCCCAGGCCCGCCGCGCTGAGCAGCGCGTCACACAAGGCGTGCGCGGCAACGTCGCCGTCGGAATGTCCGGCGCAGCCGTCGGCGTCTTCGAATTCCAAACACAGCAGCCAACAAGGCCGCCCCGGCTCGATCGGGTGGACGTCGGTTCCCAGCCCGACCCTCGGAATCAACATGCGTCACGCTCCATGACGGCCTCGGCGAGCAACAGGTCCAGCGGCGTGGTGATCTTGAACGCCAGTGGGTCGCCCTCGACGATCTGCACCGGCGTACCGATCTGTTCGACGAGCGAGGCGTCGTCGGTGACCGCGCCGGCACCGGCTCGCTGATAGGCGCGACGCAACACGTCGGTCCGGAATCCCTGCGGGGTCTGCACGGCCCGCAGACCGGCGCGCTCAGGTGTCCCCAGCACGGCACCGTTGGCGTCGACCGCCTTGATCGTGTCTGCCAGCGGGAGGCCGGGAACGACGGCGGCGTGCCCGTCGGCCAGCGCAGTGACCACCCGGGCGATCAGCGCCGCAGGGGTCAACGCCCGGGCGGCGTCGTGCACGAGGATGAAATCGGGATCGCCTGCGGCTGCCAGCGCGTCTAAGGCCAGCGCCACCGATTCGGTGCGGTCGGCTCCCCCGGCCACGATCTGCGCGCGCTCCCCGAACACCAAGATGGCCTCATCGGTGAGCGCAGGCGGTACCGCGACCACGACCTTGTCGATCACCCCTGAAGCCAGCAGCCCATCCAGGGCATGCTCCAGCAGGGGTTTGTCCCCCAGATTGACGAACGCTTTGGGTCTGCCCGCGCCTAGCCGCTCACCAGAGCCGGCGGCCGGGACGACCGCGACAGTTGTTGCCACGACGCGTCAGGACGCGGCAGCCAAAACCTCGTCGAGCATGGTCTCCGCCTTGGCGTCATCGGTGTTCTCGGCCAGCGCAAGCTCGCCGACCAGAATCTGCCGGGCCTTGGCCAGCATTCGCTTCTCACCCGCGGACAGGCCGCGTTCCTGATCCCGACGCCACAGATCGCGGACAACCTCGGCAACCTTGTTCACGTCACCGGAAGCCAGCTTCTCGAGATTGGCCTTGTAGCGGCGTGACCAGTTGGTCGGCTCTTCGGTGTGCGGAGCACGCAACACCTGGAAAACCTTGTCGAGGCCTTCTTGGCCCACGACGTCGCGGACTCCGACGTACTCGGCGTTCTCTGCGGGTACTCGAACGGTCAGATCACCCTGGGCGACCTTCAGTACGAGATATTCCTTCTGCTCGCCTTTGATGGTCCGGGTTTCGATCGCCTCGATCAACGCAGCACCGTGGTGTGGATAGACGACGGTGTCTCCGACCTTGAAAATCATCTGATTCGAGCCCCTTTCGCTACTCCATGCTAACACGGGCCTGGATCACACGCGCACCAACTGCGCAGGTCAGGGGCACTGCAGGTGAAGAACAGGGGTTGACATGGTGACGAAAGCGTGCAACCCCCGAGCCCTCCGAGCACCCGAAATGGGTGCCCCCGCAAAGCGGTTGCGGGCCTGAGCCACCTGTTCTCGAGCCGCCTGGGGCCCCAACTGCCCGGCCCTCGCATTCCACCCGCCGACGCCACCTACTACTGTGCATAGTCGAAGTACGCCGACCCAGCTCAGGAGGCTTGAGTGAACCGCTTCGCAATGCGCGCCTCGGCCGGTCTGGCCGCATGTGGCCTGACCGCAGCCGTTCTCACCGGTTGCAGCGCCGGGCAGGTCTCCCAGACGGCGACCCAGGAGCCCGCCGTCAACGGCGTCAACGCACAGGCCGGCGCGATCTCGCTGCGCAACGTGCACCTGCGCGCGCCGCAGCAGAAGGACTACGTCGAGCCCGGCTCCGAGGCCGAACTGCTGTTCGTCGCAGCCAACGGATCCACCGAGGCCCCCAACAAGCTCGTCTCGATCAAGACCACCGTCGGCGACGTGGCACTGACCGGTGATCAGACCATCCCGGCCGGCGGCGTGCTCATCGTCGGCGAGCCCGACGGCCAGCTGAAGCCGCTGGAGAAGACCGAGGCCGCCGACGCCGTGACCGCGAAGGTCACGCTGACCAAGCCGGTCACCAACGGCCTGCTCTACGACTTCACCTTCAAGTTCGAGAACGGTGAGACGACGGTGGCCGTGCCGATCTCGGCCGGCGAGGCACCCCGGCGCGACCAGACCGGTGAGGAGCCCGCCGAGGCTGCCGAAGCCGGTGGCCATCACTGATCTGACGCCGCTCTGACCGCGGAGGCCCTGACCGGCGCGTGCACACCGCCGTTGTCGGGGCCAACCGTTAGTGTCACGGCGTGGCCGCTTCGAAAGTACGTTCGCAATACCGTTGCTCGGAATGTCAGCACGCCACCCCCAAATGGGTGGGCCGCTGCGCCAATTGCGGCACGTGGGGAACGGTCGACGAAGTAGCAACACTCGCCTCTGTCGGTAGCCCGGTGCGCCGTTCGGTTGCCCCGACGTCCCCGGCGGTGCCGATCACCGCGATCGACCCGGGCATCACGCGGCATTACGCCACCGGTGTCACCGAGCTGGACCGGGTTCTGGGCGGCGGTCTGGTGGCCGGTTCGGTCACGCTGCTGGCCGGGGAACCCGGCGTCGGCAAGTCCACCCTGCTCCTCGAGGTGGCCAACCGCTGGGCGCACACCGGCCGCCGCGCGCTGTACCTGTCCGGGGAAGAGTCCGCGGGCCAGATCCGGCTGCGTGCCGAACGCACCGGCTGCACGCACGAGAACGTCTATCTGGCAGGCGAATCCGATCTGCAGATCGCCCTCGGCCACATCGAAGAGGTCAAGCCCAGCCTGGTCATCGTCGACTCGGTGCAGACCATGTCGACCACCGAGGCCGACGGTGTGACCGGTGGGGTCACGCAGGTGCGCGCGGTGACGACGGCGCTGACGGGCCACGCCAAGACCGCCGTCGGCGACCCGGCGGTCGCCATGATCCTGGTCGGCCACGTGACCAAGGACGGCGCCATCGCCGGTCCGCGTTCGCTGGAGCACCTGGTCGACGTGGTACTGCACTTCGAGGGTGATCACGCGTCGAGCCTGCGCATGGTGCGCGGGGTCAAGAACCGGTTCGGCGCCGCCGACGAGGTCGGCTGTTTTCAGATGCACGACAACGGAATCGAGTGCGTCAGCGATCCGTCCGGACTGTTCCTCGACCAGCGCCCGGCGGCGGTCCCGGGCACGGCCATCACGGTCACCCTCGACGGCAAGCGCCCCATGATCGGTGAGGTACAGGCACTCGTCGCCCCGCCGGTGGGGCCGCCCCGCCGGGTCGTCAGCGGGATCGACTCGGCCCGCGCGGCGATGATCGGCGCGGTGCTCCAGACCCGCTGCAGCCTGCCGATCGGCAACAACGACATCTACCTGTCCACCGTCGGCGGCATGCGGCTGACGGACCCGTCCTCGGACCTGGCCGTGGCGGTGGCCGTCGCATCGGCCTATCTCGACATCGCGTTGCCGATGAACGCGGTGGTGATCGGTGAGGTGGGGCTCGTCGGCGATCTGCGCCGGGTCACCGGCATGGATCGCAGGCTGGCCGAGGCCGCCCGGCTGGGGTTCAACATTGCCGTGGTGCCGCCCGGGGTCACCAGCGCGCCCGCGGGGCTGCGCGTCATCACCGTCGATCACATCGGGGCGGCATTACGGGCACTCAAGGACATCGCGATTGCCAGCAATCAATCCCATCACGGACAATAGCGGCCGACCCTAGGAGAACTGATGGCCGTGAACTCCGGCGCCAGGACCAGCCGCACCGTCGTGCATCTGGCTCGGCCGACGCTACGAGAGACCCTCGGCCGGCTGGCGCCGGGCACCCCGCTGCGTGACGGCCTGGAACGCATCCTGCGCGGCAAGACGGGTGCGCTGATCGTGCTGGGTTACGACGACAGCGTGGAGACCATCTGCGACGGCGGGTTCGCCCTGGACGTGCGTTACGCCCCCACCCGGCTGCGCGAGCTGTCGAAGATGGACGGCGCGGTGGTGCTGTCCAGCGACGGCAGCCGGATCGTGCGGGCCAACGTCCAGCTGGTCCCGGATCCCTCGATCCCCACCGACGAGTCCGGCACCCGCCACCGCTCGGCCGAGCGCACCGCCATCCAGACCGGCTATCCCGTGATCTCGGTGAGCCATTCGATGAGCATCGTGACGGTCTACGTCGCCGGGGAGCGGCACGTGGTGCCCGACTCGGCGACCATCCTGTCGCGGGCCAACCAGACCATCGCCACATTGGAGCGCTACAAGGGCCGGCTCGACGAGGTCAGCAAGCAGCTGTCCACCGCCGAGATCGAGGACTTCGTGACGTTGCGCGACGTGATGACCGTGGTGCAGCGGCTGGAGATGGTGCGCCGAATCAGCCTTGAGATCGACGCCGACGTCGTCGAACTCGGCACCGACGGGCGCCAGCTCAAACTGCAACTCGACGAACTCGTCGGCGACAACGAGGCCGCCCGCGAGCTGATCGTGCGGGATTACCACGCCCTGCCGGATCCGCCGACCGCCGCTCAGGTCCACGCGACACTCGATGAGCTGGACGCCCTCACCGACAGCGAGCTGCTCGACTTCACCACGCTGGCAAGGGTTTTCGGATATCCGTCGACCGCCGAGGCGCAGGACTCGGCGATGAGCTCGCGCGGCTACCGCGCCATGGCGGGCATCCCACGTCTGCAGTTCGCCCACGTCGATCTGCTGGTCCGCTCGTTCGGCTCACTGCAGGGGCTGCTGGCCGCGAGCGCGGACGATCTGCAGTCGGTAGACGGCATCGGGTCGATGTGGGCGCGACACATCCGGGAGGGGCTGTCCCTGCTGGCCGAGTCGACGATCGCCGACCGGTTGGCCTGAATCAGTTGCCCGGCGCGGGCACCTCAGCCGCGGGTGCGCCCTCGGCGGGCGGTGGCGCGGGCTGCTGCGGATTGGGTTGGGCCAGGATGAACGGCACCGGCGCCGATCTGAGATTGCCCAGCTGCACCATCAGGTTGTAGGTGCCCGGCCCGATCGGCTGACGTGGCATCGGGCACTGCGGTGCCGACCCCATGCCGGTCCAGGTCACCTCGGTGGTCACCTGCTCACCCGGGTTGAACGTCTTCACCAGGGTCTCGTTGGACGGCGCGCAGTCCAGGTTCGACCACAGCCGGTTGTTGTCCAGCGAGTACACGTAGGCCGCCAGCACCGCGGCGCCCACGTCACGCTTGCAGGCCACCAGGCCGATATTGGTCACCACCATGGTGAACTTCGGCTGATCACCGACCACATACTCGGGCTGGCTGGTGATGCCCTTGACCGCGAGTGTGGAATCCGGGCAGTCGTCGCCCTCTTTGAGCAACGGCGGCGGCGTTACCGCGGCGGTCGGCGTGGCCGTCGGCGGCGGCGCATGCTGAGCCGGCGGCACCACCGGGGTCTTGACCTCGGGGTTCTCCCCTGGAAGCGGAGTAGGCGGGGCCGCGGTGGCGGCGGATTCGTCAGCGGACTTGGTCTCGGCTCCGGAGCTGCTGGTCACGATCACCGCGACGATCGCGGCGATGATCCCCACGACGACCACCGCGAGTCCGATGGCCAGCGCGCGGCGCCGCCAGTAAATCTGCGCGGGCAGTGGCCCATGAGGTTCGAGATCCAACACGGCTTTCACGGTAAGCCCAGGTCATGCGCAGTCGCCCGAGGCGACTCGGCGTGTCGAGAGCCTCCAGCGAAATTCTCAGGCTTCGCCGATGTTGCCCAGGTGGCTGCGCAGTTCCACGTGACCGTCGGACAGGTGGTAGGTGGCGCCGACGATGGCCTGTGTACCGGCGGCCAGACCGGCAGAAATCGCGGCCGACCGCATCTGCAGCTGGTTGACCGTCTCCTTGACGTGATAGGCCTCGAACTCGTCGACCCGGCTCAGACCGGCATGACGCCCCATCAGGATCGACGGGGTCACCCGCTCCACGATGTCGCGCACGTAGCCACCGGGCACCTGCCCCTCGTCGAGGGCGGTGATGGCGGCCTTGACCGCACCACAGCTGTCATGGCCAAGGACCACGATCAGCGGGACCTCCAGGATGGAGACCGCGTACTCGATGGAGCCGAGCACCGCGTTGTCGATGACGTGGCCGGCGGTACGCACCACGAACATGTCGCCCAGGCCCTGGTCGAACAGCAACTCCGCGGCCACGCGACTGTCACCGCAGCCGAACACCACGGCGGTGGGCTTCTGCCCCTGTGTCAGCTTCGCTCGACGGGCGATGTCCTGGCTGGGGTGCTGCGGTTCGCCTGCGACGAAGCGAGCGTTACCGTCCTTGAGTGCCTTCCATGCGGACACCGGATTCGAATTGGGCATATCAGCCATTTTGCATGAGACGCCCATGAGCATCGACCCGGGCGAATTAGTAGGTTGGTATGAATCCGCCCAGCGTGACCTGCCGTGGCGCCGACCAGGCGTTTCCGCGTGGCAGATCCTGGTGAGCGAGTTCATGCTGCAGCAGACGCCGGTTGCGCGGGTCGAACCGATCTGGCTGGCCTGGATCGAACGGTGGCCCACGCCGTCGGCCACGGCCGCCGCCGGATCGGCCGAGGTGCTGCGCGCCTGGGGCAAGCTCGGTTACCCGCGCCGGGCCAAACGCCTGCACGAGTGCGCGGTGGTGATCGCAGGCGAGTACGGCGACGAGGTGCCGACCGACGTCGACACGCTGCTGACCTTGCCCGGCATCGGCGCCTACACCGCACGCGCGGTGGCCTGTTTCGCATATTCGGCCAGCGTTCCGGTGGTCGACACGAATGTGCGCCGCGTGGTCACCCGGGTGCTGCGCGGCCAGGCCGACGCCCCCGCCCGGGCCCGCGACCTCGACGACGTGGCCGCACTGTTGCCGGCCGGCCCGACCGCGCCGACGTTCTCGGCCGCACTGATGGAGCTCGGTGCGGTGGTGTGCACGGCTCGTGCGCCGCAGTGCGGCCGCTGCCCGTTGAGCCGGTGCCGTTGGCGCGCCGCGGGTTATCCCGCCGCGACCGTCACCAAACGGGTGCAGCGCTACGCCGGAACCGATCGCCAGGTGCGCGGCAAGCTGCTGGACGTCCTGCGCGGCAGCAGTAACCCGGTGACCCGCGCCCAACTGGACGTGGTTTGGCTGTCGGACACCGCCCAACGCGACCGGGCGCTGGATTCGCTACTGGTCGACGGGCTGGTGGAGCAGACCACGGATGGCCTGTTCGCCCTGGCGGGCGAGGGCGAAATTACATGAGGTCGGCATGAATCCCGGCCGCAGCACCCAATTTTGGAGTCGCTTCACATAGAACGGATCTATGTCAAGCAAATTCTTCGCGACTTTTGCGTGTACAGCAATGGGTTTGGGACTGGGTCTGGGACTCGCGGCGCAGGCCAATGCCGCACCGGCCGGCGTCGGCTCGGCCGCCGACACCGTGCGCGACCTCCAGAGCCGCGGCTATCACGTGCAGGTCAACTCGAATGCCAATACGGCCCTTTCGAATTGCCGGGTGACCGGGGTGCACGGGTTGGCCGACACCAACATCGATGAGGACGGATACCGGATCGATCCGTCCCGGAACACCACGGTCTACGTCAACGTGTCCTGCCAGCCCGACGGCTGATCCGTCACGCCGTGACGGCTTCTTCGGCTGCGCCGCAGGCGAATTGGCGCCGGTAGTCCGACGGTGTCACTCCGATGACGCGGCGGAAGTGATGACGCAGCAGCGTCGCGGTACCGAACCCGGCCTGTCCGGCGATCCGGTCGATGTCCAGGTCGGACTCCTCGAGCAGCCTGCGCGCGTACAGCACCCGCTGATCGGTGATCCACTGCATGGGCGTGGTGCCGGTCTCTTCGACGAACCGGCGGGCGAAGGTGCGCGTGGACATCGCCGATCGCCTGGCCAGCGTCGTCACCGTGTGCGGCTTGTCGAGGTTGTCCATGATCCAATCCAGGTGCGGGGCAAAGCCTTCCGAACACCTGACCGGAATCGGCTGATCGATGAACTGGCGTTGCCCGCCGTCGCGTTGCGGTGGCACCACCATTCGCCGGGCGATCTTGTTGGTCACCTCGCTGCCGAGCTCACGGCGTACCAGGTGCAGGCACGCATCGATCCCGGCCGCCGTGCCCGCACTGGTGATCAGATTGCCGTCGTCGACGAACAGGACGTTGCGGTCCACGTGCGCGGTGGGATATTTCCGCGCCAGCTCGTCGGCGTGCATCCAGTGCGTCGTACACGGCCTGCCGTCCAACAGGCCCGCCGCACCGGCCAGGAATGCCCCCGAGCACACGGTCAGGATGATCGAGCCCGCATCGGCGGCGGCCCGCACGGCCTCCAACGCCTCGGGCAGGTAGTCCGAGCCACCGATGGCGGGGATCGCCACCAGGTCCGCACCGTGGAGGGCATCGAGGCCGTGTTCGGGAGTCAGCGTCGCACCGACCGACGTCCGCACCGGCCTGCCCGGCTCGGGGCCGCACACCTTGAAGTCGAAGTTCGGCACCCCGTCCGCGGACCGGTCGATCCCGAAAACCTCACAGATGACCCCGAACTCGAAAACTGCCAGACCATCGAGCACCAGTGTGGAGACGCTTCTCAGCATGGCAGCATTTTATCGCAAGGTGTCAGCGCTGCCACTGTTGGCGGGATATCTTCCCAACAACAATTACTGCCATGACTGTTGCACTCGCTCTGATCATCCTGATCTCACCATTCGCGGTCGCCGCGGCAGTGGCCTGGGCGGCGCAGCGCAGCAATATCCTGCGGTTCCGCCTCGATCTGTTCGACTCCGGCCAGCCCGACTACGAGAGCTACCGCGCGAGCCACGATCTGGACGCGATACGCACCCGCTTCGAGCACCAGCCGTCGTGGCCGAGCGCCGGCGCCCTAGGCGAACGCCGTTAGAAACCCGGTGACCGCCTCGCGGTAGACCTCGGGCGTGTCGTCATGGATCAGATGACCCGCACCCGGAACGTGCAGATACCTTGTGTCCTGCCCGATCTCGGCCATCCGGCGCATCTGCCCGGGCGGCGCCACCGAGTTGCCCGCCTCCATCAGCAGGGTCGGCACCGGCACGTCGCGCCACTGTTGCCAGTAGTCCCGTGTCCCCCATTGGGCCGCGATGTCCAGCCACCACTGCGGGTATCCGTGCAGCCGCCAGCCGGTGGCGGTCCGGTCGAACGCCTCCAGGAAGTAGCGACCGGCGACAGGCCCGAACTCGTCGTAAACCTCTTGCTCCGAACCGAATTCGACCGGGAGGGCATGCACCCACGGCTCCCAGGGCCCGGTGGTGCGGCCCCTAAAATCAGGGGCCATGTCCTCGACCACCACCGCTTTGACCAGTTCCGGGCGAGCCGCGGCCAGACACCAGGAATGCAACGCACCCATCGAGTGCCCCACCAACATCACCGGCCGCCCGAGCCCGGCCACGGCGTCGCCGAGATCTTCGACGAAACGCTCGGTGCTGATCGGATACGGATCGACCACATCGCGCCCGCGGTGCCACGGCGCGTCATAGGTGTAGACCTCGCCCAGCCCGCTCAACCACGGCGATTGGCGTGACCACGTGCTACCGCGTCCCATCAGCCCGTGCACCAGGACGATGGGCTCGCCGTGCCCCCCTCGAAGGGTGAGCAGATCTGTGACCATCCCGTTATCTTGCCGGGCAGCCACGGTAACCTGAACACCATGCCCGTCGTGAAGATCAACGCCATCGAGGTCCCGCCCAACGCCGGCCCGGAACTGGAGAAGCGGTTCGCGCACCGTGCACATGCCGTCGACAATCAGCCCGGTTTCCTCGGCTTCCAGTTGCTGCGCCCGGTCAAGGGTGAAGACCGCTACTTCGTGGTGACGCAGTGGGAAACCGAAGAGGCCTTCCAGGCCTGGGCTTCGGGTCCCGCAGTCGAGGCACACAAGGGTCAGCAGGCAAAGCCTGTGGCCACCGGCGCGTCGCTGCTGGAGTTCGAGGTTGTGTTGGACGTTGCAGGGCCCGCTGCCCAGGCGTAGCCGCGGCCGGACGCTGCACCGCACGATCGGCCTGACGGCCATCGCAGCGGTCGCCGCGGCCCTGGCCTGTGGCTGTTCGCCCAAAGTCGCGCCCGCGGCCGAAGTGTCCTACGGCGCCCATATCGACACCATCACCCCGCCGGGTCTGCGGGCCAAGCAGACCATGGACATGCTCAACTCCGACTGGCCGATCGGCCCGATCGGTGTGCGCACCCTGGCCACACCCGAGAAGGTCGACCTGGTCGGCACCAAGATGGACTCCATCTGGTGGGACCGCCCGTTCACACTCACCTCGGTGGACATCGGGGCCGCGCAGGCGACCCTCCATGTGCTGACGTCCTACAACGTCGCCCAGGACATCGAACTGAGGACCAACGATGTCGGCCTGGTCGACCGCTTCGACGTCACGCTGGTGCCGCCGAGGATCGAGAAATGGTCGGACATCGACACCGAGCTGACCAAGTCGGGCGCCCGCTACTCCTACCGGGTGTCCAAGGTGAACAACGGCAAGTGCGAGCAGGTCGCGGGCACCAACACCGAGATGTCGCTGCCGCTGGCTTCGATCTTCAAACTGTATGTGCTGCTTGCAGTTTCGGATTCCGTCAAGGCGGGCACACTGAGTTGGAACGACCACCTCACGATCACCAAGGAAGGCAAGAAGCTCGGCTCCGCCGGGCTCGACAAACTTCCGCCCGGCGCTCAGATCACCGTTCGGACCGCCGCCCAGCAGATGATCTCGGCCAGCGACAACATGGCCACCGATCTGCTGATCGAGCGGATGGGTCCGGCCGCGGTGGAACGTGCGCTGGTGACCGCGGGCCATCACGATCCGGCCAGCATGACCCCGTTCCCGACCATGCACGAGGTGTTCTCGGTCGGCTGGGGCCAGCCCAACCTGCGTGACCAGTGGCGCAACGCCTCCCCCGCCGACCGGGTGGCACTGCTGCAGCAGACCAATGCCCGCCCCTACGACCCGGATCCGAACCGCACCCACACCCCGGCCTCCAACGACGGCCTGGAGTGGTTCGCCAGCGCCGCCGACATCTGCCGAGTGCATGCGGCCCTGCAGGCCTCCGCCGTCGGGCCGGCCGCGCCGGTGAAGGACATCCTGTCGGCGCTACCGGGCATCGACCCGGATCCGGCGAAGTGGCGCTACATCGGCGCCAAAGGCGGCAACCTGCCCGGCGACCTGACCTTCAGCTGGTACGCGGTGGACTACACCGGGCAGCCGTGGGTGTTCAGTTTCCAGCTGAACTGGCCGAAGTTCCGTAGCCCTACGGCGGCGGGATGGCTGCTGTCGATCGCCAAGCGAGCGTTCGCGATGGTACCGGTGGGGCACTAGCTCCGCAGGGTCCAGGCATGGCCGCGGAAATGCATCACGGTGCGGCTCAGCGGCGCAATATCGATGCGCCAGAACGACTTCGCCGGTGCATCCAGCACAGCCAGGATGGCCGCCCGGACCACCGCCGGGTGGGTCACCGCGACCAGCCGCCCTCGCTGGCGGGAAAGGCTGTCCAGCCAACCCTGCACCCGGTTGACGAGATCGACGACGGATTCGCCGCCGTGCGGTGCCCGCGCCGGATCGGTCAGCCAGACCGCCAGGTCCGCGGGCTGCACCCCGCCCAGCACACCGCCACGCCAGCTCCCGAAGTCCAGATCGGCCAGTCGGGGTTCGACGTTCGCCGAGACGCCCAGAAGCTCCGCGGTCTGGCGGGCACGCTTCTCCGGCCCGCAGTACGCGGCATCGATGACGCCCAGTTCGACGGCGGCATCAGCTTGGCGATGACCCAACGCATTCAGCGGCTCATCGGTGGGAAATCGTCCGGCCGCCGTGGCATCGGTCATGGCATGTGACACCAACGTCAGCCGGACGACCTCACTCACGCGGCCAGTTGCTCCCGTTTGCCCTCGAGCACCTTGGCGGCCAGCGCCCCGAACACCAGCCCGAGCGTCACCCAGATCACCACCTGGGTGCCCAGCGAATACAACCGGAACTCGTAGAGGTCGTCGGCCGGGAACGCCGACGGGGTCTCATGGATGCCCGGCAGGATCAGGAACACCACAGCCATCGACACCACGTAGTCCGCGGCGCCGATCAAGCCGGCATTCCACGCCCCCAGCTTCGGCATGAGCCGGCGGGCCAGCAGGACCGAACCGACGAACAACGCCGCCGAGAGTACGACCAGCAGCAGGTACAGCAGGGTGCGCTGCTGGATGGTCTCCTCAAGGCTGACCGCCGGAGGATTGGGCGGGTACTTGAGCGCCGGGACGATCCACAGCGAGACCAGCATGCCGCCGGCTGTCAGCGCCGCCAACGCCCGCGCGGACACGTTCGCCCGGCCGTACACCGCGCAGAACACGACGGCCAGCAGGGCGCCCATCGCCACGCTGAAGATCAGGACGCCGAAACCCATGCCGATGTTGGACTGCACGCCGCGGGTGAACACCTCGGCACTTTCGCCGCCGCCGTGGGAATGCCCGCCGGCACCATGTGAATGCTCTGCCGCCTCATGTGCCGCACCGACGCCGCTCTCGAAATCGATCGCTCGACCGATGATCGGCTCGATCAGGAGCTTCGCCCAGATGAAGGCGAACACGCCAGCCAGGGCGCCGGCCAGAATGCCGCGCCCGATGATCTGTTTTTCCATTGACTCGGTTGTCTCGACCGCGGGTCAGTGGCAGGGGAACCCGAGCAGGTGCCGCGCGTCATGCACGAACTCGTGCACGTAGGTGTTGTTGCCCAGAACGGACGTTGCGCCTTGGTCCATCCCGACGAAGTACAGGGCCAGCAGCGCCACGAAGGCAGTGAGGGTCAGCCAGAGCACCGCCTTGGTCGCCGACAGGTCGATCGGCCGGGCCTGGCCCTTGCGCGCGTCAGTGGAAGTCATCGAGAGGTCCTTTCCGGGAATTCGCGTCCCAGTCCGTGTCGTGACAGGTAAGGGTCTGACTGTTAACAGTGGCGCGGCCGTTCTGGAGTCTCACCAGATTCCTTTTGCCTGTCGATTACAGCAGCATCCTAACCACAGCGCAGGAAATCACCCCATCGCGCATTCGAAAAACGCCCCCGCCGGAAATGGCGGGGGCGTTTCTCGGATGAACTTATTCCGCGGTGGCTGCGGCCTTGGCCAGATCCGGACCGTCGGAGCCGGCCGCCTTGGGCGCACCGGAGAACGTGAACTTCGCGTCCTCGCCGGCGCCTTCGCCGTCCCAGCCCTCGACATCGACCGTCACCAGCTGACCGGGGCCGAGCTCTTCGAAGAGGATCTTCTCCGACAGCTGGTCCTCGATCTCGCGCTGGATGGTGCGCCGCAGCGGGCGGGCACCCAGCACCGGATCGAAGCCACGCTTGGCCAGCAGGGCCTTGGCCTTGTCGGTCAGCTCCATGGCCATGTCCTTGGCCTTGAGCTGGTTGCCGACCCGGCCGATCATCAGGTCGACCATCTGGATGATCTCGTCCTGCGTCAGCTGGTGGAACACGATGATGTCATCGATGCGGTTGAGGAACTCAGGCCGGAAGTGCTTCTTGAGCTCGTCGTTGACCTTCTGCTTCATCCGCTCGTAGTTGTTCTCGCCACCACCCTGGCTGAAGCCCAGTCCGACAGCCTTGCTGATGTCGGAAGTGCCCAGGTTGGAGGTGAAGATCAACACCGTGTTCTTGAAGTCGACCGTGCGGCCCTGACCGTCGGTGAGACGGCCGTCCTCCAGGACCTGCAACAGGCTGTTGTAGATCTCCTGGTGGGCCTTCTCGATCTCGTCGAACAGCACGACGGAGAACGGCTTGCGGCGCACCTTCTCGGTGAGCTGGCCGCCCTCTTCGTAGCCGACGTATCCCGGAGGGGCACCGAACAGCCGCGACGCGGTGAAGCGGTCGTGGAACTCACCCATGTCGATCTGGATGAGCGCGTCGTCGTCACCGAACAGGAAGTTGGCCAGCGCCTTGGACAACTCGGTCTTACCGACACCGGACGGGCCGGCGAAGATGAACGAGCCCGACGGACGCTTCGGGTCCTTCAGACCGGCGCGGGTGCGGCGGATCGCCTTGGAGACGGCCTTGACGGCATCCTCCTGGCCGATGATCCGCGCCGGCGCCCGCCGACCCGGCGTCCGGCCTCGACCCACTGCTTCAGATCGTTACGGAGCTTGGTGGCATTCTTGGAGGAAAGGTCGATCTCATAGGTGACGCCGTCGAGGCCGAATTCAACGGTCTCATCAGCGGTTGCTTCACCGTCGAAATCGTCGACCAACGTGACGGTCACTTTCTTCGCCATTACCCCGCACCGAACCCTTCTGCTTACGCATTGGTGACTACCGCTGAGTATCCATGCACCCGCGCCCTAATGTGCCACAAAACGCGCACATTTCCAACAAGACGTGGATCAGACTGTTCGGTTGCTCTGGCTCAGCTACTGTGACGACGAACAATCGGGAACAAAACAGTCTCCCGAATAGACAACCCCGTCAACGCCATCAACAACCGATCGATACCCATTCCGGTACCAGTGGTCGGTGGCATCGCGTACTCCAATGCGGCGAGGAAATCGTCGTCGAGAACCATTGCTTCGTCATCGCCTGCGGCGGCGGCGCGAGCCTGGGCTTCGAACCGCTCCCGCTGGATTACCGGGTCGACGAGTTCGGAATATCCCGTGGCCAGTTCGAAACGCCGAATGTAGAGGTCCCATTTCTCGGTCACGCCCGGAATGCTGCGGTGAGCCCGGGTCAGCGGTGAGGTCTCCACCGGGAAGTCGCGCACGAACGTCGGCGCCCACAGCTTCTCGCCCACGGAGTGTTCCCAGAGTTCTTCGACCAATTTTCCGTGCCCATAGCCACGGTCACGCGGAATCTCAAGCTCGAGCCCCTCGGCAATACGCCACAAGTACTCAACTGATGTGTCGGGCGTGATCTCCTCACCGAGCGCCTCGGACAACGAAGGATACATTTCCAATGTGTCCCATTGCCCGTCGAGATCGTAGATAGTGCCATCAGGCAATGGCACCTGACGGGTTCCGATCGCCTCGTCGGCAACTTCTTGAATAAGTTCGCGCGTGACTACCGCGGAATCGTTGTAGTCACCGTAGGCCTGATATGTCTCCAACATCGAGAATTCCGGCGAGTGCGTGGAATCGACACCTTCGTTGCGAAAGTTCCGATTCAACTCGAAAACCCGGTCAAATCCACCGACGATGCAACGTTTGAGGAACAGTTCCGGTGCGATGCGCAGGTACAGATCGACGTCGAGCGCATTGGAATGGGTGATGAACGGCCGGGCCGCGGCCCCGCCGGCCAATGTCTGCAGCATCGGCGTCTCGACCTCGAGGAAACCGCGCCGTTCCAGTGCCGAACGCACGGCCCGCACGACGGCGACCCGCTGCCGCGCGATGCTGCGCGCCTCGGGCCGCACGATGAGATCGACGTAGCGCTGACGCACTCGGGTTTCTTCGCTCATTTCCTTGTGAGCAACCGGAAGCGGCCGCAATGCCTTGGCCGCCATCTGCCACGAATCGGCGAGCACCGAGAGCTCACCGCGCTTGGAGCTGATCACCTCGCCGTGGACGAAGACGATGTCGCCGAGGTCGACGTCGGCCTTCCACGCATCGAGGGACTCCTGGCCCACCTGGGCCAGGCTGATCATTGCCTGCAACTGGGTGCCGTCGCCCTCCTGCAACGTCGCGAAGCACAACTTGCCGGAATTCCGGGCAAACACCACCCGGCCCGAGACGCCGACCATCTCGCCGGTCTGGGTGTCGGCGGCCAGGTCCGGGTGGGCGCTGCGAAGCTCGGCAAGCGTGTGCGTGCGCGGGACGGTTACCGGATAGGGCTCGCGCCCCTCGGCCAGCAGCCGTTCCCGCTTGGCCTGACGAATCCGGAACTGCTCGGGCAGGTCGGCCTGGGACTGGGACGCGTCATCGCGATCGGCTGGGCTCACAGAATGCCAGCTTAAATGAACACGTGAGCGCACAATTGCACGCCGACAAGCTGGCCGCCCTCGACCACGAGCCACTCGACTGGCGGTTCAAGGGCATCCCCGCGACCTGGTGGGGGCAGACTGCGGCGCAGGTCAGCTCATCGCGCCCGGCTTTCTTCGACGACGGACCGTCGGGTCCCTCAGGTCCGGTATGCGTTCTGCGGGAATCCGCGCTTGTGCACAACCTCACAACAATGGCGAATTGGTGTACCGACCGCGGCGTCGAATTGGCGCCGCACGGCAAGACCCATATGGCCCCGCAGCTGCTGGCCCGCCAATTCGGGGCGGGTGCATGCGCCGTCACCGCCGCGACCATCAGCCAGGTCCGGGTCTTCCGGGCATTCGGTGCCCGCGACGTGGTGCTGGCCAACGAGGTCGTCGACCTCGCGGGCCTGGCCTGGCTGGCGGCCGAACTCGATGCGGATCCGGACTTTCACGCGGTGTGCTGGGTCGATTCTCCTGCCGGGGTCGAATTGATGACGGCGGGGCTGGCCGGGGCGCGGCGGCGGCTCGATGTGTGTGTCGAGGTCGGGATGGCCGGTGGCCGGACCGGCTGCCGCACCGACGCCGAGATCGATGCCGTGGCCCGCGCAGTGGCCGCGAGTCCACGGCTGCGGCTGGTCGGGGTGGCCGGCTATGAGGCGTCCACCGGACAGGATGTGAGCCCGGATGCCGTCGACGGGGTGCGGGCCTATCTTCGGGACATGCGGGCCGCGACTGTACGGCTGGCGCATTTGTTCGAGGCCGACACCGTGATCGTCACCGCCGGCGGCAGTACCTATCCCGATGCGGTCGCCGACGAACTCGCCGGCGGCTGGCCGGCCGGGATGTCGGTGCGCACGATCCTGCGCAGCGGGTGCTACCTGACCCACGACAACGGCCTCTATGCCCGGACCTCACCGCTTGAGCTGCGGCCCGCCCTGCAGGTGTGGGCGCAGGTGGCGTCGCGGCCCGAACCCGGACTGGCGCTGGTGACGATGGGCCGTCGTGACGTGTCCTTCGATGCCGGGCTGCCGGTGCCGCTGAGCCTGCCAGGCAGTTCGGTGGTCAGACTCAACGACCAGCACGCCTTCGTTGAACTGGGCGACGAGGATCAGGCGCCGGTGGGAGCGTGGCTGCCGTTCGGAATCTCGCACCCGTGCACGACGTTCGACAAGTGGCAGCTGATCCCGGTGCTCGACGACGAAGACCGGGTCATCTCATTGGTGCGGACGTTCTTCTGATCATCTGGCCGGCTTGAGCCGGCCGCGTTGGCTGTCGCGGTTGCGCTCGAACACCAGGCGCAGGCCGTCGAGGGTCAGGTGACGGTCGTAGTGCTCGACCGTGCGCAGGTCGGGCAGCACCAACGGTGCGGTGTAGCCGGTTGCCCCCACCGCCACATCGCTGCCGGAGAAGCCGTCGACGTCCTCGCGGATCCGGTTGACCAGCCCGTCGACCAGTCCGGCAAACCCGAAAACCGCACCGGCCTGCATGCATTCGACGGTGTTCTTGCCGATCACCGAGCGTGGACGGGTCAGTTCGACCCGGCGCAGCGCGGCCGAGCGGGCGGCCGCGGCGTCGGAGGACACCTGCACGCCGGGTGCGATCGCGCCGCCCAGGAACTCCCCCTTGGCCGACACCACGTCGACGCAGATCGACGAGCCGAAGTCGACGATGATCGCGGCGGTGCCGTATTTGTGGTAGGCGGCAAGGCAATTCACAATCCGGTCGGCGCCGACCTCCTTGGGGTTGTCGACCAACAGCGGGATGCCGGTACGCACGCCGGGCTCGATCAGCACATGCGGCACGGCCGGCCAGTACTGCTCGAGCATGAGCCGCACCTCATGCAGCACCGAGGGCACGGTGGACAGCCCGGCAGCCCCGGTCAGTTCGTCCGCGGCATCACCGATCAGCCCGTCGATGGTGAGCGCCAACTCATCGGCGGTCACCTCGGATTCGGTCCGGATCCGCCACTGCTGCACCACTTTCGCATGATCACCCGAACCGGAGATCAACCCGACGATGGTGTGGGTGTTACGGACGTCGATGGCGAGCAGCATCAGCGCGGCGACATCAGTTCGGATGCGTCCTCGGGGACGTACGCGGGGTCATGGCTGTGGTCGCCGAGATCGATCTGCTTGTTCTCGGCGTCCACGAACACGATCCGCGGCTGGTAGGCGCGGGCCTCGGCATCCTCCATCACTCCGTAGGCGATCAGGATGACCAGATCGCCCGGGTGGATGAGATGCGCTGCGGCACCGTTGATCCCGATCACGCCGGTGCCACGCTCACCGGTGATGGCATATGTCACCAGCCGGGCACCGTTGTCGATGTCGACGATCGTCACCTGCTCGCCTTCGAGCAGATCGGCCGCCTCCATCAGATCGGCGTCGATGGTCACCGAGCCCACGTAGTGCAAGTCGGCCTGCGTCACCGTGGCGCGGTGGATCTTGGATTTGAGCATGGTGCGTTGCATCAGTTCCTCCAGGGCAGTTCATGGTTGTCGCCGTCGCCGACGCGGGGGTGTCCGTCGATGCCCGCGGATGCTCCGATGTCGACGGAGATGTTGTCCAGCAGACGAGTTCGGCCCAGCCGGGCGGCGTACTTGCCGGCCAGCAGCGCCGCCGACAGCGCGCCCGCCTGTTCACGCTCGTCGGCGTCGAGATAGCGGTTACGCGACGACATCGCCAGGCCGTCGGACTCCCGGACGATGGGAACCCCGACGATCTGCACGTCGATGTTGAGATCGGCGACCATCTGCCGGATCAGGGCCAGTTGCTGATAGTCCTTCTCACCGAAGAAGGCCCGGTCCGGCCGGACGATCTGGAGCAGCTTGAGCACGACCGTGAGCACCCCGGCGAAATGACCTGGGCGCGAGGCCCCTTCGAGTTCGCCACCGACCGGTCCGGGCTGCACGCTGGTGCGCGGCCCGTCCGGGTACATCGCCGAACCGGTTGGGGTGAAGGCGATCTCGACCCCTTCGGCGCGCAGCGCGGCCAGGTCCTCGTCCAACGTGCGCGGGTAGGCGTCGAGATCTTCTCCCGCGCCGAACTGCAGCGGATTGACGAAGATCGACACCACCACGACCGCACCGGGAACCCGCTTGGCCGCACGGATCAGCGTCAGGTGACCCTCGTGCAGCGCACCCATGGTGGGTACCAAGGTGACCCGGCGCCCGCTGGTTCGCAGGGCGCGGGTGACCGCTGCGACATCGGCGGGTGCCGAGTAGACGTTCAGCTCGCCTGCGACGAACTTCGGTGGGTTGCTGTGGGTCATCCTTGACTCGTTTCGGGGCTGGTTTCCGGGCCTGTTTCCAAGACTGCGAGCACGCTCGCGGGCGCGTGGGCGCGTTGGGCGGTACGCAGTGAATCGGCCCGATACGCCTGGGCCAGTTGGGGATCCAATGCGTGTAGCGCGTCCAGGTGCGCGCCGACGGCGGCCGCGTCGCCGCGGGCAACAGGCCCGGTCAACGCGGCCTGACCGCGTTGCAGCGCGTTCTCCAGCGCGGCCCGGGCCAGCGGGCCCACCACCCGTTCGGGCAGGCCACCGGGCGCGTCGACGACGAGTTCCTGACCGAGCAGTTCCTGACCGCGCAGGGAGGCCCGCAGCGTGTCGACCGCGTCGAGCACCAGGGTGACGAGGTGATTGCTGGCATGGGCCAGCGCCGCGTGGTACTGCGTCCGGGCATGCTCGGGCACCCGGAACGGCTCGCCGCCGATCTCCAGCACGAGCGACTGCCCGATCGCGTAACCGACCTCGTCGGCCGCGGTGATGCCGAAGCAGGTGTCGGGCAGCCGTGCGATGTCCTCGTCGGAGCCGGTGAACGTCATCGCCGGATGGACGGCCAGCGGGATGCACCCCTGCTCGGTCAGCGGGGCCAGCACCGCGACCCCGTTCGCGCCGGAGGTGTGCACCACGATCGTGCCGGGCCGGACCACACCGGTGGCGGCCAGGCCGGACACCAGAGACGGCAGCTCGGCATCCGGGACGGTCAACAACAGGAGTTCCGCCCGTTGCGCCACGTCGGGGACGGGAAGGATCGCGGTCTCGGGCAGCCGGCGCTGCGCCCGCAGCCGCGACGCCTCGGAGATCGCGCTGCAGGCCACCACCACGTGCTCGACCTGCTCCAGGGCATAGCCGAGCGCCGTGCCGACCCGGCCGGCCGAAATGATGCCGACACTGAGCCGCGCGGGACGTAATCCCTCAGGAGGGGACCACCCGTTTGCAGGGGGCTGCTCCATCGCAGACGACCTCACAGGATGAATAGTTTTCTCGTTCCAGTCCCGCTTTGCGGGTACCGGACGGTCGTCACGAGACTAGCTCACTCCTCGCGGCGCCTGCGACGCCCGCCTTCAGCAGGGGCGGACTGAAACCGTGCGAGCAGCTCGTTCACGGACTGCCCGTCGGCATGATGCCCGTTCGCCGGCTCGGGCTCGGCTTCGCTGCGGTGCCGCGAGGCCCGCCGCGGCGGCTCCGGCGGTTGCGACGATTCGGTGGCCAATGCCGGGGAATGTGCAGGCGAGGGCCGACCGGGATCGGCGGTCTCGGCTGCGGCGGAATGCCGGCCGCGGGGTGGCTCAGGGGCCTGACCTGGCGACATGGCGGGAGCCGGGGTGGGCGCGGGAGTCGGTTCGGGCGCCGGGGCGGATTCGGGGGCCGGAGTTGCCGCGGGCGTCGATTCGGGGGCGCGGCGCCTGCCGACGTATTCGGTGGCGGCGCCGTTCTGCGCCACCGGCGCAGCCCAGTTGCTGCCGGGTGCGCCGGCCGGGATCCACTGG